>CAYUDW010000111.1:2066-11723 GCA_964442595.1 uncultured candidatus Brocadiaceae bacterium
ACCTCCAGCAACTGCCCGCCGCCGAGCTGGCCCTGCGCTTCCACCAGTTCCCTGTAGGGCGTGCACCGGGCCATCAGTTCGGCATGCGGGGCCACGTCCAGCACCTTCCCGTCCGTCATCATGACGATGCGGTCGGCGTTTCGGAGCGTCGAGAGCCTGTGGGCGATGATGAACGTGGTGCGGTCCTTGATGAGCAGGTCGAGCGCGCTCTGGATCAGCTGCTCGTTCTTGGTGTCGACGGCGGACGTGGCCTCGTCCAGAATCAGCAGGTTGGGGTTCTTGAGAACGGCCCGCGCGATGCAGATGCGCTGCCTCTCGCCGCCGCTGAAGCGGCTTCCCTGCTCGCGCGCGTCGGTGTCGTAGGCCTCGGGGAACTGCATGATGAAATCGTGTGCATTGGCGATCCGCGCGGCCCGGATCACGTCCTCCTGGCTTGCCTCCGGCTGGCCGTAACGAATGTTCTCCAGGATCGTTTCCCGGAACAGGAGGGGGCTCTGGCCCACGGTGGCGAGCTGTTTCCGGAACGCTTCCAGGTTGATCTCGGACAGGTCCCGGCCGTCGACGAGGATGCGGCCGCCGGTCGGGTCGTAGAAGCGGCACAGCAGCTTGATGAGCGTCGTTTTGCCCGAGCCGCTGGGGCCGACGATGCCGACCGTCTCGCCCGCCTTCACCTCCAGCGAGACGTTCTTGAGCACCGGCGGGCCGCCTTCGTAGTGGAAGCTCACGTTCTCCAGGCGGATGCCCTCGCCGATGCCGTCCAGCTTGTCGCCGTCTTCGTTCCGGCAGATGACGGCTTCGGTGTCGAGCACGTCGAAGACTCGTTCGGCACACGTAGAGGCATACTCGAACTGCTCCGTCAGGGTCGCAAACCGCCAGACCGGCATGTACATCAGGCCGATCCAGCCCAGGAACTTGACCAGGTCGCCGAGGCTCGCGAGTTCGCCGTGGATCACGGCCAGTCCGCCGAACCAGTACACCAGCACGGTGCCCAATTGCGTGAGCAGGATGAACGCCGCGGAGAACCGGGCGGAGAACCCCGTGGCCTTGATGACCTCGTTGCGGTAGCTGTCACTGATGCTGTTGAACTCGCCTATGGCCCGCTCTTCCTGGGAGAAGGCCTTCACTACCTCGACGCCGGGGATGGTGTCGGCCAGGTGGCCGCTCAGTGCCGCCCTCGTCCGGAACGCCTTGCGCAGGACCTTGTGGACGTTGCCCCGGTACCACTTCACCAGCAGGAAGAAAACGGGCAGCGGGAACCACAGCATCACCGTCAGTTTCGCCGAGCAACTGAGCATCCACACCAGGATCACGAAAAGGAAGAACAGGTCCACTGCAAACTGCTGCACCTGGCCCACCGCGAATTGCTGCAATTGGGCGGTGTCCGTGACGACGCGTGAGATCAGCCGGCCCGTGCTCTGGCGGTCGTGGTAATCCATCGACAGCCGCTGCAGGTGCGAGTAAACCTGCTCGCGCAGATCGAAGATGACGCTCTGAGCGATGCGGGTCATCACCAGTCGGTGGATGCCCATTGTGGTGGCTCGGATCAGCACCAGCGCGCCGAACACGAAGGCCAGGGCTTTCAGCGCACCTATCGCGCCGCCCTGGACCGCGTCTATGAGCGTCCCGCCCAGCGCCGGGACTGCCGCGTTGATGGTGGCCATGACGCACGTCAACGACATGCCCACGGCCACCGTCCGTTTGTAGGGCGCCAGGTAGGACAGCATGCGGAAGATGACGTCCCGCTTGCGGAGGCACGCGCGGCAGACGTCGCGGTCGCGGGGAAGAAGCTGTCCGCACTTGGGGCAACGGCGAGCCTGTTCGGATGCGTCCGCCGTGGACTCCTCCTCGTCCTTGTGCTCGACCTCGTCCTCGTGTTGGTTCGGCGCCTGCCAGGCCAGGCAGGACATCAGGTACTGCTCGAACTCCTCCTTGAACTCCTCCAGTGTTGTGGCCAGGGAGGAGGAGAACCGCAACATCTCGGTGTTCTCCTGCCAGGTCGTGATGACCAGGAAGCCGTTCCCCATTAGCAGCTTGGTCTTGACCAGGGCCACGTTCTGCAGGGGCACTTCCCGCACCACGCCTTCCCGGTCGGGGGCGATCACCATGACGCGCCTGTCGGTGACCACGAGGGCCTCGATCGCGTACTCGCCCTGCAGGTTCATGTCCGTCTCGAAGCACAGCGTCACCTTCTCGCCGTCCCTGACGAACTCGTTCAGGCGCTGGCGGATCCACGACGGCGACGTCGCCGTCTTCCAGATTATGGCCTTTTTTCTACCCATGGCGTTTTCTCGGGTCTTCGGACGCCTGCCCCTCCACGGGAGCTACGAGTGAAGGTCCAGCAGTTTCTGGCTCTCGCCGTCGAAGCGCCGGCTGCCAGAGACGCGGAACCGGTTGCCATCCACGTCGATGATGATGAAGTCGCCGTTCTTCAGGCGGCGGAAATTGTGGCGATCTCTGACCAGCAGTTCGCGCTGCCCTCGGTCTGTCTCGACCTGCCATATCATGGCGTTCTGTGCCTCGTAGACGGACAGGATGCGCTGGATCTCGGGGGTGTGGTAGCGCCTCTTCAGAACGTCTGCGAGCAGGTTCCGGGAAACGGGGTCCAGCTCGGACAGCTCGCGGACCATCCCGATCTCTTCGTCGTTAAGGGAAAGGAGGATGAAACGCTCGGCGTCGGAGTAGGGGAATGCAAGCCTTGCGGCGACCTTCTGCCAGGTGCCGCGGTCCTTGATTTCGGCGCAGAGGTTCTGCGACTCATCGCGGAAGATCCTGAGCTTCGCCGGCGGTATGTAATGGTTGTCTGTGGTTGTCGTCATTGGTCTCAGGGCTGCCGGGTCGGCAGGCCCTCGGGGGCCCTTGCGGGTTGCAGCAGGCGGTGCGGGCTCGGGTGCGGAGAAGTGTCCGGTCGCCCAGGCAAAGAGAGAAGGGGCCGGCTCGGCTGACGAGAGACAGTCCTTCCGCCTCTACCAGGAACGTCCGGAGGGACGCGGGCGGCACAACCCGAGCACGTGCGTTATGCGCGGGGCCTCCGCTCAAAGAAAGGCGTGGAGCGGCGCAGCCGTCGTCTCGCCTCGATTCCGGAGTCGGAACCGAATGGGCTCAGGACGGCCGAACCATTTGGTGGGATTCGGAAAGGTCCATGTGGGCCGATGACCCGCTCCTGCGCGGCCAACCCTCCGCGGGAACGATAACAATGGATCGCTTGGTTTCCTGAATTCGCCATTGCCGGGCCCACCTCGGACATCTCTCACTGGTGAAGCCGCAGCCCCAGACGGTGAGGCCGCCTATGCTTCACGCAGACTTCTGTGTTTCTCCCCCGTCTCACACGGAAGACGGAAAAAGTGGAAAAACGAAAACTGCAGCCGGATCCCCGTCTGCAGCTCAACATCCACCATACCCCATCCCGCCAACCGAAGTCAAGGTTTCAGCCGAAAAAGCGCACAGAAAGGCGGTTTTCAAGCACGAGAATCCGCCGAACCGCCTCGCGTTGTCCCGCTTGCGCCCCCGGCGGCGTGCCGGCGGCACAATGCTGGGAAGCGGCCGCCCGGGGGAATTGGAAATCGCGCCGGGCGCTGGTATAATCGGCCGTGTGGCGTGACCGTGGGGCCCGCTTCTTCCGCCGACGGTCGCGGCAGCGGGGCCAGCGTAGCTCAATGGTAGAGCACAGCTTTCGTAAAGCTGGGGTTGAGGGTTCGAGCCCCTCCGCTGGCTCCAGTTTCTTGGGTCCGGGCGGCGTCTGGCACTCCCCTATCACCTCCGCCCACCTTCTCCTGCAGCGCCCACTCCCACAACCGCGGCGCCAGCAGTGCCCACAGTTCACGCGTCCTCGTTTCCACGTCGTAGCGGTCCCATTGCGCCAGCAGACGGTCGGCGCCCTTCAGGCCGGCGGCAAGCGCGGCGACCTTCTCCCTGGGGCCGGCCTCGCGCGGGATGGGGACGTCCGAGGCGCGTGAGGCGATCTGCACGGCCAGGTCGATAACGGTCCCGGGTACGGGCTCCCCCGTCGTTTGGCTCCAGAAGTGGGCCAATTCCCCGGGGGGGTCGAGTATTCGGTTGCGGGGGTGGTACTGGCGCGGCAGAAGCGAAAGCGCCCGCCGGTATGCGTCGGTCGCTTCCGCGTCGGCCCGTCCCGTTGCCTCGGCCGCTCGGGCGTAGCTGTACCAGGCGAAGGCCAGGGCGGGATGCAGTTCCGCCGCGCGGCGATACGCTTCGACGGCGCCGTCCAGGTCCCCGGCGAGGGATCGAGCCGTGCCCAGCCGCGCCCAGTTGCCGCTGTGCAGCGGATTGAGCTCCGCCGCTCGCCTCAATGCACCTACGGGTGCCAGCGGTGGCACCTCAGCCAGGCCGCTCTGCCCGAGCCACATCAGCCAGGCGCCGCACTGGCGCCACGTTTCGTCATCGTATGGCACGGCCTTGCAGGCCCGGGCGTAGTCAGCCATGATCCGCCGGCCCAGCCCGACCGCGTCCGCGGCTGCGGCACCCTCCCGGAGTTGAGACTCCCCGTTTTCGGCTTCCCGTTTGCTCAGTGCGTGGTCGAGCGCCCGGGGCGTTACGACGGCGAACCATACGATCAGCAGGACGCCACCCCCTGCCAGGGCTGCCACGGCCGTGTCGGTACGCAGGCGCCCGGGCTTCGGACGCTCGCAGCTCGCCAGCAGCAGGGCGGCCAGGGCCGCGCCGCTGCCGCCGATGGCCGGCACGCGCAGCGTGAACTCGCCGGCGCTGTGCAGCAGGAACGCCGCCAGCCCGGCCGCCATGCCGCACCCAACCAGCGAGATGTCAGCCCCATCCATGCAGGTGAACGCCGCGGCGAAAGCGCCGGCCCAGCATACAAAGATCACCAGGTACGGCAACCACTTCGCCGAAGCCAGCCAGCCCGGGACCTGCTCCGGAGGCGCAAACGTGCCCAGCAGCGCGTAGTCGAACGCGAATGCCAGCAGCCCGACGCACAGGCCCCCGAGCAGCATGGGTGAGCGCCGTCCCGGCGCGCCCTCGGGCCGGGCGGCCTGCTCGTCCGCAGTCGAGGCAGAGGAGCCCTTCAGCGCCGACATGAAGACGGCGACCCAAAGGGCCATGAAGAGCAGCAGGCCGATCGCCCCCGCCTCCGCCCAGAGCTCCAGATAGACGTTGTGCGCTGCCTGGGTCTCCCCGAACTCCGGCTGCTTGAGCATGGTGTACCATTCGGGCCAGGAGCCCGGGCCCACTCCCAGCAGAGGTCGCTTCAGTGCGATTCGGGCGCTCGTCTCCCAGTAATGGACGCGCACCCCGAGGGACCTGGCGAAGCGTTCCGGACCCGGGACGAGGCCCGCGAAGTGGGCCGCCACGAAGAGCCCGACCAGCACCGCCAGCCCGATCAGCAGTCTCCGCCAGTGCAGCCGCACGGCGCCGCCGGCCAGCAGCAGGCCGAACACCGCCGCGCCGAACAGAAACGCGATCCAGCCCCCTTTCGAGCGCGAGAGCAAGATTGCAGAAGCCGTGAACAGCAGCCCGACCCCGAGCAGGGCCGGCGCGATCCACGACCGGCCGCCCCCGGCCCCCGCGCGTTTGCGCCGCCACCAGCCTGCCACAAGCCCGGCAAGGGGGAAGAACGTGAGCGCCAGGAAGCCGGCGAGCTGGTTGGGCGTGATGAAGTTGCCGTAAGCGCGCGGCGACCTCACGCGTGCCGCCAGGTCTTGGAGCAGGGGGCCCTCAGCGCGAACGAACGCCTCGAACACCCCCGGTTCGAGCTCCATCCAGCGGCGCAGCGCGGGCATGTAGACGCCTGTGTGCCAGACGGCGTAGGCGGCCAGGGCAACGGCCGTGGCAAGCAGGGAACTCAAGAGGAAGGCCCGCTGCCGACTCCTTTCGGCCATCTGGAGCACCAGGAACGCCGTCAGGCCGTAAGTCCCCAGGTTCAGGCACCACCGGAGCCCGGCGAACCAGTTCTCTGCGCGGAGAGACGAGACCAGGGCCGCCGCAAGCAGCGCAGTGAAGATCAGGCCGGGGAGGCCGAACCGGACGCGCACTCGTCCCCCGAGCACCTCGGCGGCGAGCCAGCAGACGCCGGCGCCCAGAAGCGCCAACCCGAAGGCCGCGCCCTCCGCCAACCCGTAGCCCAGCGCCGAGCTGATGGGCCGATAGACCAGCGTCAGTGCCAGCAGGCACAGGGCCGCCCCCCGCAGGACGTCGTCAAGGGCCACGCCTCGCGCGACGGCGGCAGATGGATCGTGCTGGTCCGGCGTCGCCTGAGCGTTCGGCGTCAAGAGATATGCCTCCAGACTCGAGGTCGGGGGCATTATACGAGGGCAGCTCGCGAACACCTAGCGGAACTTCCCTGCCCAAAGGGTGCTGGCAGGCCGCGGACCGGCCAGGCGGCGCGCCTGCCGCTGTTGACCGGGCGGCCGGTGTTTTGTTCGTCCGGGCACTCGCGATATAATCGGTGTCTCGAACGAGGCATTCCTGCTTCGACCTCATCCATCTTGCGACCCGGGGCTTGCCCTTGACGACGCAACCGACAGGGGAGAGCGTGCGTCCCGCACAGCATCTGCTGAGCGGCTTGAACCAATGCCTGGAGCAGGGCGATACGGACGGCCTGCGGACGTTGCTGGCCAGCGCTGAGCCTGCGGACGTGGCGGCCGCCCTGGCTGAGCTGGAAGACGACGAGCGGGCCCGCATCTTCCGCCTGCTGGACGCAGAATTCGGCGCCGAGGTCCTGGACGAGCTGGACGGGCGGACGCTCCAGGCCATAGCCGCTGCGGCTCCCAGGAGGGTCCAGGCGGCCGTCGGGAAGCTGGAGCCCGACGAAGTGGCGGACGTGCTGGAGGCCCTGCCCGACGAGCAGGCCGAGGCCATCCTGGGGGGCTTTCCCCAGGAGCAGGCCACCGCCGCCGAGCAGTTGCTCACCTACCCGTCCGACACCGCCGGCGGGCTGATGACGACCGAGTTCGTCCTGCTTCGCCAGGACATGACGGCCCGCCAGGCCATCGAGGTCACCCAGCGCAGCCGGGAGTCCGAGACCGTCGCCCACCTGTTCGTTGCCGACGGGCAGGGAAGACTCGTCGGCTATCTGCCGCTTCAGCGATTGGTGTTCGGCCCACCCGACCGGCGGGTCGGCGAACTGATGGAGGAGCGTCCCCACACGGTCGAGGTGGAGACCGATCAGGAAGAGCTGGTTCGGGCGGCCACGAAGTACGACCTGGACGTCATCCCGGTGGTGGGCCGGGACAGCAAGATGATGGGCGTCGTGACGGTGGACGACATACTGGAGGCCGCCGAGCAGGAAGTGGACGAGGACATGTACCGGCTGGCCGGAACCGGGGAGCGCGACCCCGTGCACGCCAGCGTCTACCGCAGCACCAGGCTTCGGCTGCCCTGGCTGCTGCTGTCCGTGCTGGACGGTCTCTTCATCGCCTTCGTCGTGAGCCGCTTCGAGGGCACGCTGCGGGTCGTCCAGCTTTCGTTCTTCATCCCTTTGATCCCTCTGATGGGGGGCAACGTCGCCATTCAGGGGTCCACGATCGTGGTGCGGGGGCTCGCCCTGGGCCACATACACCGCGGCCGGATCGCCCGCTTCCTGGTGAAGCAGCTTCTTATCACGCTCCTGCTTTCCCTATTGTGCGCCGTCGCCGCCGGCGTGCTGGGCGGGCTCATAGTGGGCACGGGACCCGGCGTGATGCTGGCCGTGGGACTGGCCGTGTGCATCTCCATCAACGTGGCCGGCATGATGGGCATGACGTTTCCGCTGGCCTTCAACGCGATCGGGATCGATCCGGCCGTCAGCTCGGGGCCGTTCGTCACCATTCTGAACGACCTGTTCTGCATCAGCATCTACCTGGTGCTCGGCACGGTCCTGACCCCTGCTGTGGGGTGAGCGCGTCTTCGGCCGGCGGCGGCTCGCCCGCCCTGCGCTTGCGAGGGCCCGCCCCCACGCCTAGAATGTGCGTTCCTCGCGGACGCGGCGCCGGCGCCTATTCGATCCCAGGGGAGCGCCGCCGTCATGAGAACCGTCAGCCAATAGGGAGCAGAACGTGAAGAAGAACTACATGCTCACGCCAGGTCCGACCATGGTGCCCAGCGAAGTGTTGCTGGCCGAAGCCGCGCCGATGACCCATCACAGGACGGCCCAGTTTTCGCAGGTCATGGTCGAGGTGGTGGACGGGCTCAAGACGCTGTTCGGAACGAAGGAGGACGTCTACCTGATCATGGGCAGCGGCACCGCAGCCATGGAGGCGGCCGTGGCCAACGTCTGCTCGCCCGGGGACAAAGCCATCTGCGCCGTCGGCGGCAAGTTCGGCGAACGCTGGGCCGGGCTGTGCAAGGCCTACGGCTGCAACGTCGTTGAGATCGGGCTGGAATGGGGCGAGGGGCTCACCGCCGAACAGGCCGAGGCCGCGCTGAGCGAACACCCCGACGCCCGCGCCTTCTACATCACCCAGTCCGAGACTTCCACCGGGGCCTTCACCGACGTCCAGGCCATCGCCGCCCTCACCCGCAAGACGGACATGCTTCTGGGCGTGGACTCCATCACGGGGATCGGCGTCCACCCCTTCCAGATGGACGAATGGGGCGTGGACATCGTCGTCAGCGGCTCTCAGAAGGGCTGCATGATGCCGCCGGGCCTGGCCTTCATCGCCGTCTCTCCGCGCGTGTGGGAGACGGTCGAGGCATGCACTTCTCCCCGCTACTACCTCGACCTGCGGGCCATGAAGCAGAGCTGGGAGAAGCACACTACCCCGTATACGGCGGCCGTCTCCCTGATCCGCGCCCTCCACAAGGGCCTCGAAATGATCTTCGAGGAGGGGCTGGACGAGGTGCACGCGCGGCATGCCCGTCTTGCCGCGGCGGCCCGCGCGGCCGTCGAGGCGGTCGGGCTCAAGCTGGTCGCCAAGAACCCCGTCAACGGCGTGACCGCAGTCTACGGGCCTGAAGGCGTCGACACCGACAAGCTCGTCAACCTCATGCGGGACAATTACGGCGTGACGATGGCTGGCGGACAGGGCAAGCTCAAGGGCAAGATCTTCCGCATCGGCCACATGGGCTACGTCAGCGAGGGGGACCTGCTGGTCGGCGTCGCTACGCTGGAGAAGGCGCTCAAGGAGATGGGGCACGAGTTCCCGCCCGGCGCCGCCCTTCAGGCCGCCCACAACGCCCTGAGTTGAGTCCGTGCCTCACTGCCGCGCATTCTCAGCCCACGATCTCGAGCGAGAGGCTGAGCGCGGGCGCCGAATGCGTCAGCGCGCCGATCGAGATCCGGTCCGCCCCCGCGACCGCGTAGGCGCCCACGTTCGCCAGGGAGATGGCCCCGCTGGCCTCCAGCAGCGGGCGGCTGGCGCCGGCGCACTTCGCCTCAACCAGCGCCACCGCGCGGCGGACCTCGTCCGGCGTCATGTTGTCCAGCAGGATAACGTCGGGCGCGGCCGCGAGCGCCGACTCGAGCTGGGCGAAGTCCTCGACCTCCACCTCGACCTTCAGCGCGGGGAACGCCGCGCGCACTTTCTCGACCGCCTCCCGCGCTCCCTCGGGATCCTGTCCGGCCGCCAGGGCCAGGTGGTTGTCCTTGATCAGCGCCTCGTCGCTCAGGTCCATCCTGTGGTTGAGCCCGCCGCCGCAGGCGACGGCGTACTTCTCCAGCCGCCGCCAGCCGGGCGTGGTCTTGCGCGTGTCATAGATGCGGGCGTC
>CAYUDW010000112.1:0-11637 GCA_964442595.1 uncultured candidatus Brocadiaceae bacterium
TTTTGCAGCAGGGCCACGTTGTAGCTGCTGTAAATGGAGAGAGTGACGGCGAAGAAGGCCAGCGCCGCCAGCAGTATCCACGCCACAAGCTGCGATACCTTCATGGGATTCCTCTTTCCCCGCGGCTGGGGCTGAGCGTGTCGTCGGCGAACTGGAGTCGGTAGAGCCGCCCGTACTCGCCGCCTTCCTTCAGGAGCTCTTTGTGGGTCCCTTGCTCCACGATGCGGCCTCCCTTCAGGACGATGATCCTGTGGGCGTGCCGGACGGTGGACAGGCGGTGGGCGATGACGAAAGTGGTTCGGTCCGCCATCAGGTTGTTGAGCGCCTTCTGCACGAGCCTCTCGGACTCGGCGTCCAGGCTGGAGGTGGCCTCGTCGAGTATGAGGATGGGGGCGTTCTTGAGGATGGCGCGGGCGATGGTGATGCACTGACGCTGCCCGCCCGACAGGCGGTGGCCGGCCTCCCCGGCCAGCGTCTCGTAGCCTTCGGGCAGGCTCAGGACAAAGTCGTGGATGTTGGCCGCCCCCCCGGCGGCGTACACCTCCTCGTCGGTCGCGTCCGGCTTGCCGTAGCGAATATTCTCGGCGAGGGGCCGATTGAAAAGGAACGGGTGCTGGCCCACGATGGCGACCAACCGCATCAGGCTCTCGCGCTTGATGTTCCGCACGTCGATCCCGTCGATGGCGACTGAACCCTCGGTCGGATCGTAGAACCGGGGGATCAGGTCCAACATGGTGCTCTTGCCGGCGCCGGTCTCTCCCACGAGGGCATAGACCTTGCCGCACGGGACTTGCAGGTCGATCCCTGTCAGCACGGGCACCTCATCGTAGGCGAACGAGACTTCGCGGAACGAGATGCCCGTCTTGACCTCGTCCAGCTCGATGGCGTCGGGGCGATCCTCGATCTCGGGCTGTGTGTCGATCAGCTCGAAGATGCGGTTGACGCCGGCGATGCTTTCCTGCAGATCGTTGTATGCCTTGACTAGGCGACGAGCCTGCCCTTGCAGGACGCCGACGCAGAAGAGGAATAGCAGCATGTCTTGCAGTCCCAACAGCCCCCGGCTGAGCAGGTAGTCGGCCGCCAGCAGCACCATGGACGAGACCACCACGATCAGGAAGAACAGCGGCAGAACGCTGGCCCAGGCCTGGTTCCTGACCAGCTTGAACGCCTTCTGGAGCTGGGCACGGTTGCGCGCGCGGAACTCTTCCCGCTCCGCGTCCTCCATGTTGAAGGACTTGACGACGCGGATGCCGTTGAGCATCTGGGTGACCGAGTCGGTCACGTCGGCCAGCTTCTCCAGCATCTTGGTGGCGTAGCGGCGGATGCGGCGGCCGTATCGCCCCATGATCAGTATGAGCAGCGGCAGGCCGATCAACACGATGAGCGTCAGGTGGGGACTCGCCCAGAGCGCCACCAGAAAGAAGACCACCACCATAAGGGGCTCCAGGATCAGCTTGCCGAAGATGATCCTCAACGCGGCCTTCGTCTGGGCGATGTCGTTGGTCAGGCGGCTGATCAGCTCCCCGGTGCGCTGGCCGGAGAAGTAGCTCAGGGAGAGGGCGGACAGCCGGTCGAACACCGTCATCCGCAGGTCCGCCAGCACGCTCCAGACCACCCGCCCGCGCGCGTAATCCTGCAAGAAGCCGGCAACGAGAAAAAGCGGCCCGATGAAGAACGCGACCATGAAGGTGATCTTCCTGAGCGTGTTGCCTGTCCAGAGCCAGTCCACGGCACGTTTGACCGGCTTCAGGCCCAGGAACCATGCCCTCACGGCGGCCTTGCCCCGCTCCAGCACGTCGGTCGAGCGCCTCGCCTCTTGCTTCTGATCGGCGGGGGGGGCGCCGGCCGCCTGCCCCGGAGGGGCAGCCTTGTCGGCCGCCTCACCCGTTAGGAATGCCCCCACGAAGGGCTTGATCATCAGCGCCCCGTTGATGCTGACCGCCGCGTAGAGGAACATCGCGGCGAGCGACACCAGGATGGTCTTCCAGTAGGGCAGGGCCACGCCGTAGAAGCGCAGCAGGTTTCCGTAGTTCCGCTTATGATCCGGTCTGGCCATGGTCAGCGGCGGAAAAGGAGTCGGGCTCGTCGCCTGCACGCCGCGGCCTGTACGGGCGCGCGGCCTTGCTGGCGCATTCGGTCACAGTAACGGGCGGCGTAGCAGCATCCCGTAGCGCCCCGCTGGTGTAATGATAACTCGGGGCGAGACTTACAGTCAAGACGGATGCCCTCCGCGTGGGGGTCCGAAGGCAGCACGCGCCCCCGCAGCCGCCGCGTTGCCTTCTCGGCGAGGACGCTGTATAATCGTACTCCTGGTCAGAGCGGCGGTCTGTGGCCGCCGGGCACCATGTCCGGCTTGCACCTGCCTGAGTTGAATCTGCAATCGCTGCACCCAAAAGGGGCGCGGGGCGCCGGCCGGGGGGGGTGCGCTCCACTGTGGAGGTCGTCGAAGATGACACAACTGGAAAGCGCTCGCCGAGGTCTCATCACTGCTCAGATGCAGCAGGTCTGCGCCGACGAGGGCCTGGAAGCCGAGGAGCTGCAGCGGCGCATCCGAGGCGGCCGCGTGGTCGTCCTGGCGAACAAAGAACACGAATGCGTCGAGCCCGTCGGCATCGGCGAGGGCCTGCGCACGAAGGTGAACGCCAACATCGGCACCTCCCCTGACCGCGGCGACCCCGAGGGCGAGCTGGAGAAGCTGCGTAGCGCGCTGGACGCCGGCGCCGACACCGTGATGGACCTGAGCACCGGAGGCGACATCGACCTGGTGCGCCGCACCGTGCTGGAGAACTCGTCCGCGCCCGTGGGAACGGTGCCGATCTATCAGGCGGCGATCGAGGCCGGCGGACCTGCCAGCATGTCCATGAAGTCGTACATGGACGTCTTTGAGAGGCACGCGCGGGACGGCGTCGACTTCGCCACTGTGCACGCGGGGGTCACTCGCGAGGCAATTCCACTGCTGGCGAACCGCCTGATGGGCGCCGTGAGCCGGGGCGGCGTCTTCCTGCTGAAGTGGATGGCGGATAGCGGACGCCAGAGCTTCCTCTACGAGCATTTCGACGAAGTCCTGGCCGTCGCGCGCCAGTTCGACGTGACCATCAGCCTGGGCGACGGGCTGCGTCCGGGGTGCATCGAGGACGCCACCGACGAGGCGCAGCTCTACGAGCTGAAGATCCTCGGAGAACTGGCCGCTCGCTGCCGCGAGAGCGGCGTGCAGGTAATGATTGAAGGCCCGGGCCACATCCCGCTGAACGAGATCGAGCGGAACGTGCGGCTGGCCAAGGAGTGCTGCGACGGCGCGCCCTTCTACGTGCTGGGTCCCCTGCCGACGGACGCGGCGCCGGGCTACGACCACATGGTCGGAGCCGTCGGCGGCGCCCTGGCCGGCGCCTGCGGGGCCGACTTCCTCTGCTACGTCACGCCGAAGGAGCACGTGGGCCTGCCCGGCCCCGAAGACGTGCGGGAGGGCGTGGTCGCCACCCGCATCGCCGCCCACATCGCGGACGTGGCGAAAGGCGTCCGGGGCGCCCGGGACCTGGACGCGCGCATGAGTCGGGCGCGCGCCGCGCGGGACTGGGACGGAATGGTGCCGCACGCGCTGGACCCGACGCGCTTCCTTGCCCTGCTGGCGGCGGAGCAGAAGGGCGACCGCTGTTCCATGTGCGGGGAGTTCTGCGCGATCAAGCTGTTCAGGGAATCCGTGACCCGCGTCGAATCCGATTCGGACTGAGGCCGTATCTGGGCGGCCCATGGCCGCAGGGAGTTGGGCAGATGTCCTTCGGCGAACATGACGAGCAGGTTCTGGGGCAGGAGATCGATGACCTCCGCAAAACCCGCAACGCCGTGATCCTCGCCCATCTTTACCAGCGCCCCTCCGTGCAGCGCGTGGCCGACATCGTGGGCGACTCCCTGGAGCTGAGCCGCAAGGCGGCCGAGGTCCACGCGGAGGTGATCGTTTTCTGCGGCGTGCGTTTCATGGCCGAGACGGCCAGCGTCCTGAACCCGCACAAGATGGTCCTGCTGCCCGAGCCGTCCGCAGGCTGCGCCATGGCGGACATGGCTACGGCCGAACAGGTCCGGGCGCGGCGCAGAGAGTTGCCCGAAGAGACGGCCGTCGTCAGCTACGTCAACAGCACCGCGGAGGTGAAGGCCGAGTCTGACATCTGCTGCACCTCGGCCAACGCGGTGCAAGTCGTCCGCTCCCTGCCGCAGCAGCACGTCCTGCTGGTGCCGGATCGGAACCTCGGCTCGTACGTGGCGAAACAGGTGAACAAGGACGTTATCCTTTGGGACGGCCACTGCTACGTGCACGATCCGAACATCAGCCCGGAGGCCATCCGCGAGCTCAGGCGGCTGCATCCCCACGCCGCCGTGATGGTGCACCCGGAGTGTGACGTGGCCGTCAGGCGGATGGCCGATTTCGTGGGCAGCACGTCCCAGATGCTCGACTACGCGGCGCGGCCCGGCAAACGCGCCTACATCGTCGGCACGGAGGAGAGCCTGCTGCATCCCCTCCGGGAGCAGAATCCGCACAAGCAGTTCTTTGCGACCGGCAGCGTTTGCTCGTCCATGCGTTTGACGACGCTCAGCTCGATCCGGCGCGCGCTCGACAGGATGGCCAACGTCGTCCGCGTGCCGGCGGAAACGCGGGAACGGGCTGCGGCGGCCGTGAACGCCATGCTGGCCGTATAGGGCGGCAGGCTACGCCCTGTCCTGCAGGGCCCCGGAGGGGGCCCGGGCGCACCGGCGGAGCATTTGACAGCGGCGCGCCAGCAGGTATCATCTTCTAGCGATTGGGTGTGCTTACGCACGGCGTTCGGAGGGGTTTCATGAAGACAGCCACGCTTGCGACGGTCATGGCGGTTCTCCTTGCCTGTGCGGCAGGGCCGGCTTTGCTGGGCCAGGAGGGAGAGGCCGAAGAGGCAACCACGACCATCAAGGTTCCCGTCAAGGGTTACAAGGCCCTGGCGCCGCCCGACGTGTATCGCGCCGTTACGGCCGGTTTCCAGGTCGACGTGCGGTTCCGGGATGCGTTCGCGAGCAGCACGAGGATGCCGGAGGCCGCACGGCGGATCGTCCTGGGCGACATGGCTTACGTGGTGGCCGTCGCGTTCCGCACCGAGGGAGAGCTGGTGTGCCTGGTGCCCCGGTCCAGTCCCGATGCGCTCAGGACGCTGTTCGGACTGCCTCCCGACTGGCCGCTGACTGACGCGGTGCTGAGCCGCGAGGTGGTCCTGAACGCCGGGCAGCGCATCACGATAGAGGGCACGACCGTGGGGACAATCGTGGGGCAGAGCTGCGTCCTGGTGGACTCGGTGCTGTTGGGCCACGCCGCAAGTGCCCCGACGGAGCGGGAGGTGCTGCTCTACTGGGGCGGCCAGAGCGAGCCCCGCGTCATATCGAAGCCCGGGGAGCATTCCATCGACCTTCCCTGCTCGCACGTGGACGGCGAGACTGCCACGCTGGAGCTTGCGGTGAGGTCTCTGCGGCCTGAGAGGCTGCAGGCGGAGGTGGCCGGGCTGGTTGCCGGGCTCGAAGGACTGCCCCAGGAGACGAAGGCCTACGGTCAGTACAGCGCGGGCATTGTCTACCGCCACGCCGGCTCGAACAACCGGCTCAACGTCGAATTCGATGACGTGGTGGCCGGCCGCCTGGCCCTGCCCTTGCCCGCCGAGATAGCCGCAGCACCCGCATTCCGCGGCGGCGCGCCGATGCGGGTGCCGATCGGCTTCGCGTTCGATACACGCAGCCGCCTCACGTGCCTGGTTCCTCAGGACACGGTGAGCCTGATGGGACGCGCCACAGGGATCCTGCCCGGCGAGAGGATACACGTGCTGGGCACGATCACCGGAGTGCAGGGGGCCCGGAACTGCGTCCTCGTGGATTACGTCGGCTTCCCTGACCAGGAGGAAGCGGCTGGAGACGGCGCTACGTGGTCGCTGAGCGTGCAATGGCCCGGGCAAGCGCCGATCGTCTTCTGGGAGGACGGGTACTACGAGGTGCGGCTGCCGTGTCGGCACGCACCGGGGAGGGCCGAACTGCTCGGCGTGCTCATGCGCGAATTCCGGACAGTGAAGGTAAAGGCACCGGCGCCCGCTGCGGGGGGCCAGGGCGCAGGCTGAGGGGCAGGCGGGAACGTCCGGCGCGACGGGGGCGGGCTTTCAGGTGGTCTTTCCGGCGGGGGCGCCGCTTACGGGCAGCGGCTGAGTCTGCGTGCTGGCGGCCAGGTCGACGCCCCTGCGCATCGCCTGCATGTTCAGGTCCATCAGGCTGGCCTTGCGCTCCCCGAGCAGGCCTTCGAGCGCCGCCGTGCAGCTTTCCTGCCCCACCAGGTGCGTCATCGTGACGAAGGCGCTCAGCAGGATGACGTTGGCGATCCTGACGTTGCCCATCTCGGCGGCCATCTCGGTTGCGGGCAGTGCGAGGACCGTCGCGGGCCCCTCGACGGGGACCTCGTCCAGCTCAATGACGGAGCTGTTGACGAGCAGCAACCCTTGCGGCTTGACGCGGCCGGCAAACTTGTCGTAGGAGAGCTGGTTCATGATGATGAGCGAGTCCGCCCGTTCGACCAGCGGGCTGTATACCGTATCGTTGCTGATCACGACCTGGCAGTTGGCCGTGCCGCCCCGCACCTCGGCGCCGTAAGAAGGGAGGTAGGTCACAGTCTTCCCCTCGCTCATCGCCGCGGTGCAGAGCACCTTGCCGAGCGTCAGCACCCCCTGGCCGCCGAAGCCCGCCACGATAATCCGGTGCTCCCGGCCGTTCGTCGGCAGCGTCGCGCTCCCTCGCTCGCTCGCCATGGTTCCTTCCTCCGGCTGCTTCACTCGTTTTCCCGAACGTCCCTGATTACGCCGAGCGGGAACGTCTTGGCCACGACCTCCTCGGCGTAGCGGTAGCTGTCGGCAGGCGTCATCCGCCAGTACGTCGGGCAGGGCGAGAGGACCTCGATCAGGGAGAAACCGACGCCGTCGATCTGGTAGCGGAATGCCTTCCTCAAGAGCGCCTTCGTGCGGCGGACGTGCCTGGGCGTCGCGACCGTCGTTCTGGCCAGCAGCGCAGGGGCCACAAGCTGGTCAAGCAGCTCGCAGACCTTTATGGGGTAGCCTTCACTGCTCGGATCCCGGCCCCGAGGGGTGGTCGTCGTCTTCTGGTTCAGCAGCGTCGTCGGGGCCATCTGCCCCTGCGTCATGCCGTAGACCGTGTTGTTGATGAACACGATGGTGATGAGCTCGCCGCGGTTGGCGACGTGGATAGTCTCGGCCATGCCGATGGAGGCCAGGTCGCCGTCGCCCTGGTAGGTGAAGACCACTTTGTCCGGATGGACGCGCTTCAGCCCGGTTGCCACGGCCGGGCACCGGCCGTGCGCTGCCTCGCTCCAGTCGATGTCGATGTAGTCGTAGGCCAGCACGGCGCAGCCGACCGGCGCGATGCCGATGGCCCGCTCCCGGATGCCCAGCTCCCCGATCACCTCGGCCAGAAGCCGGTGCATGATGCCGTGGCCGCAGCCCGGGCAGTAGTGGGTCTGCGCGTCCAGCAACTCCTGTGGGCGCCTGTAAACGGACTTCTTGAGCTCTGACTGCGTCTGCTTGACCGGCATTTCCTTACACCTTTGCCCTCCGCCGGGGCGCCCCTCTGCCAGGGGCGCTCAGGCGAACAGGGCCTCGAGTCTCTCGGTTATTTCCAGCGCGGTGGGCACCTGGCCGCCGACGCGGCCCAGAAGCTCCACGGGACAGCGACCCTCGACGGCCAGCCGCACGTCGTCCACCATCTGGCCCGCGCTCATCTCCACGACCAGAATGCCGCTCGCCTTTTCCGCCAGTTCGGCCAGCTCCCTGCTGGGGAACGGCCACAGCGTGATGGGCCTGAACAGGGCCACCTTGAACGGCAGCTTTCGGAGCGGCCTCTCCACCACCTGCCGGCAGATGCGCCCGCTCGTGCCGTAGGCCACCAGCAACACGTCCGCCTGGTCGGGGCCGGTCAGCTCGCAACGGACCTCGTTCTCCTCGATCTTTGCGTAGTTGGCCTGCAGCTTCAGGTTCAGCTCTTCCAGTTCGTCCGGGCTGAGTCGGAAGGAGCGGACGAGGTTCCGCTCCCTGCCCGATTCCCCGGTCAGCGCCCACGGCTTGGGCGGAGGGTCGGGGGGCGGCAGGTGGTCGAAGCGGGCCTGCTCCATCATCTGCCCGAGCAGGCCGTCGCTCAGGATGATCACGGGCACGCGGTAGGCGTCCGCCAGGTCGAACGCCAGGTAGGTCAGGTCGCAGACCTCCTGAACGGTGGCCGGGGCGAGGGCTATGCAGCGGTAGTCGCCGTGGCCGCCGCCGCGGGTGGTCTGGTAGTAATCCGCCTGGGCGGGCGAGATGTTGCCCAGGCCCGGGCCGCCGCGCTGCACGTTGATGATCACGGCGGGGATCTCGCTGCCCGCGATGTAGGAGATGCCCTCCTGCTTGAGGCTTACGCCGGGGCTGCTGGAGGACGTCATGGCCCGTGCGCCGCCGGCGCTGGCCCCGTAGACCATGTTGATGGCGGCGAGCTCGCTCTCGGCCTGGATGAAGATGCCCCCCCGCAGCGGCAGTTGATCCGCCATGAAGGCCGTCAGTTCGTTCTGCGGCGTGATGGGGTATCCGGCGTAGAACTTGCAGCCCGCCCTGATGGCGGCCTCCCCGGCCGCTACGTTACCGGAAATCAGAAGCGTCTCGCCCTCGGCTTGTTCGGCACCCATCCGAATCTACGGTCTAATCGTCCAGGTTGACGTGTTCTCTAGTCCTGTTGAGCGCCGGCGGCCGACGCCGCAGCCTCAACGCGCCAGATCTCTACCGCAGCGTCCGGGCACATCGTAGCACACTGCAGGCAGCCCGTGCAATCCACGTCCGGCCGCACGGCCGCCGTCTGCACGCCTCGTCGGTTCGGCTTCTTCTCGATGTAGAGCTTGCCTTGCTCGCAGAACTCCACGCAGAGGCCGCATCCCTTGCAGAACCGGGTCAGTATCGTGACTTCGAATCTCTTACTTGGCATATCTCGGCTGACCCCTCCAATCCAGCTTATTGCGCAGCGTGGCGAAGAAGGCGTTCCGCCCCGTCTGGATCAGTCTCAGGGGCTTTTCGGCCCTTTGCACCTGCACGACGTCGCCGTCTTGCATCTCCTGCGTCACCTGGCCGTCCACGGTCAGGGCGGGCGGCTCTGCCCAGTCGCGAGCCTCCAGGCTGACCGTCAGGTGGCCGGGCAGGACCAGGGGGCGGTTGCTCAGCGTGTGCGGACAGATGGGCGCGATCACCAGGGCGTCCATCTCGGGATAGACGATCGGCCCTCCCGCCGCCAGGCTGTGGGCCGTCGAACCGACCGGCGTGGCCACGATGAGCCCGTCCGCCCGGTACGTCGTCACCAGCTCCCCGTCCACGTGGAGGTCTATCGTCATGATGCGGGACAGGGAGGTGCGCGCCACGACGGCGTCGTTCAGGCCGACGGTGTCCAGCATCGTCTCGCCGACGCGCTCCAGACGGCAGCCCAGCATCATGCGTTCGGCCAGCCGGTAGCGGCCCTCCAACACGTCGCTCAGGACGGCCCGGTAGTCGTCGGCTGTCGCCTCGGTCAGAAAGCCGAACTTGCTGACGTTCAGCCCCAGCAGGGGCACGCCCTGCTTCGCCAGGCCGCGCGCCGCTCGCAGGACGGAGCCGTCGCCTCCGAGCACCACGGCCAGGTCCACCTCGTCCGACCGGACCTCCGATTCCAGCTCGAGGTCGACCTTCACCTGCGCCCGCTCGGCCAGCCACGGCTCGATCTGCTCGAGGGCGCGATGGACGCCCTCTTTCGCCTTGTTCCCGACGATCAGTATCTGCTTCATTGGACTGCGTCCCGGGCCGGCTCACTGTCCCGGCGGCTCGAAAGCTCCCTCTTTCAGCTCGCCCTCGGCCGTCTGCACCAGCTTGCGCACCTTCAGCGTGGCCGCTTCCAGCATCTTCTGGCAGGCGCGGAAGGCCTCGACCCCTTCCTCGTAGAGCCGCAGCGAATCGTCCAGGGCCAGGTTGCCTTCCTCGAGCCGGCGGACGATCTCCTCCAGCCGTTCGAGGTTCTGCTCGAAGCTCGGCACCTGAGCACCGTCTTCCGGCTTCGCCTGCTTCTCGTCAGCCATGGCCCCCGGGGACCGCACAGGATTGTGGCCCTTCGCACCGCACGGGGCGCACGCATGCTTGACGTGCCATCCGCGCTTGGGTTCCCCTATTATAGTGGACGGAACGGGCGAATGGAAACCGCCGGAGGGGACGGCAATGGACGTCCAGCCTTCCGAAGATGCCATCCGGGCCGCCTACGAGCTGGCCAATCCGTGCCGCCTCTGTCCGCGCCTCTGCCGGATCGACCGTCGGGCGGGCGAGGTGGGCTACTGCGGGGTCGGCGCGCTGCCGCTGGTCTCGAGCGCAGGCCCGCACTTCGGCGAAGAGCCGCCCCTGGTCGGGCGCGGGGGCTCGGGCACAGTATTCCTGGCCGGCTGCAACCTGCTGTGCGTCTTCTGCCAGAATCACGACATCAGCCACGGCCTGGCCGGCCGGCCGACGGAGCCCGAGCAGATCGCCCGAATCATGCTGGCCCTGGAGCGGCGGGGGTGCGAGAACATCAACTTCGTCACGCCCACACACGTCACGCCGTGGCTTATGGACGCCGTGCGGCGCGCGCGGCTGGCGGGCCTAGCCGTGCCCATCGTCTACAACTGCGGCGGCTACGAACTGGTCGAGACGCTCCGCCTGCTCGAGGGCACCGTGGACATCTACATGCCGGATGCGAAGTTCTGGGACCCCGAGATGGCCTTCCGCTACACGAAGGCGCGCGACTACCCGGACAGGATGCAGGCCGCGCTACGGGAGATGCACCGGCAGGTCGGCGTCCTTCAAGTCGAGGACGGCATAGCCACCCGGGGACTGCTGGTGCGGCATCTGGTCATGCCGAACGGCGTGGCGAACAGCAAGGAGATCCTCCGCTTCATCGCCGAGGAAATATCTCCGGACACGTTCGTAAACGTGATGGAGCAGTACCGCCCCATGCACGAGGCGCACCGGCATCCGGAGATCGGACGCTCCATCACGGCGGAGGAGTACAGCGAGGCGTATCTGTACGCGCGCTCACTGGGGCTGAACCTGCTGTGAGGGGCATGAGGCCGCTGCAAGTATTGACGCCCGTGCCGCCGTCGGGTATGGTACGCAAATAGGGCGCTGCGACCAGGCTAGCACGCAGACGCGCCAGCCATTAGCGGGGGAAGGAGGGCAGAGGTATGAACGTGCAGGAGTTCCTGAAGGAAAGCGGGGTGAAGTGCGAGGTCATTCCCCACGAGCAGGCCTACACCGCCCAGGAAGTGGCGGCGGCGGAGCACGTCTCGGGCCACAACTTCGCCAAGACCGTCATCGTCAAGGGCGGGGACGAAGTCGTGATGCTGGTCCTTCCGGCCAGCCGCCACGTCGACTTCAAGAAGGTGGCCGCGCTCCTTGGGGCGAAGGCGGAGATGCTGGGCGAAGAGGAGATGAAGAAGATCTTCCCCGATTGCGAGATCGGGGCCGAATCTCCCTTCGGCTCCCAGTACGGCGTCAAGACCTTGGTGGACGAGTCTCTCCGGGAGGCCGACGACATCGTGTTCCGCGCCGGCACGCACGACCAGAC
>CAYUDW010000113.1:0-3079 GCA_964442595.1 uncultured candidatus Brocadiaceae bacterium
TGGCAAAGGGCGGGCGCGGCAGGAAGGCGACCGCTGTCCAGATCATCAGCGACGCGAAGACGATCTGCTTCGGCGCGCACCTGACCAGGAAGCAGATGGAATGGGTCCGCGACTGCATCATCGCGGTGATCAGCCGGTAGAGCCGCGCGGGCCGAAACGGCATCCTTCTCCACACGGCCGGGGGAGTCCACGCAGACTTACGGGGTCGCCGGCCCCCCGCTGCCGCCCCGAGACCTCAACTGCATCGCTGCCGCCAGGCCGCGGCGCGCCTCCGTGAAACGGGGGTCTATCTCGCAGGCGGCCGAGAAGTGAGCGATGGCTTCGTCGAGCTGCCCTTGCTGAAGCAGGGCCTGAGCCAGATGGAAGTGGGCGTGGGCGTAGTCGGGCTCCGCCCACAACGCGGCCCGGAAGTGGGCCGCAGCCCGACCCAGGTCCCCCTGGCGTGCCAGCAGCACGCCCATGTTATGGTGACCGACGGGCAGAAAAGGGTCCAGATAAAGGGCTTCCCGCAAGTCACCCATGGCCTCGGCCGGCCGCCCGAGATCGGCCAGCAGCCCGCCAAGGTTCGCCCACGCCGGGGCGAAGTAGGGGTCGATGCTCAGCGCCCGCTCGTAGTGGGCGAGCGCTTGTGCCGATTCCCCCCGGGCGGCCAAGGCGATGCCCAGGTTATTGTGCGCCTTCACGGAATCCGGATCGCAGCGCAACGCCTTCCTGTAGTGGCCGATTGCCTCGTCGGCCTTGCCCTCATGCGCCAGCTCCATGCCGAGCGTGACGTGGGCCTCCGGCAGATCGGGATCGACCTCCAGGGCTCGCCTGCAGTACCGAATGGCCTCATCCGGCAGCCCCACCTCGCTCAGCGCAATGCTCAGCGAATTGAGGGCACGGACGTTCTCGGGCGCCACCTGGAGGACCTGCCGCCAGAGCGAGATGGCCTGGTCCGGCGGGTCCGGGCGCGAGATCGCCAGATCGGCCAGCCACATCAGCGCGGAAGGCACGTCGGGGTAATAGCCCGCAACCTGCTCGACGTACTGCCTGCCCAGCCCCAGGTTCTCGGCATAGCGCGCAAGCTTCGGGGCCTCCGGCAGCAACGAGAACGCCAGTTCCTTACGCTCGGTAAACATCAGCTTGTTCGCGCGGGCGTGCATGTCCAGGTCGCGCCAGAGCTGCGCGGCTTCCTCGCCGTCTCCCTGCCCCGTCAAGTACGGCCAGACGCTCTCCATCGCGGGCACAAAGGACGACAGGACGCACTGGGGACCCCTGGAGTGGGAAGTAGTGTACTGTGTGTAGGGGAGATCGTCCGTGTTGACCGGACCCTCGCCCACCCAGCCGCGAAGCGCCTCCTCGGCACAGATGAAGCTCTCCAGGATGCCGACCGACGTGTCCAGCCCCCACGGCCTGAGGTCGTCGGCGACGGCGGGGGCGGACAGTTTGCGCTCAAGTTGCCTCACGTCTATCCCCAGCGGGCGCATTGTGGCAGCCAGCAGCGAGTAGCCCACGTACTGACCCGTCTCATCCACGCCGTGAGAGAACCACAGGCTCGCGTGCGGGAAGACCGACTGAAACGTCCTGACGATGATCTTGTACTCGGAGACGGTCAGGTTGTGGAACGGTACCCACTGGACGAAAACGCCGTCGTCAGCCAGGTGAGCCCTGACGGTCCGGTAGAACTCGCGCGTGTAGAGGACCCAGCTATCGCTTGACTTGGGATGCGTCGAGTCGCAGATGATGACGGGCCATCGCCTGCGCGCGGTCAGGATGTAGTTGCGGCCGTCGTCGATGGTCACGGAGACCTTCGGGCTGTGCAGTATGCCGTTGTTCTCGCGCTCCAGCAGGCGCGCGGCTTCCACGATGCTGCTTTCCAGGTCGACCAGCTCCAGGGATTTTACGTCGGGGTGCTGTATGGTCGCCCCCCCCGCAATGCCGCCGCCGAAGCATATCATCAGCACATCGTCCGGTTCCGGATGCAGCAGCGGCCCCAGCCCGCCCATGAACTTGAAGCAGGACATCGCGCTGAACGTCGTCGGCACTTCCCCCGTGCCGTTGATGTAGACGCGCTTGAGCCCGTTGACCAGATCCCGGACCACGACGGACGTGCCGGTCCTGCCCTCGCGATAGAAGAGCACCTCGTTGTGCCGCGCAAGGTCCGGGCCCGTCCAGAGGAACACACGCCGGCACAGGTCCCGGGGGACGCCCAGGAGGGCAACCGCCACGAGCAGGGCCGTGGCGGCCCCGGCTGCCGCCAGCGACGGCAGGCGTCGGCGCCCTACCCCGGCCCACAACAGCGCGAGGCCCAGCAACCAGTACAGTCCCCCCGCAAGCATTATGCTCGCCTGGATGCCCAGCGCCGGGATGAGCAGAAAGACGGGGATCAGGGAACCGGCGATGGCGCCCAGCGTGTTGAGGGCGTAGACGGCGCCGATCCGGCGCCCGGCCGTCGCCACGCGACGAGCGTAAGCGGCACAGATGAGGGGAAACGCCATGCCCATCAGCGCCGTCGGGACAAGGACGGTGAGGACCGTCATCGGCCACACACCGGGCGAGTCCGGCGGCCCGGAGGAGAACACGGCGGCCGAGACCACAAAGCAAGCGGGCACTGCGAGCCCGAGCAGCAGTTCCGTCCCGGCCAGCAGCAGTATGGGCCTGCCTCGGCGGGCCAGCACCAGTCTGTAGACTATGCTGCCCAGGCCCGTGCCCAGCAGGTAGATGCCGAGTATCGCGGGGAACAAGTAGGCCGCGTTGTCCAGGAACGCCAGGTAGCGCACCCAGAGAACCTCACTGGCCAGGCCGGCCAGCCCCGAGACGAAGGCGACTCCGAGCAGCAGTCCGTTCGCCCTGTGGGCAGCGTCTTCGACCTCATTCGGGCTTGAGGCGTCTGGCGTGGACTGCGCAGGCTGAGGCACGACTGGTGCGCGAGCCCCGGCGGCTGCCGCCCGGCGCCACCAACCTACCAGCAGCGCTATCGCCCCGGCCGTGACCAGGTTCGCACCAACCGCCAACTGATTGGTCAGAGACAGGCCCAGCGAATCGATCATCCAGTAGCCGGCGGCCAGGCATCCCGCAGCCGCGCCCAGGGTGTTCA
>CAYUDW010000113.1:3179-11615 GCA_964442595.1 uncultured candidatus Brocadiaceae bacterium
TCGATCATCCAGTAGCCGGCGGCCAGGCATCCCGCAGCCGCGCCCAGGGTGTTCACGCCGTAGAGCAGCCCGACGCGCTTCCCGATAGCCTCCGGGGAGTCCACGCAG
Organism: uncultured candidatus Brocadiaceae bacterium; assembly: GCA_964442595.1. Lineage (GTDB taxonomy): Bacteria > Planctomycetota > Brocadiia > SM23-32 > SM23-32 > DAOVRD01. The sequence goes on from CAYUDW010000113.1 coordinate 3,288, forward strand.
AAACGGCTCAACAGCGGCAGCGTTGCTCCCATCAGCGTGCACGGGAAGACCAGGACCGCGAAAGATGCAGCGAAGCGCACCAGGTGCGTGAGCGCTGCCGAGCGCGGCGCAAGCATGGCGATCGCAGGCGCCACCTGCCGGAGAAGGGCCAGTGCCGGCGGTACTCCGAGCGCCAGCAGTGCCACCGCCGCCTGGACCGCGCCGTACAACAGCAGTCGATCCCGGAACCGGTCCGCCAGGCGTCCCCCGAGCCATCCGCCGAGTCCCAGCCCGGCCATGAAGGCACACAGCACGATGCTGATGGCGTAGGAGCTGTTGCCGAAGACCGTGACGAACTGACGGCTCCACAGGATCTCGAATATGAGGGACGTCGCCCCCGACAGGAAGAAGAAGCCGTACGCAGCGGCTCGCAGCCTCGCCGCCGTGGCCCTCGAGGGAGCAGTCCCGCCCACAGAGCCCGCCATCCCCGTTTGCTCCCATGGGGTCATGTGTCTTTCCGACACGCCGTAAGCTCCCTGACGTAGTCCTTCTGCCGGTACGCCTCCACCATCGCCGGATCCAGCGGATAGCGGCCGTATTGCCGGCCGGCTTCGACCATGGCCCTGTAATTCTCCGCCCGGACGGCCGGATGAATGCTGTTGGAGGAAGCGAGGATAAGGCCGCCTCCGACCCCGCCCTTCGCCAACGTCTCCTTGACCGCCTCGGCCACCTGCTCCGGGGCGCCGTTCGGCAGCAGGTGGCTGCAATCCACGTTGCCGGCCAGCGCGACGCGGTCGCCGTACGCCTCCTTGACCCGCCCGATGTCCATACCGGCCACAGGCTCAATCGGGTCGAGCACATCGATCCCCGTGTCCACAATCATGTCCAGGATCAGCCAGAGGCAGCCATCCGTGTGCTTGAGGAACGGCACGCCCTTCTCCTTGGCCACGTCCACCGCCTCCTGCAGATACGGAAGGACGAACCTTTCGAAATGGGCAGGGGACATCATGGGGCCACGGTTGTGCGCGTAGTCGTCCCCCGTGCAGAGAACGTCGGCGCCCACCTCGGCGGCCCGTTCCAGGACGCGGCGCTTATAGTCCATGACAATCCGGGCCAGCCTCTGGGGGAAACCGGGATTCAGGACGTAGTCCATCAGCAGCTTGTCCAGTCCGCGCAGGTAATGGGAGAACTCGAACGCATCGTGGCCGAGAAAGACGATGGCCCTGCTGCCCTTGAAGCGTTCCACCGCCATCTCGAGGCTCTGCAGGCGGTAATCGGCCTCCGGGTCGGGGGGCCGATAGTCCTCCAGGTCTGCCTCCGCCTGGATCGGATGCCCGACGGCGTAAGGGATCCCCGTCGGCGGAACCCGCCAGGTGATGCCCCACTCATCGCGGTAGGTGACCTCGTCGACCCAATCGACGTGGCCGTCCTCGAAGACGGTGATGCCGTCCAGGTCCTCCCGTTCCACGAAGTCCGCCTGGAGCAGGAAGGCGCCCTGCGAGCCCCGCTCGTAGCGGCTCTGCCGGTCTTCCGTGAAGAGGTCCGGGTATAGCGCCTCAATCACAGGCCGATTGATGATCAGTTCCCACAGGGGCACCCGATCTGGCTGGCCCCGGCGCACGGCCGCCATCATCCGTTCATAACCGTTCATTGCCGCCCTCGCGTGCTCGGGCTGGTCCGGATTCCAGGCATGTATAACACTCCGGCAGGCGAAGCTCAACCGACGTTGCTGCAAGGACAAGCCAGGTTCGACAGGATGGAGCACCGACCCGGAGGGGAATTCAGTGGGCCGGCTGGCCGCGCATGATCTGCCACAGCGTCTGGATCAGCGTCGCCGGATCATAGGGCTTCTGGATGAAGCCGGCCAAGTCCCCGGCCGCGAAGCGACGGACGGCTTCGTCCTCGCTGTAGCCGCTCGACAGGATGATGGGCAGGTCCTTCCGAAGCCGGCGCAGTTCCCTGACGACCTCTTCCGCGTCCATGTGCGGCATCGTAAGGTCCAGCAGAACGGCCTGCACCCGCCCGGGGTCGGCCCTGACGGCCTCGATGGCCTGCGGACCATCCTCAGCCGTCAGGACGGTGAAGCCCGACCGCGCCAGTGCGGACTTGCTGACCTGGCGGATCGCCTCCTCGTCGTCGACGACGAGGACAGTTCCGTGCCCACGGAGTCCCCCGTCAGGCACCACCTCGGGCTCGGCCAGTTCCAGGGCGGTTGCGTCGCAACTGGGCAGCAGAACCCGGAAGGTGCTCCCCTTACCGGGCTTGCTCTCGACGCGGATGGCCCCCCCGTGACCGCGCACAATGCCCAGGACGGCCGCAAGCCCCAGGCCGCGGCCCGTGAACTTGGTGGAAAAGAAGGGATCGAAGAGCCTCGCCTTCGTCTCCTCGCCCATCCCGCAACCGGTGTCAGCCACTTCCAGGCAGACGTATGGGCCGCTCGACAGTCCGTCGTCCACATGAGAGTCCGCAAGGTACGAGGTATCCGCATCTCTAAGGCACGTTCGCACCGTGACGCCGCCATCGCCGTCCCCGATCGCTTCGGACGCGTTGATGACCAGGTTCATGACGACCTGCCTGAGTTGCGTGGCGTCACCCTCCACGGCGAGCAGATCATCGGCCAGGTCGAACTCCAGCGTCACCCTCTTGGAGACGGCGCTGCCGAGCAAGTGCTGCAGCTCGCGCACCAGGTCCGACAGGTCAACCGGTTCGACGACGAACTGCCCTCCGCCGGAATAGGCCAGCATCTGATTGGCCAGTTCGGCGGCCCGGCGTGCCGCCACGTTTATCTCCTCTATGCTATGGCGGGCGGGCAAGTCGGCAGGGAGATCCATCAGGGCGAGCCCTGCGTTGCCGATCACGCCGGTGAGCAGGTTGTTGAAGTCATGGGCGATGCCGCCGGCCAGGACGCCCATGCTCTCCAGCTTCTGCGCATGTTGCACTTTGGCTTCCAGAGCAACCCGCTTCTCCTCGGTCCGCCTCCACTCGGTGATGTCTTGGTTTGCACCGTATGTCTTGATCGTGTTGCCCTGGCTATCCTTGACTATGAAGAATCGTACGGCAATGTAGCCGATCTTGCCGTCGCCATAGACAATGCGGTGTTCCAGTTGGCGGCTGTAGTGGGGGTCGGTGGTTTCAATGGCTTTGCGAGTCTCCTCAGCGACTACCGCCGCATCATCCGGGTGCACGAAGCGCTTCGCGTATTCTGCCGATGACATCCTGTAGCCGCCGACTTGCTCGGCCGTTGTGCGGAAGATGCGATAGAAATGATCGTTGAAGGTGAACATGTCATCGGCCACGTCATATTCCCAGTACCCCAGCTTAGCGATCTCCATGGCATTCGATAGCTGGGCCTCGTTGGCAAGTAGCGCTTGCTCCGCCTGCTTGCGATCTGTGACGTCCCGGTCGATGCCTCTGAAGCCCCGAAAACCGCCGTCAGCGTCAAAGAAGGGGACGCCGCTCGTCTCAAGCACTACCGTCCGGCCGTCTTTGTGCAGCGCGGTATTCTCCAGCTTGTCAAACGGCTCCTGTGACTCCAGAATGGCCCTGAACTCCGCTGCGACACGCTCTGCCTCCCCGGGGGGAACAAGATCGTGCCGCCCCTTGCCCACGACCTCATCCGGGGGGTATCCCAGCAAGGCCTCGACCTGCGGACTGGCGTACGTATAGACTCCCTCGGCGTCCACCTCCCATACCCAATCGCTGGTGGTTTCCGCCAGACCTCGAAAGCGCTGCTCGCTGTTCCGTAGCTTTTCCTCGGCGCGTTTGCTGTCCGTGATGTCACGGAAGTACCAGATTCTGCCGTGATACCGCCGCTGCGTGTCCATCAGGCCTGCGGAATAGCGATCGAACACCCGCCCATCCCTCAGCTCTATCTCGTCCCTGCTTTCCACCTCCGGATGTTCATACAGGTATTCGACCCTGGCAAGGAAACCTTCGGGGGCCGCCAACCGGTCCTGCACATCGTGCAGCATCTGCTCGTCATCCCGCATCTCAAGCACTTCCTGCGGTATGTCCCACATCTCGCCAAAGCGCTTGTTGAACAGGATGGTCCTGCCCTCCTCGTCCACGGCCAGGATACCGTCAAGGGATGTTTCGGCCTGGGCTTCCAGGAGGGTGGTCTTCAGCAGCAGTTCTTTCTCAGCCTGCTTCCGCTCAGTCAGGTCGTGGAACAAGCCGAGCAGGCAATCGCGTCCGCCGACGTTCAGGAGCGAAGCGCTGATCCTAACCGGGACGATGCTGCCGTCCTTGCGGCAGACGTCGGCGTCAAAGTCGGCCGCGTGGCCTTGTGCGATGTGCCGCCGGAACATCGCGCGGTATCTCTCGGCCTGGCCGGGCGGGTGCAGTTTGCTCTGGTGCATGCCGATGATCTCGTCCGGCGTCCGGCCCAACAGCACCTCGGCCTGCTTGTTGGCGTCCAGCAGCTCTCCGCTCTCAACGTCCGCCAGGAAAGCGGCGTCGTTCAGGTTGTGGAACAGGTGATAGTACTTCTGCTGAGACTGCCGCAACTCTTGCTCGGCCAGCTTCTGCTGGGTCACGTCTTGAGAGATCTCAATGACGGCCGTGGGATTGCCGTCCCTATCCCTGAGGGCGACGTTGGCCGTGCAGTGGAAGTAACGTCTCGTGCCCATCTTGTCGAGGACTTCCGTGTCATGCTCGTGCGGCCGGCCGGCCTCGAACGTCGTCAGCATGGGGCACGGATACGGCTCGCAGGGCTCGGACCTGCCATGGTAGACCCGGTAGCACTTCTGGCCGACGATGTCGTCCCCGAAGAGCATTCTGGCCGTCTCGTTGGCCCAGAGGATGTTCAAGTCCCTGTCCATCATGCTCATGTGATCGGGGACGGACCCGAGCATGGCGTTCAGCTTACCTTCGCTGTCCCTCAGAGCTTCCTCGGCCTTCCTGCGGTCGGTGATGTCGATTGCGACGGACTGGATCTCGACCGGGCAACCGGCTTCGTCGCACAGCAACCGGTTGGTCCAGCGTTGATGGCGCAGTGATCCATCCGGACCCACCACGGCATGTTCGTATGTCGTGACGGGGCTCTCGGGCGTCAGTGAACCGTAGTTGTCCTTGACGGCCTGCCGCTCTCCTTCCGGAAGAAACTCCGACAGATGTCTGCCGATCATATCCTCTCGCGTCCTGCCAAAGTACTCGCAGCAGGCGTCGTTGACGAAATTGACCACGCCGTCGAGGGTGAACCGACAGATCAGGGCCGGCATGTCTTCCACAAGGACGCAATATCGCTCCTCGCTCTCCTCAAGCGCCAGAACGGAGCGTTCGCGCTCGGTGACGTCCTCCATTATCTCGACGGCCGCCACGACCTTGCCCGACGCGTCGCGGATCGGCGAGGCGACAATGCGGTAGTTCCGTACCTCGTCGCCGACAGGCGTCTCCGAGACCATCTGGTGCACCTTCCCGTCGCGAAGTGTCTTGATGGTCGGGCAATAGGGACAGGGCTCGTCCCGAGGAGGCCTGTTGCACGCCCGGTAGCATATCGACCTCTCGCCCGGCCCGATGTGCGGGAACCACTGTCGCATCGTCCGGTTGAGCTCGAGTATCTCCATGTCACGACTGATGAGGGTGATGCCGATCTGGACGTGCTCGACGATGCCGCGGTACTTCTCTTCGGAGGCGCGCAATGCTTCCGCCGCCCGGGCACGTTCGGCCGCCTCCAACGCGAGTTGCTGGTTCCTTGCCTCCAGTTCGCAAGTGCGTTGCTCGACAAGCTCCTCCAAAGAGTCCCGATGCCTCCTGAGCTCCCGCTCCGCCGTCGCCTTCTCCATGAGGATCCCTATCTGGTAGAGGGATAGGCCCAGCAGCGGACTCACGTAGCCGAGCACTTTGTAGACGTGGGACACGTCGAAGAAGGGGTCGTAAAGGGCCTTCGAGAATGACATCATGCCCTGCCCGACCATGTTGACGCCGATTGAGAGCGCCACCCACCACACCATCGCGTCGCCCCCGCGGCGGTATTCTCGGACGAATGCAAACAGGGCGGCCGCCAGGACAAGGGCCGACACGAAATCGACAGGACGGGAGATAACGCGTTCCGGAAACACGAATTGGGGCAATGGGAGCAGAAACGCAACCGTCGTCGCGGCCGCCGCCACCAGCAAGACGAAGAAGGAGGTCCTCACCGTCTCCCTCTTCGGGTCGGTGCTCCTTCCGAGCCGCCGCGACAGAAGCGGCGCACCCAGCAGGATCAGCCCGAGCAGCAAGCGCCCGCTGGCGTACGTGCCCGGGATGAAGCGGTCCAGTGAAGAGCCGGTCCAACTCGCCCACCCCCTGTCGCCACACAGCGAGAAAAACCCGTGGACGAAGTCCTCCGCCCCGTTGACGAAGAAGGCCAGCCCGACCAGCAGGTGCAGGCGGTTGCGCAGCACGCTGAAGCGGGCGATCAGGGCGAATCCCGCCAGCAGGCCGAACGCCGCCCCCGCCATCTCGATCGTGGCGTGGAGGTCCGCACTGCTTCTATACGTCGAGGCACGCAGCACCGGAAAGGGCGACGCAAGCAGCGCCACCAAGATGCCCAACACGACGACACGCCTGCGCTGCTGAGCCGGGGAATGGGGGGACACAGCAAACTGCTCCGCGACGAAGGCACCGGCTTCTTCCGAAGGCTGCAAGCTCATGCTGGTGGTGTCTGGCTCCATTGAGAGAGCCCGTCGCACGACGTGTTACAACGGCGGGCGGCCGGACCGGAACGTCGGCAAGGGCGCTCCGCACTCTTGTGCAACATTCCGTCGTCTACTTCCCGGAATGGGTGTCGTGCACGTCTGCTTTCAATCTCCCCGTGACGGCCGTTGTCCGCGTGCCCGTAGGCCTGCTCTGGCTGGCGGCTTGGTGGGCTACGCGGATGAGCTCGTCCGCGACTCCTCCGCCCTCGGAGCAGGCGATGATCCCTATGCGGCACCTGAGGAAGTCCACAGACCCTTTGTTGCCCAAAGCAAGCTCATAGCCGGCAATGGCCTCCTCGACGTCGGAGGCCACGGACTCGGCCCTCTCCTGCCCCGTGGCGGGCAACAGGACCACGAACTCATCCCCGGCGACATGTCCCACCACGCCCTTCGCGGGCACAGTGTGTTGCACGAGCTGGGCCACGTCCTTCAACACGACATCGCCGACGGCATGTCCGAAGTCACGGTTGACCACGTCCAGGTTCTCCAGGTCGACGTAGAGAACCGCAGCGGCCTCCCTGCCGAGACGCGCGGCTTCGTACTCCTTCTCCAGCAAGGTTTTGACGTAGGCGAGGGTCCTGACGCCGGTCTTCGGATCGGACCGCGCCCCTTCCTCCAGCATCTGCCTGCGCTGTGCCGCAAGACGCCCCATGAACTGGAAGGCATAGCCCGTGACAACGAACGACCACAGCAGCAAAGGCGGGAAGGAGACGCGGATGATGTGGGGGACGTTTCCCCTGTGCAGCACCAGGAAGGCAAAGTTGAGAAGGACCAGAAACGAGAAACCCATCGAACCGAGGAAGATCTTCCGAATCCGTCCCTCGACCTCCGCCCCGGCTGCAAGATGCTCAACACCTGCATCGTCCCGTTCCGCTGTCATCTTTCTCCCTCGCTCTGCAGATTGCTGGGGCGCCGGTCAATGGCCGAGCATCGGAGTGCCGCCGCCAATGGGGCAGAAGCACAAAGAGAAGGCGCGAGTCGGATTGCCGAGCGGCTGGCGACGAAGGGATCCGGGCAAGACGACGACCGGCAGCGCAGAAAGAAAAATCGACGCATCGCACTTGCTCCTTCTCTCCCCCTCGGAGCCGCGCGTGCGTCGAAGGCCGCACACTACTCCCACAATTGTCTCGGGCGGTATTAGAGCACATATACGAGGCCCAATGCAACCCGGAAAGCCGTCAGAGCCTATCGTCACCGGTCGCCGAACGGGGAGGCACTTGACAGGGCCAGGCCGCCTCGCTTACATTCCCCCGCCGCCTTACTGGCGATCGACTCGGCACATTCAGAGAGTCAAGGAGGCCCAAACCGTGCCATCGAACGTGCAACACATCGCTATGACTTGCAGGGATCGTCTGGCCCAGGAGAAGTTCTACGCGACGCATTTCGGCTATACGCGCGCCCGCGTGTTCAAAGCGGGAGAACCGGACGAGTTTGTGATGCTCAAGCTCGCCGACACGCGCCTGGAGCTGTTCCAGGCCCGCGGCGAGAACGCCGACGCCTCCGGCGGGGAGCAACCGGTCGGCTTCAGGCACCTGTGCTTCGAAGTGGCCGAAATCGAGGCGAGAGCGGCAGAATTGAATGCAGCCGGGACGGAGACCGGGCGCATCATCGACTGCAGCGACCAGGTGCCGGGGCTGAAGGTCTGTTTCTTCAAGGACCCGGAGGGCAACGT
>CAYUDW010000114.1:0-11601 GCA_964442595.1 uncultured candidatus Brocadiaceae bacterium
TTTGACTTGTAATTTTGACTTTTTATCTTTTATTTTTGATTTTCGTTCCACCTGCCCGAAGCCTGAGGGCATCGTGCCTGCCTAAGCTTTTTGAATGACAGGAACATCACACCAATTAGGCCTACTACAAATTAGGTATTATGTCCCCTGAATACTAAGCAGGACTCTCTAAAAGTGATCATCGAGCTGCAGATGTAGATAGCAGCTGCTTTCCAGGCAGCGCGTCGCGAGTTCGAATCCCCCACGGTCTAGCAATATTATGGAGTTGGATGATTACCGAGATGGGCAAACGAGATCCTCGACCTAGCGAAACAGGGAAGGTTGGTTCGTACGTGCATTCTTCCTGTGTCTGTCAACGCTCCAAAGCAGATATAAACCCCTAGAGGGCTATCTTGACAGATACTTGACAAATACTTGTTAATGTCTTAACATTGGGACAAGATGGCTGGACCAAGGATAGACGAACTCTACAAGTACATGACACTTCCCCAAGCGGCAGAGCGCCTCGGGATGCATCACGCCAAGCTTCGCCGGCGTTTGAAAGCCTGCCTGCTCCCACCCCCTACCTTTGTGAACGAGTATGGCCTCAAATTCTTCAATGAGGACTGGCTGAAGCAGGCTGAAGCTATTCTGATGAACTCCTTTGATAGGCGAAGCCAACATGAGTCATGAGAGTTCCCGAAATGAAAGTACCTAGAGTGTACTAAACATATTAGATGGCTATGTCAAATAGAAGACAAGTTAGGGAAATAGTGGAGGGTTACCTGAAACAGAACCCCAATGCCACTCTAGAGGAAGTTGGTTGCCTGCTTGGAGTTAGCAGGCAAAGAGCATGTGTCCTGCTGCAGATGGCAGGAATAGCAACCCAGCGGCAAAGAAGTGCCCAACTACTAACGGATAGGGAGTTGCAGATTCTTAGTTACATCGGTAAAGGCAGCTCAAATAGGCAAATAGCGGGAGAGCTTGGAACTAGCTACAAAACCGTTAAGAACCAAGTTGCCGTCATCATTGCTAAGCTTGATGCCAACGACAGGCAGCACGCAGTGGCACTAGCATGTGAGCAAGGATTCTTCCCGCCGGATAATTTGGGCTAACGATAAGAACTATCAAAATGCCTTACAAGTTTGAAACAACGAAGGAGCGCTCTGAGTTGATGCAAAAAATAAGGAGCATCGACACAAAGCCCGAGATACAGTTCAGGAAATCCCTATGGGCTAAGGGCGTTAGGTATAGAAAGAATAACAGGAGGCTTCCGGGTAATCCTGATATCTGCATCTCAAAACAGAGGATAGCAATATTCATTGATGGAGAGTTTTGGCATGGTTTTGACTGGGAGAATAAGAAACAGAAGATAAAGGCAAACAAGGATTATTGGATACCGAAGATAGAGAGAAATATTGAGAGAGACAAGAAGCATAAGATGCTTTTAGAAAATGATGGCTGGACTGTTCTAAGGTTTTGGGAAAGAGAGATCAAAAAGAAGCCTACTGAATGTTTGGAAATAGTCTTAGCCCTGTTGAACTCAGAAAGTAAAAATAATGAAAACATATAAGGTCGTATCGCTGTTTGCTGGCTGTGGCGGGTTGGACTTGGGATTTACCCAGGCAGGGTTTCAGACAATTTGGGCTAATGAATATGACAAAACTGTTTGGGAGACTTATGAGCATAACCATAAGGGCGTGCTGCTTGATAAGCGGTCCATCACTGATATCCCCTCAAATGAAATTCCTGATGCCGATGGTATTATAGGGGGTCCGCCATGCCAAAGCTGGAGCTTGGCTGGTGCTATGAGGGGTGGGAATGACCCGAGAGGTCAGTTGTTTTACCAGTATGTGAGGGTATTGCAAGACAAGAAGCCACGGTTCTTCCTCGCCGAAAATGTTCCGGGGATTGTCTCTTCGACCCACAAAGCGGCTTTCGATGAATTACTTACTAACTTCTACAGCATTGGCTACGACATTAACTACGCTGTACTGAATGCCAAGTATTACGGCATCCCTCAGGAAAGGAAAAGAGTAATCATAGTAGGTTACCTGAAGGAAATCGGAAGGAGGTTTACGTTTCCGACGATGACGCACACTGATTCAATAGCGAAGAGGGAATTGCCTCTGAAGCATGGAACCGCAGTATTACGGCCGATGCGAACACTAAGGGATGCAATTGGTGACTTACCTGAGCCAGTTCCAGCGAAGATTAAGAACTATTCCAACGGTGATAAACTAGAAGTACCAAATCATGAATATATGATTGGTGGCTTCTCAAGTATCTATATGTCTAGGAATAGAAAGAGAGAATGGGACGAACCATCCTTCACAATACAAGCGGGAGGGAGGCATGCGCCCCTGCACCCTGAATCAAACAAGATGATTAAGCTAGAACAGGATTTGTGGAAGTTTGACGAAAATTCAGCTTATCGGTATAGGCGGCTTTCTGCTAGAGAATGTGCCAGAATACAGACTTTCCCAGATGACTTCATCTTCAAATATAAGCAACTGGCAAATGCCTATAAAATGATTGGCAACGCTGTACCTGTATCACTCGCTAAAGTAATCGCACAACAAATTCTAATTGACTTGAAAACTCGTGAAGAAGTATTGCCTCCAAAAGAGATTATGTGTTCACCAACCTAGAATTATTTTTCAATCATTAGGAAATATACAGTTCTCCTGTCTTCAGGAGGGAAGTTTGGTCTCCAGCCGGTATTTGGTTCTCCAGCTATTTCTCTATACACCCATGGCGCATTTCCTTCTTTTTTTGCTAAGCCTAATGCCCTTTTATGCTCAGAGTCACTGCTTTGACCCACCCATTGTCTTCTTATGCCAATACATAATTTATCCTGATACCTGTCGAAGTACTCATCGAATGTATGGACTTCGATATTGGCGGATGATATATTCGTAGCTGGTGCTTCAAGTATCAGTTCGGCTGGATGAGGCGATATACCGACGTTGGGACTACCCTTCATCATCAAATACTCCGATAATACCCGAAAATCATCTTCGTTGAAGAATTCTGTCCAAGGACGGCTCCTGAATGTCATAATCCCTTGGTGAAACTTTCTCACCTCCTCATCTGCATTTTCTAACATTTCTTCGATGTTTTTGAAATCTAAAAATATGAAAAGATCACGTAGATTGGTTCTCTGTAGACGATTATACGGAAAACTAGGACCAGATTGTTTCAAAGACACGCCCTTGCCATTAATGTAAATGTCAGCTTTTTTATGGGAATCCTCAGAAGATATCAAATTGATTTCTGACAGTGAAGTTATTGGCGCAAATCCACGTTGCCCCGGATTTGGAGCACCAATGTCAGATATTATCCCAATATGAGGTAATTCCAGTTTCCCTATATTTCTCAATAAAAACCTCCCAATTTCGAGCTCATTACCTGGCATCTGTCTCTACCTCCAAATTAGAGATTTATGGTGATATCCTGTCCGGTATCCCATAGCGAATTAAAGTGACTCTCATATTCTTCTAAGATTGATTTAGGACAAGACGGAATAATGACGAATCCATTCACCTCTGAAAAATTATCTTCCTTTGAAAATGTACCGTTATCATCTTTGAATTCCATTTTCCTGAGACCGAAAGCAAATTGCGTTGTTGTATAGTTTGCTGTTGAAACCAGTAACACATCGTCAATAATCATGAACTTGTCGTGTGCAAGTTTGTTGTAGCGTTGCCCAGCTTGCATAACGAATTGAAATAGAGTCTCTGCAATACCAGCCCGCCTTTTGTCGGAGAGGCTACTGTGAGGGACTTGCTTTAGAAAACGAAAGGAAATATGGGGATTAGAAATATGCTTATCATAAAGTGCTCTTATTATAGTTTGCCGTTCTGCATCATAGGAAACAACGTCATGAAAATGCTGAGCGCATATCCATATTCTTTTACTAGACTTGCCAATCAGTTCCATAATTCTATTCCCTGCGTAGTGGTTACTACCCACTCCATTGTATAGGTAGAACGGTGCCGTAAAAAAACAGTTTCGAAAGTCCTTTTTGTGTAGATTCACTTCCCTGCCAGCTAGTTTGTACATGAATTCATCACGATAACTGCTCAATTTTGAACGGAAGTCGTTATAAGGAACTGAATATTTCTTCAAATCACTGAAGAATCTCCTGAAAGTATCCTCGTATTCGGAAGTCCCTTCCAGAACCAGTAAGTTGTCACTATGGAACGCATCAGCTAGCATGAAATTACCGGATGATAGTATGCTTTTGTTTATTGAGTCTGGAAACTTGGCAAATATTGCTTTTACGTGGAAGCTATATGATGCTCCACCACCTGCGTATAGCGCCCCATACCAAAGGTAGAGATGTGGGAATATCTCCAATTCAAAATTAGGGTTATCGTTGATTCTGTCATAGATTTGTTTAGCTACATGCCGTGCCGATACTTTATCTGCATAGCCTTCTACTCTTGTGGGTTTATCTTTGTATCCTAGTATAGGTAAAGACGTTATTCTTATCTTGCATCCTTTGCGAGCTAACCCGGATAGGAATTCATAGTATGAGGGATTGTTAAACAGATAAGCCGCAATATGTATTTCCTTCGCTCCCTCCAATTCGGAAAACAAGTCATACATAAGATCCGGACAACTTCCCTCTTTTGCTTTGATAGATTTGTTTGTATTCCGTGGAATACGGCAGTAAGCTCTGATATTCATCTCTTTAACGGTAATTTACGCCTGGTTAAGAAATGAGGCAAGTCATGGATATAGACACCTATATTCTCAGTAAGGTTGCAGAAGCAAGCTCGATAGATGTAACATAAGTAGAAATACTAATTAATCTAAACGTATAAATCGAGTAAAGACAGAAGGGGGAAATAAGTGTCAACTAGTAATTCGAGTAACAAAGTAGCCAGGACAGCAGAGAGAAAACGGTTGCGGAATCGCCTAGTGCGCAGTAGTGTTAGGACATATTTAGTTAAAGCGAAAAGTTCAATTGATGCCGGGGAAGAATCGGCACATCAGAAAACAACGCAGGCTATGAGTAGTATAGATAAAGCAGTGAGCAAAGGAATTATTCATAGAAATAAAGGCGCCAGACTTAAGTCTCGCTTAATAAAGAAGCTAAATAAGAAGTAGTCAACTGGTAACCGATGGCTATTAAGTCGCTTTCGCCAAAGCAGGAACGAATTATCAACTTTGTCACCGAATTTTTGCATGATAAAGGTTATCCTCCTACTATTAGAGATATTGCTGCTGGATGTGGGATAAGCTCCACCTCGGTGGTAGCTTATAACCTGAACAAATTAGAACAAGCAGGATATATTCGCCGCCACAGTGACATATCTCGGGGAATTAAGTTCTTGACCCCGCAGCAAAAAGGAGAGAAACTTGTTTATATTCCCATAGTGGGGGTAATAGCTGCTGGTGAGCCTATTCCTGTGCCTGACACAGGCAATATTATTCCCAATGAGGGTGTGGAAGTCAGTGAAGAGTTAGTTCGCGGCAAGCAAGACATTTATGCCCTTCGAGTAAGAGGAGATTCTATGCTGGATGCTTTGATAGGAGACGGGGACATAGTTTTAATGGACTATGGGAACAGTGCCGAGAATGGCGATATGGTGGCGGCCTGGCTTAAGGGAGAACAGGAAGTCACGCTTAAGAGATTTTTCGCTGAGCCGAATCGCATCCGCCTCGAGCCAGCGAATAGTCAGATGAAACCCATTTATACTACTCCGGATAATGTCGAGGTTCAGGGGAGGGTGGTGGCTGTGATACGGCGTATATCATAAGTTATGAAATGTAAAAAGAAAGAATAAAAATGCAAAATGACAAAGGAAAATTTAAAAATAAGTCCAGTAAGTCCAGCCTTTTTGGCTTTTGAATTCCAGGGACACCATACCAATCAGACCTGCTACAAATTAGGTATCTGTTCCCAGAATACGGTACTCGAAAATAGTAATTGACCGCGCTCACTAGTTGGCTTATTATGGATAGTGTTAAGCGCTAATGAGAGCAATATTTTTAATTTGCTGTATTCTTGCTTTAGCCTTGCTCGGCTTATCATACACCCCAGAGGCTACATTAGAGATTTCCGTAACTGAAGTAGATAACGGGGTCATAATTCAGAATGTAGGTAATGTTGATTGCCTTGTTTTTGTCAGTTCACCTGAGGGTGAGCAACAGTTTGAACTGGCTGTCGGCGAAAGTGCAACGGTTACCGATATATCACAGCCCATTGAGGTTTCAGCGGTTACATTCCTGACACCAGCCAAATTTGAAGTAAGTAACCTAAATGTGAGTTCGTCAGTGGTTGAGCCCGGGGAAACGGTAACTGTTACTGTGGAGGTTCAAAATGTAGGTGAACAAAAGGGAACTTACGAACTGGAACTGTTAATAAATGAGGTGGTTGAACAGTCTAAGAATGTGACTCTCGATGGCGGAGAAACTACTTCTATATCCTTCTTTGTTGAAAAAGATGTAGATGGTCCCTACATTGTGGAATTGGCTGGGCTGATAAGGATTTTTGATGTAGTTGAATTTGAGCCAACGCCCATAGTCCACTTCATTGATGTTGGGCAGGGAGATTCTATACTTCTGGAACTTGGTGACATCGAAGTACTGATTGATGGCGGGGACAAATCCCCTGGTGTAGTCAGCTATATTGAGGATTACGTTGATGGTCCACTGGAGGTGATGATAGCTACCCATCCTCATGCCGACCACATAGGTGGACTAATTGCGGTCTTAGATGCCTTTGAAGTTGACGAAATCTGGCTCAATGGAGACACAAGCACTTCTGCAACCTACTCTCAATTTATGTCAGCGGTCAACTCCGAAGGTGCTAGTGTGTTTGTAGCGAGGAGAGGAGACACTATTCAAGCCGGCAACCTTACCTTTAATGTGCTTCATCCTGTCAACTTGAGTGGCACCACTAACGATAACTCCATCGTTTTGAGCCTTAGCTATGGGCAAGTTGACTTTTTATTCACTGGAGATGCCGAACAGGAAGCTGAGGCAAGTATGCTCACGGAGGGTATTGTTCCAGATGTGGAGATACTAAAGGTGGGGCATCATGGCTCGCGAACAGCATCATCAATGCAGTTCTTGCAGTTGGCTAAGCCTGAGTGTGCCATCTATATGGCTGGACAAGGTAACAGTTATGGGCATCCTCACCAAGAAACTATCACTAATCTCTGCGAAATTGGTGCCGAGATATACGGCACGGATATCCATGGGACTATCATAATCACAACAGACGGGGAGACATACAATTTTCTTCCCTCGAACAATGTACCCCCAGTGGTTTGCCCCAGTGCTACAACTAAGGAAACTTGCGTCGGTAGCAATGTTCAAATTACTGACATTTTCTACGATGGCGTCGTTTACCGCACGGAGTCCGATGAATATGTAGAGATTACGAATATTGGTGATACTGCACAAGACTTGGAAGGATGGGTATTGATGGACATATCTGAGGGATACCCTTCACTTACCTTTCCAACTTATATTTTACAGCCAGGGAAGAGTATAAGGGTTTACACTAATGAAATTCACCTAGAATATGGTGGTTTTAGTTTCGGTTCTGGAAAAGCTGTTTGGAATAATAGTAGTCCTGATACGGCAGTGTTAATTAATGCTCAGGGACAAGAAGTATCGAGAAAGAGCTACTAGCGATTAACCAAATTCCAGGGACACCATACCAATTAGGCCTACTACAAATCAGGTATTACGCCCCCAGAATACCGGAGCCATCATAAACGTAATACCAACAGTTCTATAACTCTCCTTATTATTTCTGGGTTAAACTCTTCGTACAGGGTGATATTCCTGACAGGATATCTATCCCTAATGCGCCCTACAAGCTCATTGCCTCTCCAAACCCATCTAACCCTAAGGCACGCCTGGCCGAGGTCTGGGTCAGAAAAAACCTCATCGTCCGTGACAATGCCAACGCCCTTTATTATCAGGCCTTGAGTTGGTGGGTGAGCTTTTATGTATATAATATCGCCCATCTTTATGTGACTCATAATTCTGTGGAGAGGTGGAGCATCGTTACGCGCCCACCCAACACATGCTACGCCATTAGACAAGAAATCATCGCTCATATCGGTCGTACTATCATAAAAAGCACCTAACCCAAAAACAGCCATAGATCACCCCCCTTTCCGCTGTTTTTATTTCAGACAATAATAGTTACTAGAATAACTCGTATAAGAGTAACACCTCTTCAAAACAAAGTAAATACCACGATTTCCAGGGACACCACACCAATCAGGCCTACAGTGCTTCAGGTGTCAGGTCAGTTAATGCTGGGAGCATCACTCTTCAGAAAACTCAGCACTTCCCGGTTGAATGCGTTTTTCATCTCGAAGGAAAAATAATGAGAACCACCCTCAACTTTGACTAGCTTAGCGTTGAGTATTTTGCCGGCTATCACCTCGGAAGAAACGGGCTTGATGATTCTATCTCCGGTTCCCACGATAACCAGGGTGGGGGCCGTGATTGATGATAGTCTCTCCAGCGTATCGTGTTTCAGGCAGGCTTCACTCTGTCCCGCAATTCCCACCCCGCCTGAAACCCCCCTGAACCTGGTCTGGACCCTGGCGAGGAGGCCAAAGGTGAATCTGTAAAGCGGCTTGTTAAAAGCCAGGCCGACCATAGCGCCGACTTTCTTCTCCGGGGTTAGCTGCAAAAATTTAGCCTGCTCCAGAGTATCTCCGCTCGTTTCATCCTGTCGGGCATAGGTAGAGGCCAGTACCAGCTTCATGACCCTCTGCGGATAGTTGATAGCCAGCTCCTGGGCAATCATGCCACCCATGGAAACGCCCATAATATGGGCTTTCTCAATCCCTAAAAGGTCCATAAGTCTTACTGTATCGTCGGCCATCATCCTGGTGGAATAAGGGCCCGGCGGTTTGTCCGACTTGCCGGCCCCCCGATTATCAAAGGTAATTACCCGGTAATACTTCTTAAAAAAACGTATCTGGGGCATCAAGCCACTCCGGCCGGCGGTAAATCCCATTATCATCACCAGGGGTTCACCCTGTCCTTCTACCTGATAGCTGATGTTAATACCATTAAGCCTGGCCAGCGGCATCATGCGAGCCCTTCCCTCTCTTGTTTTGCTGCAAGTATATAACAATCGATTTACCGAATGAAGACCTGGATGGCAAGAACTCACTTTGTTACTTTATGCATTTTGCTACATAATGTGGCCCTGCAGTGATTTGCTGGCTAGTTGAAAGCCTTCGAGCTACGTGATAATGTGCTGATACACAAGCAATGGAAGTGAATAGAGATTAAGTTTTACTAGAGGCCGCGGGGGGCAATATGATTCCGAAGCAATGGTATGTAGTTATGGACTCCACCCAGGTTAGAGACAAACCGGTGGGTGTGGTCAGGATGGGAGAGAAACTCGTCTTCTGGCGGGATAGCAGCGGGAAAGTGAACTGTCTCCGGGACAAATGTGCCCACCGGGGCGTGCAACTCAGCAAAGGCAAGGTAATCGGAGACCATATCCAGTGTCCTTTTCACGGTCTGGAATATGATTCTTCCGGCAGGGTTACAGTCATACCGGCCGACGGCAAAAATACTCCTGTCCCCGACCGCTTTCAAGTCCTGAGCTATCCTACTTATGAGGAACACAGCTTTATCTGGATCTGGTGGGGCGAAAACCCTCCCGAGAACTTACAGCCTCCCCGGTTCTTTACGGATATCGATGACAGCTTATCCTATAGCAGGACTTATGACCACTGGAATGCGCATTACTCCCGGGTCATAGAAAACCAGCTTGATGCCGCTCACCTTCCTTTTGTCCACTACAATACAATCGGACGTGGACATCACACCATAGTAGACGGGCCGTTCCTTCAATGGCTGGACGGGGACATGTTCTATGTCTTTGTTCATAACCGGGTTGACGATGGTACTCCACCTCTTAAACCCGAACAGATGCCCACCCCGGACCCGGTTAAAGACTTCAAGCTGGAGTTTATCTTCCCCAACCTCTGGCAGAACTATATTGGCGAGAAGGTACGAATTATGGTTGCTTTCGTTCCGGTGGACCAGGAGAATACGATTCTCTATCTTCGGTTTTATCAAAAATTCATGCGTGTGCCTGTGTTGAGAGAACTGATAACGCGCTTATCTACGCCCCTTAACCTGATTATCACCCATCAGGACAGAAGAGTCGTGGTTACGCAGCAACCTAAGGCATCGGCCCTGAAAATCGGGGAGCAATTATTTCAAGCCGACCGGCCTATAGTCGAATACAGAAGACGCAGGCAGGAGCTGATGGAAAAGGCCCGCCAGTAATTCGGAAGAGGGGCGGCCTCAGGATTATTTAGTCATACAGAGGGTTTAATGCCATCTCTCGGGCCTCTCAGGCGCATTCCAGGGGAATTCCTAGGGGCACACACCATACCAATCAGGCCTGCTACAAATCAGGCATTGTGCCGCGGGTTATGTGCTCGGAGTGATGCTTCAGCTACCCGCTAATATTCAAAATGGCAGCCGCTTTTTCAATGAACTTTTCCGTTGAAGCAATAACCGCTTTCGATCCGGACTGAGAAAATTCAGCCTCATAATCGGCAGCTTCACGGAGATTCATGGCATTGAGGAAGTCCCGAACTAACTGAGCGTCCATTTTGCCTTCGTCCACAAATAGCGCCTTCAAAGCTACAGCCAGGCAATAGTGGCTCTTTTCACGGTAGCCCCGGGAATATATAAGCGCTCTGGCAGCATGAAACATCGCATAATAGCCCTGAATAGTTGACCATTTGTAACGCTCATTTTCATAACCGGCTTTGGCGTCCGACAGGTCACTTCTGGCGACCGAGAGCTCCTTCTTAACCAGTCTCTTGCCCCTGGCGAAGGAAACAATCTTCTTGCTTTCGAGACACTGTCTAAACTCTTGATTCACTGCCAGCTTTTTCCCAGAGTACTATGCCACGTTCAACTTCTTCCATAAAGGTCCGCTCTGCTTCCCCTTCCTCCAATAGCTCGACAGGCGTTTTAATCACTGACTGAATACGGATATTCTCAAATCCCTTCGGGAATGTAAAACCACTGACAACATTTGATACTTCTTGCTTGTTGTTAGAAACGATGAATAAATCTAAATCACTATCCGAATTATCTGTCCCAAGAGCACAACTGCCGTATAATATTATGCGGCTGGACATCTTCTTTAGTTCCTCTACTAACGGTTCAATTAGCATGAGATTTACCATTTTCTTGAACTCGGTGAGGACGGCATTAGAGGAATCGATAGAATAGAAATACATCTTCCCCTCTCTTCGGCGTTTGACAGCTCCGGTCGAATATAGCTCGTTAAACGCCCGGTTTGCTGAGCCGGTAGATATTCCAAGCTTACGAGCTACCTCTCGTTCATAGAATTCCTGGTCTGAGAATTTCGCCAGCAGGCTCAGTACCTTTTGGTTGATCGTGGTTACTAAATGTGGCTGTAGCATATTCCATTTGCTCCAAATAATGAGCATATGCTCATTATAATGAGCGATGGTGAAAAAGTCAAGACGTGGAAATTCCAGGGACACCATACCAATCAGGCCCACTAAAAATCAGGCATTGTGCCGCGGGTTATGTGCTCGGAGTGATGCTTCAGCCACCCGCTCATTTTAA
>CAYUDW010000115.1:0-3352 GCA_964442595.1 uncultured candidatus Brocadiaceae bacterium
CGGGGGGCTTTGATCCTCGTCACGCACGACCGGCGCCTCCTGGAGGAGGTGGTCGACTCGGTGATGGAGGTCCAGGACGGCAAGGTCACCTTCGAGACGGGCAGTCTGGCCGAGTTCATGAAGCGTAAGCAGGAGCGCATCGACCGCCAGATGAGCGACTACCTCGAGCAGCAGCGGCGCGTGCGAAAGCTGCGGGCCGCCATCAACCGTGCGGCCGGGAAGGCGCGCGGAATCGAGCGCCGCACCATTCACTTCCACTACCGTAAGCAGGCGTCCAAGATCGCCCGCAGGGCCGTCACGCTGAGAAGGCGGATGGAGCGCGAACTCGACGACGGCAGCAGGACCGGGAAACCGCGCGCTCAGCGCGACCGGATCCGTCTGGACGTCGCGCCTCGGCGCTGGCACGCCCGCACCGTGCTGCGCATCGAGGGCGCCGCCAAGGCATTCGGCGGGACGCCGCTCTTCGACGGCGTGGACCTGGAGCTATCCAGAGGCGAGCGCCTCGCACTGGTCGGGCCGAACGGCTCCGGCAAGACCACGCTCATGGAGATCGGCATCGGCCTCCAGGCTGCCGACGCCGGCGACGTCTGGCTTTCCGGCGCGGCCACCGTGTTCTATTGCGACCAGCACCTGGCCGGCCTCGAGCCGGAGCTGTCCGTCTACGATACCGTCGCCAGGGAGAGCGACCTCGGGCACGGCGAGGTCCATTACCTGCTCGCGAAACTCCTCTTCAGAGGCAATGCGGTTCACAAGCGGGTCCGCGACCTGAGCGGCGGCGAGCGCACGCGGCTGTTGCTCGCCCTGCTGATGAACACGGGGGCGGACCTGCTCATGCTCGACGAGCCGACGAACCACCTGGATCTGCCCAGCATAGGGATACTCCAGGAGGGGCTGAGCGGCTTCCCCGGCGCCGTCCTGTTCATTTCGCATGACCGCGCGTTCATCGACGCGGTGGCGACTGACGTGTACGAGCTGCGCGGCGGGGAGCTGAGCAAGCGCCGATGACGGCGAGCCCACGTCCGTGTGCCGCGGGGCGGAGTCCTGGGAGCCGTTTCCGGCGCGGACCCCTTGACAAATCACGGGAAACGGGCATAATGCGCGCTTGAGCGGCCCTCGAAGCCGCGACACTCATGGGAGTTACGGGGATGACGCCTTAGCTACGCGGGGAACACCTGAGGGTCAGGCCCGCTGACCGGGGTCGGCGTATGTCCGGCGGCGGGATGTCCCTTGTCGGTAGGTGTCCTCCGTTCGTTCGCGTCCCCCCGTGGCTCGACAAGCGCGCAATCGTTCAGGCCACGGGCACCCGTGGCCTTTTCTGTCGGCCGGAAGCAGCCGGTGGCCGCACCGACACGGGGGGACGATGGCAAGTCAGGACGTGTCGTCGTGTTGGAGGTCGGAACCATGTTGCTCGCGGGACTTCAGAACGTCACCAAGCGATTCGGCGCGCAGGAGGTCCTTCGCGACGTCTCCTTCCAGGTGAGCAGCGGCCAGAAGATCGGGCTGATAGGGCCGAACGGCTCGGGCAAGACCACGATCCTGCGGCTTCTGCTCGGTCAGGAGCCGCCGTCGGAAGGCAACGCTGTCCTGGCCCGGACCGCCCGCGTGGGCTACGTCCCCCAGCACGTCGAGTACGATGACGAGGAGACGATAGAGGACTGCGTTCTGCGCGAGTATCGCAGGTTGGAGGCGCGGCTTCGGGAGACGGAGGCGGCGCTGTCCCGCGCGGCCGGAGCGGAGCTCGCGCAAGCGATGCGCGCCTACCAACGGGCGCGCGACGATTACGACCGCATCGAAGGTCACTGGTTCCCCGAACGCGCCGGAGCGATGCTCGACGCACTCGGCCTCGGCGGGCGGGGGGAGCAGAAGATCGGCTCGCTGTCGGGCGGCGAGAAGAACGTGCTCGCCCTGGCCCAGGCGCTGCTGGAGGAGCCCGACCTGCTGCTGCTCGACGAGCCCGGCAACCACCTCGACTACCTGGGCATCGCCTGGCTCGAGGACTTCCTGAGCAAGTTCAACGGCGCTGTCCTGATCGTCTCCCACAACCGCTACCTCCTGGACCGCGTCGTGGAAGGCGTTCTGCACCTGGAGAACGGCACGGTCGACTACTACCACGGCGGGTACTCGACCTATCGGGCGAGCCGATTGCGTCACCTGATCTCGCAGCAGCAAGACTACGTGGCCAACCAGAAGCGGCTGGCCCAGCTTGAGGCGCTGGTGCAGCGTTTCGCCGAGATAGCGCGGGGCAGCAGCGATCCGAAGTGGGGCCGGCGCCTGCGCGCGCGCCGCAAGCAACTGGAGCGCGAGAAAGCGCAAGCCGTCGAGAAGCCCACGCTCGGCCCTTCTGCCATTCGTCCCGGCTTCGAAGCAGAGGCCAGCCACGCGGACATTGCCCTCCAGGTCCGCGGCTATAGCAGGGCCTTCGGCGACCTGAAGCTGTTCGAGAACGTCGACCTGGACATCTCGTGCGGGGAGCGCGTCGCCCTGGTCGGGCCGAACGGCTGCGGCAAGACCACGCTGCTGCGCGACGTGGTCCGGCACGGGGCGTGGGACCATTCGACGATCCGAATCGGCCCCAGCCTGAGCGTGGGTTACTGCGCCCAGGAGCAGGAGCTGCTCCGAGGCGACCGGACGGTCTACGACGAGATCGCCTCGACCGGACCCATCGGCCGGGGAGCTGTTCATGGCGTTCTGGCCCGGTTCCTGTTCGGGCCGGACGACCTGCGCAAGCGCGTGCGCGACCTGTCCGGCGGGGAGCGCAACCGCCTCCAGCTCGCGCGCCTGAGGGTGCTCAAGCCCAACTTTCTGATCCTGGACGAGCCGACCAACCACCTCGACATACTGGCGCGCGAAGCGGTCGAGGAAGCGCTCGCCGACTTCGAAGGCACCATCCTTGTGGTCTCCCACGACCGTTACTTCCTGGACAAGGTGGTCGAGCGCGTGGTCGAGGTGCGCGAGAGGAGCCTGGTGTCCTACCCGGGCAACTTCAGCGATTTCTGGTACGCCCGCCAGAGGCGCAGTCGCCGGCCAGCGGGGCGGGTCGCCACCAGGAGCAAGGACAGACGGAAGAGATCTCGCGCGGACGGCAAGGCGCCGTCCCTGGTTGAACTCGAGCGCCGGATCGCGGAGGCGGAGGGGCGCAAGATCGAACTGGAACGGCGCATCGCGGAGGCGTTCGGCGGAAACGATCGACGCGCCGGACGGCGGGCGGCTCGGCAGCTCGAACAGATCCAAACTCAGCTCGATGAGCTGTACGACAAGTGGTTGGCCCAGAGCGAAGGCGGCGCGTCCTGACGGCCATCCCTCAGGGGATCGTGCGCGCGAGCGTGAAGACCCTCACCTCGCGTGCGCCCGC
>CAYUDW010000115.1:3452-11595 GCA_964442595.1 uncultured candidatus Brocadiaceae bacterium
CGCCGGCGCCGGGGATGCAACGGCACGGGCAACGCCGCGTCGACGTCGCCAACATCCGGCGGCAGCCACCCTCGTCTCAGCAGGTTGCGCAGCACCTTCGGCCCGAGGAAATAGGCGCCCTCAAACTTGTAGCAGTGAATGAGCGACCGGCCGGGGCCCGCGTACGCGAACAGCGCGCGCGCCAGGTCAAAGTGCCGCTCCTCGGCGCGGCACCTCATGCACAGCGTGCCGGGCGCGGGCTGTCCCGCAAGCGGAAGGCCGCAGAGCGCACAGACCGGCTCGGACATCCGCGCCGCCGTGAGATCGGCAAGGCAGTCCTGGCACAGCATCTCGGCCATGCTCTCGTGGAGCGATTCGCCGCAGTGGTAGCAGTGGCGCGGATAGAACCAGTCCAGAAGCGCCTGCGTCCCTCGCTTGAGAAGGGCTGGCAGAGCGCGCTGGCGTGAGATCTCAGGCATCCGCTGGAGGCCCCAGCCGTGGCGACAGGTCAAGCAGCGTGTTCACAGTGCCGTAGTGGATCAGCACGGTGTCCTCGATGCGCGGGGCATAGCCGCCCGCCAGCACCGCCGTGGCCGGTATGCCGCGCTCCACGCACGCGCCGAGCACGATCTCATCCCGTGTCTTCAGGTCCTCCAGATCGAGCATCAACGTGCCGAGCAGGTCCTCTTCGTAGGGATCGGCGCCGGCGACGTAGAGCACGAACTCGGGCCGGTGGCGGTCGAGCGCGGCGGGCAGGCGGCGCCTGAGCTCGGAAAGGTAGAGGTCTCCGTCGCAGAAGCTCGGCAGGCCGATGTCCAGGTCGCTCTGCTGCTTGACGGGGTAGACCATCTCCTCGTGGATGCTGAAGGTGAAGACGTCCGGCTCGTTACGGAAGATGAAGGCGGTGCCGTTCCCCTGGTGGAGGTCGCAGTCAACGACCATGGCCTTGCGCGCCAGCCCGTCGTGGCGCAACCTGGCGACCCCCACCGCCACGTCATTAATGTAGCAGAAACCCTCCGCCCAGTCGGGGAAGGCGTGGTGGAACCCGCCCGCCAGGTTCATGCTCAAGGTGCGCTCCGTGACGGCAAGCCGGCAGGCCAGCATCGTGCCCCCCGCGCCCAGGGCGAAAGCCTCGACGATCTGACGGCTGATGGGCATCTCGCTCCGAACCGTGCGGGCCGTGTGCCGGTACGTGAACAGGTCGCGCACGTAGTCGGGCCTGTGCACCAGCTCCAAATCCTCGCGCGTCGCCGGCTCGGGCACGACGAAGTCATCGGGGCGCGCGACGCCTTCCTCGATCATCTTCTCATGGAGGAGGTGGTACTTCTCTGTGCGGAAGACGTGTGCGCCTACGTCGCACCAGTAATCGGGGGAGTAGACGAATCTGGGCATGGGTTGTCGTTGGCTGAGGCGCGTGTTCTCAGGGCTCCAGCAGCAAGGGGAATGACGGCTGCCAGCCCGGCTCGACGCGCTCCTTCAGTTCCTCGGCGTCCGCGGCGTAGAGCGGGCTGATTTCGATGACGGCGGAAGCGAGGTCCGACGGCGGCTGGCAGGATGCGCCCGCCGCGCACAGCCAGTCCAGCCATCGCTGCTGCATGAGGCGTCGCGCGCTCTCGGGGCTGTCCTTGCCCTCGGCGTTCTTGACGGGCGCGAACTCGCTCTCCCGCCTCACTTCCACGAACGCGCACTCCCGGGCCATGGGCAGGGCTTCGAAGATGAACCTCTCGAACTTGCAGCATCCGCCCGGCGCCGAGAGCGTCTTCTGCCCCTCGTCGTCCACGATCTCGTATTGCTTCCTGGCGATGTGCCAGGGCAGCGCGTCCTCCTGCGCGACGCGGCGCACGAACGGAACGTCGATGACGTGAATGGCAATGCTGCCGTACAGGTAACGCAATTCGCCGTCGGGAGTGCGCGCCGACGCGACCTCGTCGGGCACCTCCACGTACTCGATCACGGCGGGCTTGCCGCCCCTCCGGACGGCGATGCCGAGACCCTCCTCAGGGCTGCGCTTGGCCACGACCTTGCAGGAGAAGTCTGCGCCCTTGCGCACGTGGTGGCCGATGAAGCGCGGGTCAGCCACCGTCACCAGCGGGTTGTCCACCTGGAAGTAGCTGATCAGGTCCAGGCCGGCCCCTTCCAGCATGTCCACCAGGCCGCCACTTGCCAGGGCATCGAACGTGCCGCCGTGCCCGCCGGGGCCGACCAGGAGTTCGTTCACCTCTGCCCGCAGAAGCCTCCCGTCCGAATCGACGATGGGGCTGACCTTCTGCGTGAAGAAGTGAACGCTATCCTCTCCCAGGGCGAAGAAACGGTTACGTGCGAAGAAGTCGCGCGTCTCGGCGTCGTTGGTGGGGCTGGTCATGATCAGCCAGGGCAGCCGGCAGCCGTAGCGTCGGCGCGCGGCGAGGATCTGCTCGGCGAAGGATTGGAACAGGCTGGCCCTGCGGATCGGCGTGATGGGGTACATGCCCTTCGGGTGATCGTAGCGCAGCCGCGTTCCCTGGCCGCCGGCGGCGGTGACGGCGGCCACGCGGTCGGCTTCCAGGGCATCCCTGCCCAGTTGCAGCACCTGATCCTCGGCCTGCGCCTGCGCTTCGTTCTGGGGGAGGCGCTCGATCGGGGCGGGCTCGACCTGGCCGAAGTCGACTTCCGCCGGGGGCTCCTTCAGCAGGCGTCTGAACTCGCGGAGCTGATCGAAATCCAGGTCCGCAAGCTGGCGCAGGAGCTTCTGGCGCGGCCTGCCGTCAAGCTGCTCCAGCCACCGCGCCGCGTGCTCCTGGCCGGCGTTCTGGAGCTCGTCCAGTACCCGGTCGTAAGCGGCCTCTGAGGCCAGCGACATCCTCGCCTCCGTGAATCGTCATCGCTGAAGGTGAAGGGCGAGGGCACCCCGCATGACGGGCCGCGCGTCAGCAGATGCGCGGCAGTTGCTCGCCACTGAGCATTTGCAGCAGGCGATGCGTTCCGAGCTGCGTCTCCAGGACCACTTCGCCTCGATAGTGTGCCGAGACCTCGCCGATAACGCAAGTGCCCTCCGCTCCGGGCGTGGCGCGAAGCGCATCGACGACGGCGGGGGCATTCTCCGGGTCCACGATGGCGGCCAGCCGGCCCTCGCAGGCCAGGTAAAGGGCGTCGAGGCCGAGCAGCTCGCAGATGGAACGCACCTCCTCCCGCACCGGAATGGCCGTCTCTCTGAGCAGTATCGCCGGTGCGTCGCCGGCCGTTGCCTCGTTCAGGACGGTGGCCAGGCCCCCGCGCGTGAGGTCGCGCATGAAGGGCACGCGGGCGGCATTGCGCAGTACGGCCTGCGCCGCGGCGGTCAGGGGAGCGCAGTCGCTCTCGACCGAGCTGCCCAGGCTCAGGCCCTCCCGTTTCGACAGCACTGCGGCGCCGTGGTCGCCCAGGGGACCGGATGCTATGACGACGTCTCCGGGCAGGGCTCTTCCGCCGGGCAGCGACGAGCCTTCCGGGACGACGCCCACGCCCGCCGTGTTGATGAAGACCGCGTCCGCCTTGCCCCTGGGGACGACCTTCGTGTCGCCCGTCACCACCTCCACGCCTGCCGCGTCCGCCGCTTCCTTCATTGACGCCAGGATGGTCTCCAGGTCAGCCATGGGCAGGCCCTCTTCGAGGATGAGGGCGCAGGAGATGAACCGGGGCAGGGCCCCCACGACGGCGAGGTCATTGACCGTGCCGAAGACGGCCAGCTTGCCGATGTCGCCGCCGGGGAAGAATATCGGGTCCACGACGTAGCTGTCCGTCGTGAAGGCCAGACGGCCGCCTGGGAGGTCGAGCCACGCGCTGTCGGGCAGCGTGGCCAGGCGCTCGGACGGGAAGAACCTAAGCAGCGTCTCCTCGATGAGTCTGCGCGTGAGGATGCCGCCGCTGCCGTGCCCGAGCTTGATGCGCTCCTCAGTCATGGCCGCGCCGCGCCTCCCCGTACTTGTAAGAAGCGGCGCATGCGCCCTCGCTGGACACCATGCACGCCCCGACAGGCGAGTCCGGAGTGCACGCCTTGCCGAACAGCGGGCATTCAACCGGCCTCACCAGCCCTCTCAGCACTTCCGTGCAGCGGCAGACCTCGTGCTCCTGCGAGGGAACGTCGGGGTCGGGCGGGTCCACGCTGTGCTCCTGCCATTCCGCACGGACCGCCAGGCCGCTGGCGGGTATCATCCCCAGGCCGCGCCACTGGCTGTCGGCCGGCTCGAACACCTCCGCGACGGCGTCCCTTGCGAGCGGGTTCCCGGCGTCCCTGGCTGCCCGGCGGTACTGGTTGTCCACCCGGGGCTTGCCCTCGACGAGCTGACGCACGAGGGACAGGATGCCCAGCAGCACGTCCGTCGGCTCGAAGCCGGTCACGCAGCAGGCGATGCCGTAGTCCCTGGCGAGGAACTCGTAGGGCTCCGTGCCGATGATGGTGGAGACGTGGCCGGGCAGAATCAGCCCGTCCAGGGCGACGCTGGGGCTGTCCACCAGCGCCTTGAGCGCCGGCGGCATGGTCTTGTGCCCGGACAGCACGCGGAAGTTGCCGGCTCCCTCTGCGCGGGCCTGGCGGATCGTCGCCGCCGTGCCCGGCGCCGTGGTCTCGAAGCCGATGGCCAGGAAGATCACCTCGCGTTCCGGAGCTTCCAGCGCGATCTGGACGGCGTCCGTGGCCGAGTAGACCACTCGCACGTCGAGGCCGTCCGCGACGGCGTCCTCCAGGCTGCTCTGGCTGCCGGGCACGCGGTAGAGATCGCCGAACGTCGCCAGCACCGCTCCGTCCCGTCGGCCCAGTTCGAGTGCTCTGTCCAGGTAAGTGGTCGGCGTAACGCAGACGGGGCAGCCCGGCCCGCTGAGCAGTTCGACGACGTCGGGCAGGAGATGGGGGATGCCGAACCGGTGGATGGCCATCGTGTGGCCGCCGCAGACCTCCATGAAGCGCAGCCTCCGCGCATCCGGCAGCGAGTCCACGGCGCGCCCGATCCCGGCGGCCAGCTCCCTTGCGGCCTCGATGTTGCGGAACTCATCGACGAACTTCATGGTTCGGCCCCGCGGCTTCGAACATCTCCGCCAGAAGATCGAGGGTCTTGTGTGCTTCCTCTTCGTCCACCTTCTGGATGGCGAAACCGGCGTGGATCAGCACGTAGTCGCCCACGTGCGGATCGGCAATGAGCTGGAGCCCCACCTGACGGGAGGTGCCCGAAAGCTCCACCTTCCCGACGTCGCCGTCAATCTCCACGATCTTCGCGGGCACGGCCCAACACATGGGGGCTCGCCTCCGTTGCCAGACCAGATGGGCACAAGTCGCCAGTATACGCGCGTTGGCCCGGCCTGTCATCGGAATCGGGCGGCCGGCGCCTTGAATGACCGGTTTGAATTCGCGGTCCCATCCGATAGAATAGCGGCTGGCTCGGACTGAGAGGGGTGAGAATGGGGTCCTGGCACCCCCGGCATTTGCTGCATTCTGCCGCCTCGGAGCCATGGCACCTCCGAGGAATGGGAGGCCACTGCGTGCCAGCGGCCATATTGGCGTTCCCGGCGGCGACTGGCCGGCTGGTACCTCTATGTTCCTACCTGCTATGGCTCCTCCTCGGCCTGGCCGTCGTGTCTACCGCCGCATTGCTTATCCTCATGCGCCTGCATCGGGAGCTGGCGCGGCGGACGCGGGAGCTCAACGAGAGCCACCGCAGTTTCGTCACCTTGCTGAGCAACCTGCCGGGGATCGCCTATCGGTGCCGCAACGATGCTGACTGGACCATGGAGTTCATCAGCGACGGCTGCCTGGGGCTGACCGGCTACTGGCCTTCGGACCTGATCCACAACCGCACGCTCTCCTACGCCGAGCTGATCCTGCCCGAAGACCGGGAAAGCGTGTGGGACGACGTGCAGCAGGCGGTCTCGAAGAAGATGCCGTTCAAGCTCGTCTACCGGATCAAGACGGCCGAGGGCGACGTGAAATGGGTGTGGGAGCAGGGACGCGGGGTGTTCTCGCCAAGGGGGGACCTGGAGGCCCTCGAGGGTTTCATCACCGACGTCACGGAGCAGAAGCTCGCCGAGCAGAAGCTCCGGAGGCTGGCTTCGTCGGAGTCTGCCGACGAAGGGGATTCTGCAGGCCCGCGCAGCACCTAAGGACTGGCGGACAGCGGGCCTACGAATCTGCGGCCCCGCTCAGCCTGGCGGCGGCACAGGCGGCCTGGCCCAGGCATAGGCCGCCGTCGTTCGGCGGAACGCGCGTCTGGAGCAGCACCTCGAAGCCATCAGCCGCCAGCGCCGCCATGACCGCCACCAGCAGCGTGCGGTTCTGCATCACCCCACCCGACACGGCCACCGTCCCCAGGCCGGTCTCCTGGCGCATTCGCCGGCAGGTCTCCACTATCACGCGCGCCATGGTGTTGTGGAACTTCGTCGCGATTACGGCTGCGTCCACGCCCTCGTCCAGGTCACGGCAGATGCCCCGCCACGTCTCGCCCAGCAGTATCCGATCGCCGTCGTAACCGGACCCGTAGCTTCCGTCGCAGCCGGGCCTGCAGGCCGCCTCCAGCTCGCACGCGGCCTGTCCCTCGTAGGTGGCGCGCGGACGAATGCCGAGTAGCGCCGAGACGGCGTCGAACAGCCTGCCCGCGCTCGAAGTCGGCGGCGAGAAGGCGGGCTTGTCCATGACCTGAATCGCCAGCTCGCACTCGCTCCGATCCATGACGGGCGCGAGCCTTGCGGTCGCTTCCTCGGGTCCGACGGCCCGGGCCAGGTGGGCGGCGGCCATCCGGCACGGATTCCAGACGGCCCTCTCGCCCCCCGGCATGGGCACGTATTCCAGGTGATAGCGTCGCTCATATCCCGCGCGGTCGGCCACCAGGAACTCCCCGCCCCACACCGCGCCGTCCTCGCCGTAGCCGGACCCGTCCCAGGACACGCCGATGACGGGGCCATCGTGAGCGTTCTCCGCCAGGCACGAGACGACGTGGGCGTGGTGCTGCTGCACCTGCAGGAGGGGGAGGCCGCGGTCGCGCGCGAGCCGGCGCGCGAACTCCGTCGTCGGGTAATCGGGGTGCAGGTCGCAGACGACGAGTTCCGGCTCGAGCCGTAACAAGCGCGAGAAATCCTCGAACGCCCGCGCGAAGTGCGCCGCGTTGTCCGCGTCCGAGACGTCGCCGATGTGCTGCGACAGGAAGACGCGCCGGCCGCTGGTGAGGGCGAACGCGTTCTTGAGCATGCCGCCCGTGGCCAGGACCGGCGGCGCCTCGCTCTCCAGCACGATGGGCTCGGGCACGTAACCGCGGGACCGACGCACGGGGATCATCCTGTCCCCCAGCGCCATGACGACCGAGTCGTCGCACCGATTCGTGATGCGGCGGTCGTGAGTCAGGACGCCGTCGATCAGGTCACTCAGCTCGCCCAGGACGTGCTCGTGCGTGACGGCGATGGGCTCCTCCGCGCGGTTGCAGCTTGTCATGACGAGCGCCGGCGGCATCCCGGCGCCCTCGAACAGCATGACGTGAAGGGGCGTGTAGGGGAGCATGACGCCGAGGTCGGCAAGCCCGGGCGCGACGGCATCCGCGATGGGGCAGTCCGGGCGCTTCTTCAGCAGCACGATGGGGGACTGCGGCGACGTCAGCAGCTCCCGCTCGAATTCCGACGCGATGCAGATCCGCTCGCACGCATCCAGGTCGGGCACCATGATGGCGAACGGCTTGGCGGGCCGCTTCTTGCGCTCCCGCAGCAGGGCCACCACGTCCTGGCGGGTGGCGTCGCAGGCCAGGTGGAAGCCGCCGATGCCCTTGACGGCCAGGATGCGTCCGTCCGTCAGCATCCGCCGGGTTCGCTCCAGGGGCCTGTCCATCTGCTGCCCGTCCCGCGTCAGGAACGCGAGGGAGGGGCCGCAGTCGGGACACGAGATGGTCTGCGCGTGCAGGCGGCGGTCGGCGGCGTCGGCGTATTCCGCGTCGCATGAAGGGCAGGGCGGGAAGTCCTTCATCGCGTTCGTCGCCCGGTCGAACGGCACCTGAAGCGCGATGCTGAACCGCGGCCCGCACGCCGTGCAGGTATTGAAGGCATAGCCGTGCCGCCGGCACTCCTCGTCATGCAGCTCGGCCTTGCACTCGTCGCACGTGGCGAGGTCCGGCGGGATGGGCAGGAGGCTTCGGCCGGAATCGGTGCTCCTCTCGATGCGGAAGCCCTGCTCGCCCGT
>CAYUDW010000116.1:0-11440 GCA_964442595.1 uncultured candidatus Brocadiaceae bacterium
GGCACCGCGGCTGGCGCAAGGCCCAGATAGCCGGGGACGTGCTGAAGAAGGAAGGGGCCTTCGGCATGGGCCCGATGGTTACGGTGTACGACCCCGGGACGCAGAAGGCCGAGAACGTGTCCCTGCCCTCGCACTTCGAGGCGGATGCGAGCAGGCGGCTGTGGAAGCCGCTCTTCGACGAACTTTGCGAGCGCCTGCGCAAGCGCGGCCTGGAGGACACGATGATGGTCGGCCTGGTCAACGACGCATGGCCGACCAGGGAGGAGGTGGAGTTCATCCATGACGTGACCGGGGGAGCGCCCTGGGTAATCCAGAGCCATGGGTCCGGCATCAGGAACGGACTTCTGTACGACGTGGCGCCGGTCGGCTACGAGTCATCCGTGTGGTCCGTGGAGTTCTCCGATGACGGTGCCGACCGTGGCGACAGGCACCAGGGGATGGTCGAGAGCCGGTCCGGCTGGAACCGCGACGACCTCTACGCGCAGTACGATCGGTTCTCGCGGGAGTACCATCCGAGCATCCGATGGCGCCACCTTGCCGAGTCCAGCATCACCGGTGGGCAACGGGGGATCGGCCGGCTCGGGGCCGACTACTGGCGGGTGTTC
This sequence comes from uncultured candidatus Brocadiaceae bacterium, assembly GCA_964442595.1. GTDB lineage: Bacteria > Planctomycetota > Brocadiia > SM23-32 > SM23-32 > DAOVRD01. The sequence goes on from CAYUDW010000116.1 coordinate 606, forward strand.
AGGGACAACAGGGGCAGGCGGGCGGGCCGCATCTACGAGCGCTACCCGGACAGCAGTTGGCGCAACCTCGTCATCCCGGAGGCACTCCTTGCACCCGGACCGAACGGCCCCGTCGCCACGGATCGGTTGGAGGCATTCCGCGAGGGCGTGCAGGAATGCGAAGCACGCATCGTCATTGAGGAAGCACTGGCTGATGAGGCACTGCGGGCCCGGCTCGGCCCGGAGCTCGCCGGACGGTGCGAGCAGTACCTGCACGACCGGCACATGATGATGTGGCTCAGCCTGAGCAGTCTCCAGCTCTACCCCGGGAAGTGGACGCCGTACTACGCGAAGGATTGGCGGGGGAAGACGAACGTCGCCGGGAGCAGTTGGTTCCTGAGTTCCGGCTGGCAGGAGCGGAGTGCAGAGCTGTTCGCCCTGGCTGGCGAGGTCAGCAGGACCGTCGGAGCGGAGCGGTAGCGGGGAGCTTTGGCCTGGCGGCACCGTGCAGGCCTGCAGGACGCTCGTGATGGGCGCGGGTGAGGACTCATCTGGGAGACTCCAGGTCACAGGACGGGAGAGCGTGGCATGAGAGTGGCTGTGCTCGGATCGGGTAACGGCGGCTGCGCCGTGGCCTTCGACTGTGGAATCCACGGCCACGAGGTGCGGCTCTTCGAATTCGAGCAGTTCCCGGAGAACGTGGCGAGTATCGCCGCATCGGGCGGGATTGAGGCCGAGGGCGAGCTTGAGGGATTCGCGCCGATCGCATACGCAGGCCACGATGTCGGGGCCGCGCTCGATGGTGCGGACGTTGTGTTCGCCGTCGGGGCGGCCTACAGCACCAGGCCGTTCGCGGAAGCCTGCAAGCCGCACCTGTGCACAGGACTGATCGTCATCGTATGCCCCGGCTCATGCGGCGGCAGCATCGAGTTCAAGAATGCCGCCGGGCTGCCACTGAGAGACCAGGGGGTCATCGTCGCGGAGACGTCCACGCTGCCCTATGCCGTCCGGATGATCGAGCCGGGCAGGATCAGGGCGTTCCTCAAGCTGAGGGCCGGCGTCTTCGTCGCCGCAGTCCCGGCAGCGAACACACCGGAAGTGATCGAGAAGGTGGCCGAGGTCTACCCCTGCCTCGAGCCGGCCAGGAACGTCCTTCAGACCAGCCTGCAGAACGCCAACCCCATCATCCATCCTGCCGTGACGCTCCTGAACGCAGCGCTGATCGAGCGCACGGGCGGCCATCTGCGCTTCTACGAGGAGGGTGTCACTCCCGCTGTCGGGCGGCTGATCGAGGCGCTCGACAGGGAGCGGATCGCCATCGGCAGGAAGCTGGGCCTGGAGGTAGTCCCCGACCCGCAGCTCGGATGCCGGCAGGGCTACATGCAGGACGCCACGTACGACACGGGCTATTCGCGGGCGGCCGGGTTCAGGGGCATCCGTGCCCAGAGCAGTCTGGACCACCGGTATCTCAATGAAGACGTGGGCTACGGCCTCGTGTTCATGCAGAGCCTGGCCCGACAGGTGGCCGCCGAGACGCCGTGTATGTCTGCCCTCGCCAGACTCGCGTCGGTGCTGATGGACCGCGACTATGCCGCGGAGGCGAAGCGGACAATGGCGTCGCTCGGGCTTGCCAAGTACACCCCGGAGGAGCTGGACAGGCTTCTGGCCTGAATGCCGCACCGGCTCGACTGCCGAAGCGTTATAATGCGGCCCGGGTGGCGTGTACATCTCTGACTTGGCGATGCAATCGGGAGGCATTGAGATGTCGGAGCAAGGACAGGGCAACCTGGCAGATATCATGGCCATCGGGCCGGATCAGCTGGGCAAGGGTTCGAGCATACGCGTCGAAACGGCCGGCAGCCGCGACGACGTGGCGTGGCACTTCGCCTGGACGATGGCGCGGATGATCCGCAAGCACAATGCGGACGGCCGACGCACGGTGTTCATCCTTCCCGTCGGCCCGACGGGGCAGTTCAGCCGTCTGGCCGCCATCTGCAACGCCGAGGACATGTCCTGCCGGGACCTGGTGATCGTGAACATGGACGACTACTGCCTGGCGGACGGTCGCCGCGTGCCGCCGGAGCATCCCTACAGCTTCCGCGGGTTCATGGAGCGCGGCTTCTACGCCCTGCTGGATGAGGGCAAGCGGGTCCGGCCGGAGCATCGGCATGTCCCCGATCCGGCCGCGCCGGAGAAGACGGGGGAGTTAATCGAACGGGTCGGAGGCGTGGACGTCTGCTTCGGCGGCATCGGGATCAACGGACACGTCGCTTTCAACGCGCCGCCCGAGCCCGGCGTCGACATGACGGACGACGAGTTCCGGGAATTGCCCACGCGCGTGCTGGCCGTCTCGCGCGAGAAGCGCGTGGTCAATTCCATCTTCTGCGGGGGCGACCTGGACGCGGTGCCGCCGAAGTGCGTGACGGTGGGGATGAAGGAGATCCTCGCCTCGCGGCGGCTGCATTTCTACCTCGACTGGCCCTGGCAGCAGGCTGTGGTGCGCCGGACCGTCCACGGACCCGTGACGAGGCGCTTCCCGGCGTCGTTCCTCCAGACGCACCCGGACTGCACGATCACGATGGCGGATTACGTTGCCGAGGCTCCAGGCGCCGTCGTGGCGTGAGAGGAACGCCTCGGCACCACAGGGGAGTTGCCATGGATCTCGGACTGGCAGGGAAGGTGGCGGTGGTCACGGGTGGGGCCGGTGTCATCGGCGCTGAGGTGGCGCGCCGCTTCGTCGCCGAGGGCATGCGAGTGGCGCTCGTCGACGCGGACGCCGAGCGGGGGAAGGCCGTCGCGTCGACCATCTCAGAGGCGGCCGACGGCACCTGCCGCCCGTTTTGCTGCGACGTGACCGCGCGCCCCCAGGTCGCCGCAACCGTGAAAGCCGTGGTCGGCGGATGGGGCGGCATCCATGTGCTCGTCAACAACGTGGGCGCGAGCTTCGCCGACTGGCTTGAGGACATCACCGAGGCGGACACCGAACGCTGCTTCGCCGTTAACTGTGCGTCGCACCTGCTCATGACGCAGGCAGTGGTGCCGGTGATGCGGCGACAGCGCTGGGGCCGGATCCTCTTCATATCCAGCAGCTCGGGGCTGAAGGGGTCGGCGGGCCTGGCGCTCTACTCGGCCGCCAAGTACTTCGTGCGCGGGCTCGGCGTTGCCGCTGGGCTGGAGCTGGGCCGATCCGGCATAACGGCCAACGTCATCTGCCCGTCCGACGTCATCCCCGATGATCGCACGCCGAGCGGGGCGTGGGGCGTGCCTCGCCTCGTCGAGATATCGTGCATCAAGGAGGGCGTCGAAACGTTCGAGGAACTCGTGGCCGCGCGCAGGCGCAAGAACCCGATGGGCCGGGCCTGCCGGCCCGACGACGTCGCGGCGCTCGTGTGCTTCCTGGCGAGCGAGGCGGCCGGCTTCATCAACGCGCAGACCATCGGCGTCAACGGCGGCGCCCTGCCCACGTGAGATGGACCGGCGGGCGACCGGCCGCGCGACCCCCACAATTGCCAAACCGCAAGGAGTTGTGATAGATTCGGCCCTTCACGCGCCAACCGTCACGGCGTGCGTAGCGTCTGGATGCGGCCGGGCATTCGCCGGGGCCTGACAGGTTCCTGTGTGGCCTGTCTGGCGATGCAAGATTCAGATTGGAGGCAGTCTGCATCGGATCCCTCTACTGCGGAGTCAGCCGTGCCACCGAACACGCAAGCAGCAAACAGATCCGTGGCAATCATGGCCCTCGCGCTCCTGGCGGCTCTCAGCGTCGGTGGGTCCGCTGCCGGACAGGACGAGACCTCTCCCGAGGCTCAGGCCGCCAGCACCGTCATCCTGAACACCTACGGAATCTGGCGCTTCCACTCCACGCTCGGACCTCCCGTGCTGGCGTCGGGTGAAACCGTTCAGCTCAAGCACGTCTGGCTGAACTACAAGACCCCCGGCGCGGCGCCGGACTGGATGAAGCCGGACTTCGATGACCGCTTCTGGCACCGCGGCCCGGTGACGCTGGCCGTGAAGTCCGCAATGCTGGCGCGCGTCTGTCTGCGCGGCAAGTTTGAGGTGACGGACCCGGCGTCCGTGAAGGGGCTGTCACTCTCGGTCCGCTACCACGGCGGGCTGATCGTGTACGTCAACGGGACGGAAGTGAAGCGGGAACACCTCCCGGAGGGGCAGGCCCTCGCTGATGGACCCGCCGCCGAGGACCGCGAGCTAGCGGCGCTGCCGATCCCGTCGGACCTGCTGCGCAGGGGCGTCAACGTGATCGGGCTCGAGGTGGTTCGGGCGCCCTACCCCGAGGCGACGGAGGACAACGTATACGAGGAGAACTCGTGCCAGATCCTCAGTGCCCGGCTTGTGTCGGAAGGTCCCACCGGCCTCGTCCCGAACGCCGTGCGCCCGCAGGGGCTCCAGGTGTGGAACGCGGACCCGCTGGCGGTGGATCTGAACGTGAACTTCGGCGACCAGGCCGAGGGGCTGCGTCCTGTGGTGATCGTCGGCGCGAGGAACGGCACCTTCACGGGCAAAGTCGTTGTCGGTTCGACCTCCGCGATCCGGGGACTGAAAGTCACGCCGGGGGACCTGAAAGGCCAGGGGGGAAGCATCCCGGCCTCGAACGTGCAGATGCGCTACGGGATTCCGTGGGGAGGGTACCGGCAGGTCTACGCAGGGAATCGCAGGCTGCCCACACCCTACATGACGAAGACGATGAGGCTGGGAGCGCTGGCGAAGGAGCCGCTGGAGGAGTTCCCGGTGCTGCCGGAGCCAAAGGAGTACCAGCAGTTGACGTTCGGGCCTGAGGCGAAGCAAGTCCCGTCCCCCGACGGCGCCGTGGTGCCGGTGTGGATCCGCGTGAGGGTGCCCGGCACGGTCAGCGCCGGGACGTACGCGGGCACAGTGAAGATCGAGGCCGGGGGCGCCCGGCCGGTGGACGTGCCGCTCGAGGTGCGTGTGGCGGACTGGACGCTGCCCGACACGCAGGACCTACACACGTTCGTGGACATGATCCAGTGCCCCGACACGCTGTCCCTCGAATACAACGTGCCCTTGTGGAGCGAGAAGCACTGGCAGATGATCGCCGAGTCCTTCGGGCTGATCGGCGAGACGGGCTCGCGCACGGTCTACGTCCCGCTGATCGCGCACACGAACTTCGGCAACGAGGAATCGATGGTGCGCTGGGTGGAGAAGGGCGAGAACGCGTACGACTACGACCTCTCAATCATGGACCGCTACCTGGACGTGGCGACCCAGAACATGGGGACGCCCAAGCAGGTGATCTTCGTCGTGTGGGACGTCTACATGATGCCTGCTAACACGCGCACCGAGGCGACGCGCGGCCGGGCACAAGACACGGCCAAGAACCTCGAGAAACTTGGCGCCAGCTACGGCAAGGGACCGATGGTGACGGTCCTCGCCCCGGCGACGCAAACGACCCAACTCGTCGAGCTGCCCTCGCACTTCCAGCCCGAGGCGAGCCGGCCGCTCTGGAAGCCGCTGTTCGATCAGTTGCACGAGCGGATGAAGGCGCGCGGCCTGGAAGGCGCGATGATGATCGGCGTGCAGCACGACACGTGGGCCACCAAGGAGGAACACATCTTCTTCCAGGAGGTGACCGGCGACCTCCCGTGGGTGATGCAGTCCCACGAAGGCGTGCCGTTCAACACGCTGCAGTACGGCATCTCGAAGATAGGATACCAGGACGTGGTGTGGACGGTGACGTTCTCCGACGACAATGCGGCGCGCCCGAAAGGCTACCGCGGCGGGATCAAGAGCCACATGGGCTGGGCGCGCCCGGACCTCGTCGCGCAATTCGACCGTGGGACCTCGCGCGAGAGCAGCCCGAACGTGTTCTGGGTGCACCTGGCGGAGACGGCGATCACCGGGTCGCAACGCGGCAACGGTCGCCTGGGCGCGGAGTACTGGAAGGTGCTGAGGGGCAAGCGCGGTGAGCGCGCGGGGCGCAGCCACGAGCGTTACCCGGAGAGCAGTTGGCGGAACCTGTTCATCCCGGAGGCGCTCCTGGCGCCCGGCCCGGACGGGCCGGTGGCGACCGACGAACTGGAGGCCTACCGCGAGGGCATCCAGGAGTGCGAAGCGCGCATCGTCCTGGAGTACGCGCTGGACCGGGCGCGCGAGAAGATCGGCGAGGACCTGGCGAAGCGCTGCGAGGACTACCTGGCCAACCGGCACATGCTGATGTGGCTGTCGCTGAGCAACCTGCAGCTCTTCTACGACCACCCGGGCGCCTCGTGGGGCCCCACGTACATGGGCGGCTTCTGGCGGTACGGGTACAACATCGCCGGGAGTTCCTGGTACCTTGGGAGCGGGTACCACCGGCTGACCGAGCAGCTGTTCGCGCTGGCAGGTGAGGTGACGCAGAAGATCGGCCCGCTGCCACCCGACGTGTCCCGGCCGGGCAACTGGAAGACGTACGACCGCGACCACAAGTGACGACGCCGCGACTTGCACGTGGAGAGCGCCACGCCGGCGGCGCCGCCGACAGGATCACGCGGGGGTGACGGCGCACGCACACGGCAAGGGCAAGGCATTCTGCGAAGCTTGCACGGCTGGGACCGGCTTCGGCGAAGGTATCCAACGGAGCAGGCTCTTCTGTAACAGGGAAGGGAGAATCCATGTTGCACAGCCGTGAATCAACGCATCCTACAGGCCGGCGTTCGGCCTTTGTCGGCTTACAAACGGCCGCCGGACCGAGCGTGCGCACACGGGCGGTGGCGACGGCGGTCCTGGCACTCCTGGGGGCTGCCCTGGCCTTCAACGCAAGTGCGTCCGCCGCCGCGCCGGGCGACGCCGCTCCTGAGGCCCAGGCCCCCAGCACCGTCATCCTGAACACCTACGGAATCTGGCGCTTCCACTGCACCCTCGGACCTCCCGTGCTGGCATCGGGTGAGGCCGTTCAGCTCAGGCACGTCTGGCTGAACTACAAGACTCCGGGGCCGGCGCCGGACTGGATGAAGCCGGACTTCGATGACCGCTTCTGGGAGCGCGGCCCGGCGCCGTTGGCCGTGAAGTCCGCCCTTGTCTCAAAGCTCTGCCTGCGGGGCAAGTTCACCGTTACCGACCCTCTGGCCGTCAAAGGGCTCTCGCTCTCGGTCGGCTATCGAGGCGGCCTGGTCGTCTACGTCAACGGCAAGGAAGTGCACCGCGAACATATCGCACCGGGCGAGACGCTTGCCCAGGGCCCCGCGGGCGCCGAACGGAACCTGACCGACCTGCCGATCTCCACGGACCTGCTCTACAAGGGCATGAACGTCATCGGGCTGGAGATCGTCCGTGCGCCCTACCCCGCCCAGACCGAGGACAACGTCTACGAGGACAACTCCTGTGAGATCCTCAGAGCCCGGCTGACGTCCGCCGGCTCCTCGGGCATTGTCCCCAACGCCTTCCGTCCCGAGGGCTTCCAGGTCTGGAACGCAGATGCCATGGCCGAGGATGTCAACGTTGACTTCGGCGACCGGGCCGAGCCGCTTCGGCCGGTGGTGATCATCGCGGCCCGCAACGGAAGTTTCACCGGCAAGGTCGTCGTCGGCTCCGCACAGCCCATCGACGGCCTCCGGGCGACCCCGGCCGAGATGAAGGGCGCCGAGGGCGGAACCATTCCCGCCGCCAACGTCCGCATCCGCTACGGGCTTCTGTGGGGCGTTCACAACCTGATCAACGTGGGGAATCGCAGGTTCCCCGAGCCCTATCCCACGCGGGGGGCGCAGCGTCTGGGTGCCCTGGCCGAAAAGCCCCTTGAGCGGTTCGGCGTCCTGGTCCCCGGGCGTGACCCCTGGGCGGCGGCAGTGGCCAAGGACGTCAAAGAGGTGCCGGTGGTCAACGGTGCCGTCGTCCCCATCTGGATCACGGTCAAGGTCCCCGGTTCGGTTCCCGCCGGCACCTACACGGGCTCCGTGCGAATCCAGGCTCAGGGCCAGGACCCGGTCGAGGTGCCCATCGAGCTGCGCGTTGCAGACTGGGCTCTGCCGGACACCGACGACTTTCGCACGTGGACCGACTTGATCCAGTGTCCCGACACTCTCGCGCTGGAGTACGACGTCCCCCTGTGGTCGGAGAAGCACTTCGAGTTCATCGCCCGGTCCTTCAAGCTCATGGGCGAGACGGGCTGCCGCACCGTCTACGTCCCGCTGATTGCCCACACCAACCTGGGCAACGAGGAATCGTACGTCCGCTGGATCAAGAAGGGCGACGGCTACACGCACGACTTCTCCGTGATGGACCGCTATCTCGACATCGCCACGGAGAACATGGGCAAGCCCAAGCTGGTCGTCTTCGTCGTCTGGGAAGTCTACATGGTGCCCCCCGCCGACTCTGATGAGAAGGGGCGCTCGCGCCAGAAGCAGATGGCCGAGTATGTCGAGAAGACGGCCGGCTCCATCGGACACGGACCCATGGTCACCGTCCTGGACCCGTCCACCGGGGAGACCAGTCTGGAGACGCTGCCCCCCCACTTCGACGCCGACGCCAGCCGGGCGCTTTGGCAGCCTCTGTTCGACGGCCTCCGCGCCCGCATGCGCGAACGGGGCCTCGATGACGCCATGATGCTGGGCCTCCAGTGCGACGCCTGGGCCAGCAAGGAGGAGCACGAGTTCTTCAACGAGATCACCGGCGGTCTGCCCTGGGTCCTGCACTCCCACGAGGGGTTCGTGTCGAGCTGGCGGGACATGGACAAGCCCGAGACGAAGCTGATGCACGGCATCTCCAAGACCGGCTACCAGGCCCGCGTGTGGGCGGTTACCTTCTCGGACGACAATGCGGATCGGGGGAAGGGATACAAGGGCGGCATCGAGAGTCACATGGGATGGGCGCGGCCGGACCTGGTGGCCCTGTTCGACCGCTTCTCCCGCGAACTCCACCCCAACGTCCGCTGGCGCCACCTGGCCGAGGCCACCATCACCGGCTCGCAGCGCGGCAACGGACGCCTCGGGGCCGACTACTGGAAGGTGATAAGGGACAAGCGCGGCCGGCGCGTCGGCCGGTCCCACGACCGTTACCCCGAGAGCACCTGGCGGAATCTCTTCATTGCGGACGCGCTGCTCGCGCCGGGGCCGAATGGCCCTGTCGCCGCCGACCAGTTCGAAGCTTTCCGCGAGGGCATCCAGGAGTGCGAGGCGCGCATCGTCATCGAACGGGCCCTCAGCGATGAAGCCCTCAGGGCGCGCGTCGGCCCCGACCTCGCCCGCCGTTGCGAGGACTACCTCCGGGACCGGCACATGTTGATGTGGCTGAGCCTGAGCGACCTGCAGCTCTTCTACGATCATCCCGGGGCCAAGTGGGGGCCCCGCTACCTGGCTGCAGCGTGGCGGGGGATGCCCAACAACGGGGGGAGCCACTGGTTCCTCAGTTCAGGCTGGCAGCTCCGCACCGAGCAGCTCTACACACTCGCAGGGGAGGTCAGCGACCGGCTCGGCGATCAATGACCCCGTCGCCGGTCGGCAGTCGTCGCTCTGCTCCGCAGAAACGATGCGCTTCCGCCCCTTTCTCCCGGGTAGGGCAGGGGTCTCGCCCGGCTCTGAGGGCTACCCAGGAAGAGGTTTGTGCAGAGCAACAGCGGTCGCAGGGGGGCAGTTGCCGCGCCACAGACCGGAGCCGTAGCTGAGCATGCCGACAGCCATCGTGCCAGAGATGATCGTGACGGCCGCTGCGATCAGCATCTCGACCAGCGCAGAGCCCATCCTGCGCGAGGCCAGGGGGCCTGTGGCTTGATGTCGCTGTTTCCGTACCAGTGGCATGGCTCATTCCTGCCAATTCACGAGATTCCCGCTCTTGGCGATCCAGCCTGGCCACACGCCCGGCTCGTTGGGGTTGGGTGTGCCCGGGCTGCTCTGCGATTCGGCGCAGCCCGGCTGCAGGTCCGGTCCCCAGCTGTAGAGCTGGAACCCGCTCCGGTTCGGGTAATTGCGCCTGATAGGCGCGTCGCCGGTGCGGCCGGTGCGGTTGTCCCACCGACCGTAGCAGGGCACGGTGTTGCCGTCAGCGTCCACGTAGAGCAGGTACTCGGAGGCCCCCGGGCCGGTCGGGTCCTCGAAGGCCCCCGCCGGGCCCTCGATCCAGCCATCATGTGCGGCGTAGTCCCGGTTATGGATGTACACGAGGGGGTTGCCCCAGTAATCCACCAGTTCGAAGATCTCGTTGCCGGCGAAGTGCCAATTCAGGGCGCCGGCGATTGTTCCGTCGTCCGTGTCGCCATCGGTATTGCCTGTCTGGTCCGCACCGGGCTCGAGGTACGGGCCGCCCTTCTGGGTCGCCAGACACGCCGTCAGGACTTCGATCCCTTCGTTGAGGGTACTGGGATTGGTCGTGGGGTCCGGCGGTCCGGGAGGGAACGTGAAGAACACTTCGTCGTCCGCGCGGCTGTAGATACCATCCGGCGGCCCGCCTCCCGGGCGGCTGCTGTCGTAACGCAGGAACTCGTCCAGTTCGGCCCACGTGGAAGGTGGGTAATCGCCGTAGTCGTTGAAGTACGCCTGGGCGGCTATCTCGACCTGATGGATCAGGTACACGGTGTCGGACTGACGCGGTCCCGTCATGGGGGCTAAGATGGCCGGCACGATCAGCACGGCGAGGATGACGATGATACCGACGAGCACCAGCACCTCGCCCCGCGTAAAGCCTGCGTGATTCTGTCGTTCGAGCCGGGTTCGGAGCGTTCGCATGACTTCCCTCCTTGTTCGGATCAACCTGTCAACCTGTCAACGGTTTGATCAGCGCCACCAGAGGCAGGAAGAGCGCCATGACGATAGAACCGATGACTACGCCCAGAAGCACGACCGTGACCGGCATCGTCGGGCGCACCATCCTCACCGGGCCGCATCCTCCGATGCGGCACCGCCCTCCCGGTAGCG
>CAYUDW010000117.1:0-3778 GCA_964442595.1 uncultured candidatus Brocadiaceae bacterium
GTTGCGCCACTTCTGGATGAACCGGACCGGGTCCATGGCGATTGTGCAGCCCCCCCCATAAGGCGACAGGCAGAAAGGTAACAGAAGCGGCGGGCGAGGTCAATCACGCACGACGACTCTCACCACGGAGTCACGGAGGACACGGAGAACGACAGAGAACGACCGACAACAGAAGAATAGGGGGGAACGGCGGCCGCCAAGGAGGACAGGGAGAACTGCAAAGAACGACAAGATCTAACCACTACGCCACAACGGACACCACGCCATACCACGAATTACGACGCCAAACCAACGAGCTGCACAAGTCAATAGGTGAGGCAGTAAGGTACGCCCTGAATCCGTTCGTCGTGCTCGTCGTGTCGTGGTGGTGAATGTCAGTTTTCGCCGTTCGTCGTTCACCCAGGTTGATTTGCTGTTTGCCGTTCTCCGTGTCCTCCGTGTCTCTGTGGTGAGATGTCGTCCGCCGGTTGGCCTACACCAGCGGGCGCAGGAAGTCGTGGGCCTTCCGGAGCCCTTCGACCCAGCGCTCTCCCGAGAAGATCGGGTCCTCGTGCTCCACGCATATCGCGCCGTCGTAGCCGTTCTCTTTGAGCAGCGACGTGAACTTGTGCCAGTCGACGCACCCGTAGCCCGGCAGGCGGTAGCGCCACCAGCCGCCGCTGAAGAAGCCGCCGTCCTTCAGCCGGTCCTGGAACACCTCCGTGTCCTTGGCGTGGGCGTGGTGGATCCGGTCCGCCCAGCGCACGAGCTGCGCGGCCCAGTCAATCCCCTGCCAGACGAGGTGCGAGGGGTCGAACTCCAGCCCCAACGCGGCCGAGTCAACGCGTTCGAACATCTTCTCCCACGCCTCGGGGTTGAATGCGAAGTTGATGGTGCCGACCGGCGGGAACGAGCCCTGAAGGCCCGGCCAGTTCTCAAAGGCGATGTTGACCCCGGCGGTCTCGGCTGCGGGGGCCACGTCCCAGAAGACCGACTCCCAGTCGTCCAGGTTACCGTCCAGGCTCTTGGTGGGGTCGCACTGGGTCAGTGCCGTGATGCAGTCGATCTCCAGCTCCTGGCAGAAATGGATGTAGGACTTGTAGGCGTCGGCGCGTTCCTCGATCGGCTTGGGCAGCGACCAGTAGACCGCGACCGCGGAGATGCTCAGCTCGTGCTCTTCGAGCATCTTGCGGACCTTGCCGGCCTCGTCCTTGCGGTAGTCTTTGTCGGGAAGCTGGGCCAGGTCCCACGCGCCGGCGACTTCCAGGCAGTCGTAACCGATCTCTGCGGCGATCCGGCACTCCTCTTCCGTCAGCTTGGTCAGGTATCCGAGCTTCATCTGTCCACTCCCGTGTCTGGGTAGGGAAGAACGGCCACTATGCATCCGCCCATCAATGGTGTCAAGAGCCGTCGCGGCCGACCTGCCCATAGGGCTCCAGGTGCACCACCACGTCCGCCATACGCGGACCTTCCGCCAGCAAGCGGCGGTCGACCTCCTCGGATACGGCGTGGCCGTTGCCCACGCTCATTGTGCTGTCAACCAGGATGTGAAGGTCCACGTGCACGCGACCGCCCACGATGCGCGTGCGAATGGCGTGGACGCCCCGGACGCCCTCAACGGACATGGCGACCTGCTCGATGCGGTTAAGCTCCTTCTGTGACGCGCCCGCGTCCATCAACTCCATGGAGGCAGGCCAGACGATCAGAACGCCTGCCCGGAATATGAAGACCGAGACCACCACCGCGCCCAGGTGGTCGAGGAAGAGCCAATCCGGATGCAGCCTGACGGTCAGGACTGCCAGCGCCGCCGGAATGGAACTGAGTGCGTCCGAGCGGTGGTGCCACGCGTTGGCCACAACGGCGGAGGAGTGCACGCGGCGGCCCACGCGGACAGTCCAGCGGTAGAGCATCTCCTTGGCGACGACGGAGACAAGGGCGGCGGCAAGCGCGATGAGGCCCGGCCGGTGCGGATGTGGCTGGCGGAGCGTCTGGATGGCGTTCCAGGTCAGGCCGACGGCTACCCCCGCCAGCAGCAGGCCGATCCCGGCCGTCACCACGGCCTCGATTCGACCGTGGCCGTGCGGATGGCCGTCGTCCGGCGGCCGGGACCAGTAACGGACGCCGATCAGCACCGCCACGTCCGTTGTCGTGTCCGACAGGCTGTGGACCGCGTCGGCAACGATGACCTGGCTCGACCCGAGAATCCCGCCGGCCAGCTTGAAGCCCGAGAGCAGCACGTTCGCCACCAGACCGATCCAGGTGACGCGGCGTATGCTACGGACTTCCTGCCGGTTCTGGAGAGAGGCGCTGTTCATCCTGGCCTGGCCTGCTGCGAGGAGTATCCGGCACACAAGTATACCACCAGGACGTGCGGCATGACCGGAGCGGCGGCGTCACGGCCGGGGCTGGGCGAGACGCCTGTGCCAGTCCGTTTCGCGCTGATACGCGGCGCCGGCCCGCAGCAGGGGGGCTTCGTCCCAGTGCGCGCCCATAAGCTGAAGCCCCACCGGCAGCCCCTCCGAGGTGAACCCGCACGGCACGGACATACCACAATTGCCCGCAAGGTTGCAGGCTATCGTGAAGATGTCGCTCAGGTACATCGCCAGGGGATCGCCCGTCTTCTCGCCGATCTTGAACGCGGCGGTCGGCGTGGCCGGTGCGAAGATCAGGTCGACCTCCTCAAACGCCCTGTCGAAGTCCTCCTTGATGAGGCGCCGCACGCGGGCCGCCTTCAGGAAGTAGGCGTCGTAGTAGCCGCTGCTCAGCGCGTAGGTGCCCAGCATGATGCGCCGCTTCACCTCGTCGCCGAGACCCTCGCCCCGAGTCCTGGCGTACATGTCGATCATGTCCTGATGCTCTTCGCTGCGATGGCCGTACTTCACCCCGTCGTATCGGGCCAGGTTCGAGCTCGCCTCCGCCGTGGCCAGGACGTGATAGCAGGCGACCGCGTAGCTGGAGAGCTTGCCGCCCTCAGCGTCGATCCGGCTGTGCGGCAGCGATATGTCCCGGAATTGCACGCCGAGCGCCTCGAACGCCCTGCGTGCTTCCTCCAGAGCGGTCGCCACTTCGGGATCCACGCCTTCCTCGATGAAGTACTCCCGCGGCAGGCCGAACGTCATGCCCTCGACGCTGCCCGCGACCGCCGCCAGGTAATCGTCCGGCGGGCGGCGCGTGCAGGTCGAATCCCGCTCGTCCGGCGCGGCAATGGCCTGAAGCACCAGGGCGGCGTCCTCGACGGTTCGCGCGAAGGGGCCGATCTGGTCGAGGGAGCTGGCGAACGCCACCAGTCCGTAGCGGCTGACCCGGCCGTAGGTCGGCTTGAGTCCCACGACGCCGCACAGAGCGGCCGGCTGGCGGATCGAGCCGCCCGTATCGCTTCCCAGCGAAACGGGCACCATTCCGGCGGCGACGGCTGCCGCGCTGCCGCCGCTGGAACCGCCCGGGATGCGCGTCGCGTCCCAGGGATTCCGCGTGACCTTGAACCCGCTGTTCTCGGTCGAGGAGCCCATGGCGAACTCGTCCATGTTCGTCTTGCCGACGATGACGGCGTCCTCGGCCAGGAGGCGTTCCACCACGTGCGCGTCGTAGGGAGGGATGAAGTCCGCCAATATCCTCGAGCCGCAGGTGGTGCGCATGCCGCGCGTGCAGATGATGTCCTTGAGGGCAATTGGAACGCCGGCCAGCAGGCCCATCTCGTCGCCTGCGGCGCGTTTACGGTCGAGGACCCGTGCGCGCTCCAGCGCCTCTTCCTCGGCGACGGTCAGGAAGGCATCCACGGCCGGCTCGCGCTGGCGGATGA
>CAYUDW010000117.1:3878-6017 GCA_964442595.1 uncultured candidatus Brocadiaceae bacterium
CGGCTGTAGGAGGTCTCGGGAGTAAAGAGGTTCTTCAGGGGGCAGGGCTCGCCCAGGGCGCTCTTGACCAGTTCGGCGAAGCCGTCTCCCGTCCACGCCGTCAGGCAGAAGTCGTAACGCCTCATGTAGTCCGGCTTGTGACGCAGGGCCGCGTCCATGTCCTGCTTGACGGCGCCGTAGAGGTCCGCCAGCGTCCGGACGCCCCGCTCCTTCAACGCATCCGGGTTCGGGCGCACGACGATGCCGATCTGCTCCGCGCCGCCTTCATCGGCGATCGGCCGGACGGCGAACTCCTCGATCGTCGCACAACGGGACAGCTCCTCGTCCAAATCGTCCTCGGGGAAGACCTTCTTGCCGCTGGCCAGGACGATGACGTGTTTGACGCGGCCGACCACGTAAAGGTCTCCGTCCTGGTCGCGTCTCACGATGTCGCCGCTCCGCAGGCCGCCGGCCGTCATCTGCTGCGCGGTGCGTTGCGGGTCCTTGTGGTAGCCCCGCATGACGTGCGCGCCGCGAATGACCATCTCGCCGCGCTCCCGCACGTCGAGCGAGAGCGATTCCCGCGCGCTCTGGACGAGGGCAATGTCCGTCCCGTCCAAGGGGGTGCCGATGGAGCCCGCCTTGCGTTCGTAGTGGCGCGTGAAATAGAAGCGAACGGGCCAAAAGTACTGGGCGGCGCCCACCGGCGATAGCTCGCTCATCCCCCACCCCTGCACGATGGGGATGCCCATGAGGAAGTAGTCGCGCAGCAGTCCCGTGGCGATCCGGGCGCCGCCGCTGACGCAGAAGCGCAGTTGCGTCCCTCCGAGAAGCTCCCGGTGCAACCTGCGGAAGAGCACCTTGCCGATGTTGACCCCCGTCAGATTCTTCGCCAGCGCCGAGAGCCCGAGCGCCTTCGCCAGCCGGCGTGACCGGCCGGTGCGCGCCGCAGTTGCGCGGATGGACTGGAGGATCGCCTCGAACACGCGTGGCACCCCCACGAAAATCGTGGGGCGGCACTTCTGCAATAGCTCGCGTGAGCGCCTGTCCTTGATGTCCCCTACCACCATGCGCGCGCCGGCGTACAGGGGCAGCACGACCGTGGCGGTCAGAGGGTAGGCGTGGTGATAGGGCAGCAGGGCCGGCAGGCAATCGTTGCGTGCGACGCCGAGCCGCGCGCAGGACTGCCGCACGTTGAAGATAATGTTGCCGTGCGTCAGCTCCACGCCTTTCTTCGGGCCCGTCGTGCCGGAGGTGTAGAGTATCTGGGCGAGATCGTCGGGCTTAAGGGGCGGCTGGCGAGGGGGCTTCGTCTCGGCGGAGTCCTTCCCGGCATCCTGGGCCGGCACGATCTCCCGGCCTGCGCCGGCCACCGGCCGCACGCGACGTGCGTCGTCCGGTTCGCAGACCACGATGCGGGCATCGGCGTGGTCGAGCGCGTAACGAATCAGATCAGGCCGGTCGCCGAGCATGTCGTACTCGAGCGGGACGGCGACGGCTCCGAGCCGGAAGACGGCGTAGTAGGCAACGACCCAACGCCGCGAGTTAGGCATAAGGAGGGCCACCGCGCACCGGGGTCCCGCGCCGCTCTCGGCCAGCCGAGCGGCGAAGGCGTTGACCTGCCGCTTCAGTTCGGCGAACGACGTGCCGATCAGCCTGCCCCCGTCGCCGAGCTCCCGCAGCGCAATCTTCCGGGGCGAGACCCGGGCGCGCACGGGCAGAATGTCGGCGAGGGTTCGGATGCGGTCGTGGACTTGCACGGCCCTGCCCTCCGCGTCTTGCCTGTCACGTTGCGTCAGGCGCTCCCCGCGTCACCGGGGCACGAGCAGGAGGAACAGCAGGAGCCTAGACGGCGTACAGGTGGTCCACCAGCGGCAGGTCGATGCGCTGGCCCGTAAGCACGGACAGGCGCGCCGCCTCCATGACCTCCTGTGCGTCGTGCGAGTTCTCCGGGCTGCACACTCCCCGGATGGGCTCCTCGTTCCTGATGCAATGGATAAAGTACTCGGGGCCGCTGCGGCAGGGAGCTTGCATGGGCTCCGGTTCATGCAGCACGCCGTCGGGATCGTCCTTGGTGTAGATGGTTACGCCCTTGCCGCCGGCGACCAGGACGCCCTCGGTCCCGTAGAGGATCAGGTCGTGTGGCGGCTTGTGGGCGAC
>CAYUDW010000117.1:6117-11269 GCA_964442595.1 uncultured candidatus Brocadiaceae bacterium
GGATCGCAGCCGAGCTCCTTCGGCCCGCAGTGCCCGCCCCGCCACTTGAGCTGCCAGATGCGGCCGATGGCGCCGTCCTGCACGAGCTTGAGAGCGAGCTGAATCCGGGGGTTCCAGGCGATGGGCCAGTTCACCATCAGCAGCACGCCGGCCTTGCGGGCGGCGACCAGCATGCGATCGGCGACGTCCAGCCCGCTGGCCATCGGCTTCTCGCTCATGACGTGAAGGCCGCGCTCGGCGGCGAGTTCGACCAGGTCACCCGTGCTCCGGTTCGTGCCGTAGGCGAAGACGGCGTCCAGGTCCTCCTCATCCAGCAGCTCGGCGTAGTCGGTGTAGACGGTCTCGACGCCCGTTCGCTCTCGGAACCTGTCCAGAAGCGGCTCGTTCGGGTCAGCGACGCCGACCAGCTCGGCATCGCCCATGTCCTGCAAAGCGGAGACCTGGCTCCACACGTGGTCGTGCACCAAGCCCAACACACCGATTCGAGTTTTCTCGGCCATCTCTGCCTCCGCATGATGATGTGGCGGCTGCTTCGTCAGCCCGCCCATTCTATGTCCTGGGCAGCGATTGTCAAACATGCAGGTTTGACACGCCGGATGGCCGCACTTAACGTATCTCCCACGGGCCGATGCCGGCCACAAGAGGAAAGGGAGATGCCATGACGCGTCTGACCACACTGCTGATTGCCGGGGGCTGCGTGTTCTGGCTGGCGGGCCCGCTCGAAGCCCGACCGGCCCTGGGCGATGGGGCCACGAGTCCTCACTGGCAGCAGTGCGGCTGGGGAGGAGGGGGCTTCTACTGGGCCTGTGCATTCCACCCGTCGAGGGACGGCGTCATCTACGTCGGCGGCGACGTCGGCGGCGTATACAAGACGGAGGATAAGGGGCGACACTGGCGGTTCGTCAACAACGGTCTGGCCGACTACGCCGTCTACTCGTTGGCCGTGGACAGGTCGAGCCCCGACACCGTCTACGCCGGCACCGTCAGCGGCGTCTGCAAGAGCACCGACGCGGGCGAGCACTGGCAGTTCCTGGAGCAGACCGGGAGGGGCGCACTCGCAATCACGTCCGAAAGAGGCGTGAGCGTGCGGAACATAGCCGTCGACCCGTCCGACAGCCGGACGCTCTACGCGGGAACGCCCGACGGGCGAATCCTCCAGAGCCGGGACGGCGGCAAGTCGTGGCGCAAGGTCTACGAATCGCCGGAGGCCGGCAGCATCTCCTGCGTTGCCGTGGCCGACTCCAATCCGCGACTCCTCCTGGCGGCCAGCACCTCGTCGGGCGTTCTCCGAAGCGACGACGCCGGCCAGACGTGGACGACGGTCGGCACGCCGAAGGATGCAAGAAGCGTCGCCACTGCGCAGGCAGACGCGAACATCATGTACGCTGCCTGCGGGCGGGACGGCGTCTGGAAGTCGATCAACCGCGGCAAGACCTGGGCGTCCGTCAGCGAAGGCATCAGAGAGGCAGCCTCCGTCAGGGACGTCGCGGTGGATCCACGGAATCCCGACACGGTCTACTGCGCCGGCGAGGTCGGTTGGGACGGACAGTTCTACCGGTCGCTCGACGGCGGCGCGAGCTGGCAGTCGGTGACGCTGATGAAGAGGGACCTGGATGCTAATCCCACGCTGCCGGCGGACTACGCCTACCAGCCCGCGGGGATGTGTCCCCTCAGCCGGCCCACGAACGTGGCCGTCAACCCGCTAAGGCCGGAGGAGCTGTTCGTTTCCGGCAACTGGCGCCTCTGCTTCAGCGGGGACGGGGGCGAGTCCTGGGAGGAGCGCGACCGCGGCGCCGACATCACCTGCGTCACGGACATCCGCTTCTGTGGCGGGAGGACCTACGTTACGGCCATGGACGAGGGGCTGCTGGTGAGTGACGACGGCGGCGGCACGTGGCGCCAGCTCTGTCCTCTGAAGTATGACGCCGCGTTGAGCGGCCACCAGTGGCGCGTGCACGTCCGCCAGGCCGGTGGGACGACCAGGATACTGTCGACCTGCTCGCCCTGGGCCGAGCCGCCCAACCGCGTGCTGATCAGCGAAGACGGCGGGCAGACCTTCGCGATTGCGCGGGAGGGCCTGCCGGACTACCGCTCGTCGGCCAACTGCATGTGGGGCCAATCCTACCCCCGCGCGCTGGCGGCCGACCCGGCGGACCCGAACGTCGTCTACCTCGGGATGGACGGCGATCCGGAGCCCGCCCAGGGCCGGATGGGCGGAGGCGTCTTCAAGTCGCTCGACGGCGGCCACACGTGGCGGCAACTGCCCAACCAGCCCGGCTCGCGCCGCATGTTCTACGGGCTCGTAGTGGATCCGACGAACTCGGATCGGCTCTACTGGGGCGCTTGCGCGGAGGGCGGGGGGCTCTACCGCAGCGAGGACGGAGGCGGCACCTGGCAGAAGGTCTTCGACCGCGAGACGTGGGTGTTCAACGTGGCCGTCTCGCCGGCCGGCGTCGTCTACTGCCCGGGCAAGGACCTGTGGCGCAGCACCGACCATGGCGAGACGTGGCAGCGCCTGACCGAGTTCGGCGACGACCTGGCGATAGTGGGGCTCGAGACGCATCCGACGGACGAGGACACGATCTGGCTCTCGAGGGTGGGCTGGAGCTCGCGCGCCGTCGGCGGCGTCTACAAGACCCTAGACGGCGGCGAGACGTGGGACGACATCACCGGCGACCTGCCCTGCTGCAAGCCCCTGGTCCTGCGGTTCGACGCGGTCAGCGGCGAGCTGTGGGCGGGCGGCGTCGGACTGTTCAAGCTCCGCCAGTAGCCTTGGGCGTGCAGGGCGGGCGAGCCGGGCGATCGGGCGGACGGGAGAGCCGAAGCACCCGCCGGCATCTCCCCGGCGTCCGTCTGGTGGAGCCGGTTCCTGGCCTCTGCGCTTGCGGGCGTGGCGGCGCTGTGGCGCGCGGCTCAGCCAGCGTGCTGACCGCTCAGAATCCTAGTCGGACCTCGCCCAGCGGAGCATTTCGCGCAGCCGCGGTGGCTTGCCGTACATCAGGATCCCCGTCCGGAAGATCCTGCCGGCGCCCTTCAGCACCGCGACGTCGGCCAGCGCGAGCAAGGCGAGGGACAGCCCCATCTGCATCGCTGGGACGTGCGCGACCGAAACTCTCAGGACCATGGCCATAGGCGCGGTCGGAGGAAAGAGCGACAAGAGGACGGCCAGTAGCCCGTCCGGGTTTGACGCCAGGTGCCACCAGGCGATGACGGGCGCCAGGAACAGGAGCGAGATGGGCAGCATGAAGCCCTGCATGTCCTTCAACTGGCTGCAGACGGAACCCACGGCGGCAAAGATGGACGATGCCAGCAGGAAGCCGAGGACGTAGTAGACCACAAACAGCACGACAATCGAGACGTCAATCGACTCGATCAGCCCGCGCATGTGGGCCACGGCGGCGACGATGGCCCCGCAAGCGGCAAGAGCGGTGAGCCCGGCGGCCGCCAGGCCCAGCACCTTGCCCGCCATCAGCTCCTGCGGGCTGACTGCTGACAGCAGGACCTCGATCACTCGCGAGTTCTTCTCCTCGATGAGCCCGGTCAGCATGTGTTGCCCCAGGCCGAATATGCCCATGAACATGAAGAACATGAAGAACCACGCGTAGCCCATGACCATCGCGTTGAATTGCCCCCTCCCCGCGGCCCCCCCGGTTCCCTCCGGCTCGACGGCGACGCACGTCATGTCCGCCCCCTTTGTCAGCCTGCTGGATTCGTCCGCCGGCAGGCCCGACTCGCGAAGCCGAGCGTTGAGGACTGCCCGGTTGAGCAAGGCGAACGCGGCGTTCTGCGCGCTGCTGTCGAAGGAACCCGCTGAATAGAAAGTGGCTGGTACGCCTTCCAGTACGTTCACCGGGATAACGAGCCACCCGTCGGCCATCCCGTCCTGGAGCGTCTGCTCGATTTCTTGCTTCGGTTCGTCCCCGGTCGGCATGGAAGCGAAGGTAAGTGTGAGGCCCGGCCCTCCATGCACAGCCGCCCGTTGGGCGATCTGCGACATCTCGCGCCCCAGCCCGTCGCCGTAATCAGTGACGATGAGCTTCACGTGCTTCCATGAGAGGACGTCCGCCGGCCGAGTCCGCCGGGACTCGCCCTGTGGAGCCCCTCCCGATCGACGGGCCTCGTTCACGTCATCCCCCAGGACGAGGATCCCTATGACCATCAGGACAGTCGGAATCAATACGCCGAGCAGGAAGAACCGGCTCCGTGCGTGGACGGCGAACTCGCGCTGGGCAACCAGGTAAGTCTTACGCATTCTGCTGGCTCACCGCGTTGACGAATACTTCCCGCAGGGTCGGCGTCCTGACGCGGAACGAACGGACCCGGACCCGACCGATCAACTCCTTCAGCAATTCCTGCTCTTGATCGGTTTGGACGAGAGTTATGTGCAGTTCCTTCCCGGACGGCGTCACGTCCGAGACCATGGGAAGGTCGGCAATGAAGTCCGTCTCCCCCTCCAGCACGACGGCGACGGCGCTGGCCTCCTCCTCTCTCTTCACCTCGTCCAGCGTGCCGTCCAGCACTTTCCTGCCCTCGTTCAGCAGGAGTATGCGGTCGCAGAGCAGCTCGGCCTGTTCCATCATGTGCGTGGACAGCAGGACGGTCCTGCCCTCCGCCCGGAGCTGCAGGATGAACTCGATGACGGTATTCTGATTGACAGGATCCAGGCCGGCGAAGGGCTCATCCAGGATCACGAGTTCAGGTTCGTGCAGGACCGTCGCCACAAACTGGAGACGTTGCTGCATCCCGCGCGATAGGTCCTGCACTTTGCGCTCGGCCCACTCGGTGAGCTGGACACGCTCCAGCCACTCAGCCGCGCATGATCGGGCCTCCGCCTTCGCCATGCCCTTCAGGCTGCCCATGTAGACCAGGACTTCCAGGACCTTTGCGTGCGGGTAGAGCCCGCGCTCCTCGGGCATGTAACCGACGCGGTCCTTGGCCTCCCGGACGGAGCGCTGTCCGAGGACCTCGATCCGTCCCTCGTCAGGACGGAAGATGCTCATGATCATCCGCAGTGCGGTCGTCTTGCCTGCGCCGTTTGGCCCCAGCAGGCCGTAGATGCAGCCGGCGGGCACGCGCGCGCTCAGCCCGTCGACGGCGCACACGCCGTCGAAAGCCTTCGTCACGCTCTCCAGAACAAGGGCATCCATGACTG
>CAYUDW010000118.1:0-7543 GCA_964442595.1 uncultured candidatus Brocadiaceae bacterium
GCGCCACCGAGGCCCGGGACCGCGCGCACCAGAGGCTGCGGCGGCGTGACGACCCGGACCTCAACGTGGTACGCGCGCGCGCGGCCCTCGCCCGCGCCATCAACCGCCTGCGGATCGCCAGCGGCGAGTAAGTCGGCCCGGCGCCGGGGCTACCGGCCTTCGCCAGGCCCCGCGTGGGTGTGTTTCTTGCGACGGATCCGTCCTGGTGCTATAATCCGTGGGTTTAGCCGGCAAGTCGGGGGGAGCCTCGAATCAAGCCGCGCATCTAAGGTTGTAAGATACTTACATATAGGCGTTTATGACATGAACGGTGCGAAGGACCCAGAGCACGTTCAGCCCGAGGAATTCGAGGATACGGGCGAAGAGGAGTTCCGTGCCGGGGCCCTTGTTCCGCTCTACACCAGTCCGATCATGCCGGGCATTCAGGCTTTCCGCAGGGGCGATATCATCCTGTACACGATCCGCGGCGAACCGGCCCAGGTCCTGGATTTGATCGGCCAGCTCGACAGGGACGGCGTCGATGAGGTCGTGGCGCTTATCAGCCACCAGACCCAGCCACAGGAACCCCCTGCAAGCCCAGAAGAAAGCGCGGAAGAGGAGTAAGGCCTGGCCGTCAGCGCCTCGTCGCCGGCAGCCGATGGAAATGGCAGATGGCGATGGCGAGCGCGTCGGCCGCATCTTCCGGTTCCGGCACTTCGTCGAGCTGTAGCAGGACGCGCACCATTTGCTGCACCTGAGACTTATGGGCTCGTCCCGACCCCACCACGGCTTTCTTGACCTCCGCCGGGGAGTACTCGGCCACCTCCAGGCCGCGGCTGACCACGGCCAGTAGAGCCACGCCACGTCCCTCCCCCATCCTGAGGGCAGACCGCACGTTCTTGCCGAAGAACGCCGTCTCGACGGCGGCCACGTCGGGCGCAAACTCGTCGATGACCTCCAGCAGCCCCTCGTATATCGCGCGCAGGCGCTCGGGGACGGCACGCTGCCGGCACCTTACGACGCCGTAGTCCACCGCGCGTGCCTCGCCGCGCGCTTCCTCGATGACCCCGTAGCCACAGACCTGCGTGCCGGGGTCAATTCCCAGGATTCGCATATCCGCCGGCCCTCCTGCGCCTGCGCGTGCCCTGCTCACCGCCGTTCTGCCTGATGCCGAACCGGACGCATCCGTCGCCGACCACTTCCTCGATCTGCTGGGCCAGGCGGTCGGACACGTTCACGCCGCCCGGCACCCCTACCCGGGCCTGGAGCGTCCATCCGTCGCTCACCAGGTTGACGAAGACGGGCACCTTCCCGCTGTTGCGACCCAGAATGTCGCCCAAGGCGGACCAGACCCCGAGCTCGGCCTCCTGGCAGGGAACGGTGACGAAGACCGCATTGGCCAGCCCCGCCTGCATCTTCTCGAAGGGGACGATCTCCGCCACCTGCAGGGAGGTGCCGCGCGCGTGGCTGACCCGCCCGGTGAAGAACAGCACCTGCCCCACCTCCGCGAGCTCCCCGTACTCCTGGCAGGTCCGCGGAAACAGGACGCACTCGAAGCTGTTGCTCACGTCCAACACCGTCAGGATGGCCATGGGATCCCCGGCCCGCGTGCTGCGGCGTCGCACCTTCTCCACCACGCCGCCCATCACGACTTCGGCGCCGTCGGTCACCGACGCAAGCCCGTCGCTGAACGCCGTGCAGAACCGGCGCAGACGCCCTCTGAACTGCACGAGCGGGTCGTAGCGGACGTAAAGGCCCAGGGCCTCCTTCTCCTGGCCGGCCAGTTCCTGGGGCGCCAGGGGCGGCACGTCGGGCAGGTTCGCGGCCATGCGCTTCTCGGGATCCTCCTCGGCCAACTGCCCGAAGAGGGTGTGCTGACCGATCTGTCGGTTCTTCCGCGCACGGGCCCCTACGCGGATGGCCGTCTCGAGGACGGCAAACTGCTGTGCCCTGTCCCCCGGCAGCCCGTCGAAGCACCCCGCCTTCATCAGGCCCTCGACCGCGCCCTTGGTCACCTCGTGCGAATCGACTCGCTCGCAGAAGCCGAACAGGCTCGTGAACGGCCCCTCCTTGTCCCTGGCGGCCAGGATGCAGTCGATGGCTTTGCTGCCGACGTTCTTGACCGCCCCCAGGCCGAAGCGCAGCTTTCCCTCGCCCACGGGCGTGAAGTCCGCCCGGCTCTCGTTGATGTCCGGCGGCAGGACTTCGATGCCGAGAGCTCCGCACTCGCCCATCAGCTTGACCACCTCGTCCGTGTTGCCCATCTCGCAGGACAGGCTGGCGGCCATGAACTCCGTCGTGTAGTGAGCCTTGAGGTACGCCGTGATGAAGGCGATGAAGGCGTAGGCGCTCGTATGCGCCTTGTTGAAGCCGTATCCGGCGAAGTGCATGATCAGGCCGAAGATGTCCTCGGCCGTCTCCCTGTCCACACCGTTGGCGACGGCACCCTCGACGAAGGTCTTGTGCCGCTGCTGGATGACCGACTCCTTCTTCTTACTGATGGCCTTAATCATCGTCAGAGCGTCGGCCATGCTCATGCCGGCGATGGTGTTGACGATGCGCATGATCTGCTCCTGGTAGAGCAGCACGCCGTAAGTGGGCTTCAGGATCGGCTCGAAGTCGGGGTGCGGATACGTCACGTCCTCGTGGCCGTGGCGTCGCTTGATGAAGTCGTCCGTCATGCCGCTCTGGAGCGGTCCGGGGCGGTAAAGGCCCACCACTGCGATCAGGTCCTCGATGTTGGACGGCTGAAGGCGCTGCAGAAGCCTCCTCATCCCCGCGCTGCCGAGCTGGAAGACGCCCTGGGTAAGGCCCTTGGACAGAAGCTCGTATGTCTTCCGATCCGTCAGGTCTATCTTGTCCACGTCTATGCTCGGCGGCTCCCGGCCTCCGTCGCGGATGATCTGGAGTGCCTTGTCGATGATGGTCAGCGTTCTGAGGCCGAGGAAGTCGATCTTCAGCATGCCCATCGCCGCCAAGTCCTCGCCCGCCCACTGGGTCATGATGACGCCGTCGCTGTTTCTGGCCAGGGGGATCATCTGCCACAGGGGCCGGTCGGCGATCACCACCCCGGCGGCATGGATTCCCACGTGGCGGGGCAGGCCCTCGAGCCGCCTGGCGTATTCGATGATCCGGCCCACCTCTTCATCCTCGCGGGCGAGTCTCCGCAGCTCCGGCACCTCCTCCATGGCCGAGTCGATGGTGATCTTCAGCGTCTGGGGGATCATCTTGGCCACGCGGTCCACCTTGGCGAGCTCCACTCCGAGCACCCGCCCCACGTCCCGCACGCAGTTGCGCGCCTTCAGGGTGCCGAAGGTGATGATCTGGGCGCTGCTCTGCGCCCCGTACCGGTCGCGCACGTACTGGATGACCTCGTCACGGCGCCGCTCGCACAGGTCGATGTCGATGTCGGGCGGCTCCTCCCGCTCGGGGTCCATGAAGCGCTTGAAGATCAGGTCGTAGTCCATGGGGTTGATGCCCGTCATCTCCAGCGCGTGGGCGACGAGGCTGCCGCCGCCGCTGCCCCGCAGGCCGACCGGGATGCGGCTCTCATGGGCGAACCGCACGAAGTCCCATACGATCAGGAAGTAGTCCACGTAGCCCGTCTGCTCGATCACTCCCAGTTCATAGTCCAGCCGCTCCCGCATCTCGTCGGGCATCTCGCCGTAGCGCGCCTCCAATCCCTTTTCAGCCAGGGAGCGGAGCAGCTTCGGGTTCTCCTCCGTCGGCACACCTTCCTGGTGGAAGGCTGGATACTTGCGCGCGTCGTCCAGTTCCACCTCACACATCTCGGCGATACGCAACGTGTTGGCCAGGGCCTCCGGCATCCCGGGGAACAGCGCGGCCATCTCCTCGGGGCTCTTGAAGTAGATCTGGTCGGTCGCCAGACGGAAGCGATCAGGATCGCTCAGCGTCGTGTGCGTGTTGATGCACAGGAGCACGTCGTGCCAGCTTTGGTCTTCGGCCTCCAGGTAGTGGCAGTCGTTGGTGGCCACGGTCGGAACGCCGGTCCTGGCAGCCAGATCGATCGACCGTCCGAGCGCTTCCTTCTGTTCGGCCAGGCCATGGTCCTGGAGCTCAACGTAGAAGCGCTCCGGGCCGAACAGGTCGCGCATGTCGCCCAGCCACTTGGCCGCCTCCTCCTGAGCGCCCGAAAGCAGCAGTTGATTGAGCCGGCTGTGCAGGCACCCGCTCAGGCAGATAAGCCCCTCGGCGCAGTCCTCCAGCAACTCCCAATCGATCCGCGGTTTGTAGTACAGGCCGTCCAGGTAGGCCAGACTGGCCATCTTCACGAGATTGGCGTAGCCGACCTGATCGGCGGCCAGGAAGGTCAGGTGCGTCAGGTCCTGCCCCCGGCCCGCGCGCTCGCGATTGCGCCGATCCCCCGGCGTGAAGTAGCCCTCGTAGCCTATGATGGGCTTCAGCCCGTGCTCGCGAACGGTATGGTAGAACTCGACCACGCCGAACAGGTTGCCGTGATCCGTAATGGCGATCGCCGGCATGCCCATCTGCACAGCCCGCTGCGCTGTTGCCTCGATTCGGCACGCCCCATCCAGCAAGCTGTACTGCGTGTGAACATGCAGGTGACAGAACTCAGCCGATGACATTGCGCTCCCGGTGGATGCTTCAGAAACGTGGCGAACACAGCGCCGGCCCTGCCGGCCGGGCTCATTCTAGTGCGGCTGTCAAGCACCGTCAAGGCGTCCGCCATTCCGGCCCGTTGGCCGTCCCTTGAAACGACACAGACAGGCCGGTAGCATCCGCCGGCAACGGGCGGCTCTCAGGCAAGGAGTGGCTGACGATGGGCAGGAGCAAGAGACGCGAAGGTCGAACACAGGACTACGCGGCGCAGTTCCAGCCGGTTCCGCTGGCCTTTGACTTCCCCGGGACAGGGCGGGAGGACGAGGCGGCGGGCCGCGCGCACGGGATGCCGCGGGGCTCGCGGCGGCTCTGGGGAATCCCCTTCGAGCTGGCGGCTGAAGACGAGGCGGCCAACGCGCTGAGGCTGGCGGACGGCAGGGAGGCGACCGTCGAGATCGGGGCGAGGGCCACGCACCTGTGCTTCCTGCACTACTGGGAAGGCTCCCCGAAGCCCGAGGCGGGCGACGCGGGAGGCGAACAGGTCGGCCAGTACGTCCTCCGCTACGCCGGCGGCGACAAGGCAGAGGTGCCGATTCGTGCCCGCTTTGAGGTCGGCTGGCAGACGCCGCCTTACGGGGCTTACCTCTACGCAGGCGTCGGCCATGATGAGCACAGGACCCTGGACTTCATGGGCGGCGGCTCCAGGCAGCAAGGGTGGTGGGGCCGCACACAGACCGACACGGGGGGCGGCGGACCGCGCGAGCCGTGGATCTTCGCCCTGGCAAATCCGCAACCCGATCGCCAGATCCAGTCCATCCTTCTGCGCGGACTGCACGACGCGCCACTGGTTGTCCTCGGCTTGACGTTGTACTCGGGACCCGGCCACCCGTTGCGGCATAACCCGCGCCGCTACTTCAAGCTCACGTTGCCCGAGGGGCTGGCCGTCGAGTCGATGGACGTCGACCTGGGCGTGCTCGTCCGCGACGCGGGAGCTGCCTCGCCGCGGGGCGCGGACTGGCTCGACGCCGTGGAGGCCGGCCTGGGCGTGCCCGCCGGCATCGGCCTGGAAGAGAACGTGCGGCTGGTGGAGATCAGCGCCGCCGACGGGGCGACGCTGACGGTCGTTGTCAAGCCGGAGGTGGAAGGCGCGCGCAGGCGCAAGCGCCGTCTCAGCGTCGGCCAGGCCCTACACGACGGGGCAAGCAAGCACCGTGACGTGCGCCTCGAAGTCGTCCATCCCGGGCGGACCTGGGTGAACGTGACCGTCCGCGACGAGGACACGGGCAAGCCGGTTTCCGCCCGCCTGCACTTCTCCGGGCCGAACGGCGAGTACTACGCCCCGTACGGACACCACACGGTCATCAACGACAACTGGTTCGAAGACTACGGGGCGGACATCAAGCTGGGAGAGATGAACTACGCCTACGTGCCGGGCCGCTTCAGAACCAAGCTGCCCGTCGGCGAGGTATACGTCGAGGCCGCCAGGGGATTCGAATACCAGCCGGTCAGGAAGAAGATCATCATCCAGCCCGGCCAGGGCGATCTGGAACTGACGCTGAAGCGCGTGGCGGACTGGCGCTCGGAGGGCTGGGTCACGGCGGACACGCACGTGCACTTCATCAGCCCCCACACCGCCTGGCTGCAAGGCCAGGCCGAAGGGCTCAACCTGATCAACCTGCTGGCCAGCCAGTGGGGCCGCCTGTTCACCAACGTCGGCGACATCACGGGCGAGGCGGGAGTCGACAAGGACGACACGCTCGTCTGGGTTGGCACCGAGAACCGCAACCACATCCTGGGGCACGTTTCGATGCTGGGCACGCACGGGGACCCGGTCTTCCCGATGTGCTGCGGTGGGCCCGGCGAGGCTTACGTCGGCGACCCGGACGAGCGAACGCTCTCCGAATGGGCGGACGAGTGCCGCCGCAGGGAAGGCGTCGTGGTGCGCCCGCACTTCCCCGGTCCCAATATGGAAAACCCCGTGGACATCGTGCTCGGCAAGTTCGACGGCCTGGAGATCCGACGCTACGGCGTGCCCGGCAGCGGGCCGCTCGACGAGTACATGTTGCGCGAGTACTATCGCTACCTGAACTGCGGCTACCGGGTGGCTTGCGTCGGAGGCACCGACAAGATGTCGGCCGGGATGCCCGTCGGCGGGGTAAGGACCTACGCGCAGCTCGACCCGGAGCGCCCCTTCAACTTCGAGAGCTGGGCCGAGGCGGTCAGGGCCGGCCGAACCTTCAGCACCTCCGGCCCACTGATCGACCTGAAGGTCGAGGGCAAGCACCTGGGCAGCGAGATCGAGCTGGCCGGCGGCAAAGGAAGCGTCGAGGTCCATGCTTCCGCCGACTGCGCCTGGCCCATCACCCGCCTGGAAGTCATTATGAACGGCAAGGTTGTAGCAGACACGACCTGCCCGGCGGGCGCCAGGAAGCTGGAGCTGCGGGAGAGAATCGAGGTCAGGGGGTCATGCTGGTTCGCCGCCCGGTGCGGAAGCGACCTGCGAGTGCAGCACTGCTGGCCGATCTTCGTGGCCGGCCATACCTCTCCGATCTACGTCGTCGTCCCCGGCACGGAGCTGTTCAGCCCGTCCGACGCCACCTACATGCTGACCCTGATCGACGGTGGGCTGACTTACCTGGACACGCTGTCCGTGCGCTATGACGGCGACCGGCATCGCGAGATGAAGGCCGTCTATCAGCACGCACGCGACCACCTGCTGGGCAGACTGCACGGCCACGGGCAGCACTGAGGCGCAGCGGCTGGCGGTCCCCGCTCTCCTTCCTTTACCTCTGCTCATCCTCCTGCCTGGGCACGGCGCGCCGTGCCCCTACTGCTGCCCCTGCTCGTCGTTCTCGTTGCTCGTTGCTCATGACTCGTCGTTCGCCGTCCTTTCTGCCTTCTGCCTTCTAGCTTCTGCCTTCACCTCTGGCGCGCCTCTTGCGGGTGCGCGCCATGTTTGCCTATAATGCAGACTCGCGAACGT
>CAYUDW010000118.1:7643-11212 GCA_964442595.1 uncultured candidatus Brocadiaceae bacterium
GCGCGCCTCTTGCGGGTGCGCGCCATGTTTGCCTATAATGCAGACTCGCGAACGTCCCTCGCCTTGCTACTGGCGGATACCACGTCTCATGAGCTACTTCCGACCGGACATCGAACGGATGGAGGCGTACGTGCCCGGCTTCCAGCCGAAAGAGCCGGGGTTCATCAAACTGAACACGAACGAGAACCCCTACCCCACGTCGCCGCGCGTCATCGAGGCGCTTCAGGCCCTGTTCCCGGAGGGCCTGCGGAAGTACCCCGATCCCATGGCGGACGCCTTCCGGCGCCAGGCCGCCGAAGTGCTCGGCACGTGCCCCGAGCGCATTCTCTGCGGCAACGGCTCGGACGACCTGCTCAACATAGCCATGCGCGGCTTCTGCGGGGAGGGAGATACGGTGGCCTTTCCGTGGCCCACCTACTCGCTGTATGCACCGCTGGCGCTGATACAGGGAGCCCGGGCAGTCGCGGTTCCGTTCCCCGAGGACTACTCCCTGCCGCCGGACCTGGCAGGCACAGGCGCCCGGCTGACCTACCTGGCCAATCCCAACGCGCCGAGCGGGACGGTCATCCCGCCGGATCAAGTCGCACGCCTGGCGGAGTCGCTCGACGGCGTCCTGCTGGTGGACGAAGCTTACGCGGACTTCGCCGAAGCCGACTGTCTCGCCCTGGTCCAGGAATTCGATAACGTCGTGGTGACGCGCACGCTTTCGAAGTCCTACAGCCTGGCGGGGCTGCGTTTCGGGTTCGCCGTGGCGCAGGAGCCCCTCATCGAGGGCATGGCCAAGGTCAAGGACTCCTACAACGTGAGCGGGCCGGCCCTGGCGGGCGCGACCGCCGCCGTTGCCGACCAGGACTGGCTGAAGCAGAACGTGCGGAAAATCAAGGCCACCCGCGAACGCCTGAGGATAGGGCTCAGCGAGATGGGCTTTGCGTGCTGGCCGTCGCAGGCGAACTTCGTGTTCGCCCGCGTCCCGCAAGGCCGGGACGCCGACCGGATGTTCGAGGCCCTTTTTGAACGCAAGATACTGGTCCGCTATTTCGACGCTGCGCGGCTTGATGACTGCCTGCGCATTTCCGTAGGGACGGACGAGCAGATGGACGTGCTGCTGGGCGTGATAGCGGACATCCTGGCACGAACGAGGCAGAGCGCGCCTGCACGGGAGGAAGCGTGATGGCCGATGACAGACGCCGGGCCGTTGTCGAGCGCAAGACCAGGGAGACCTCCATCCGCCTGGAGCTTTCGCTGGACGGCGAAGGGCGGGCAGAGATCGCCACGGGCATCGGCTTCCTGGACCACATGCTGGAACTGCTGGCCCGTCACGGCCTTCTGGACCTGAAGTGCAAGGCCACGGGCGACCTCCAGGTGGACGCGCATCACACCACCGAAGACGTCGGCATCGTGCTGGGGCGTGCCTTTGCCGAAGCGCTGGGCGAGAAACGGGGCATCAGGCGCTTCGCCGACGCTCGCGTGCCGATGGAGGGCAGTCTGACGGCCATCGCCATCGACGTCAGCGGCCGGGGCCTGCTCAGCTACAACGTGCAGTTCCCTGCTTCCAAGGTCGGCGAGTTCGACGTGGAGCTGGTGCAGGAGTTCCTGCAGGCGTTTGTCCTGAACGCGGGCATCACCTTGCACGTGGATCTGGTGCGGGGCGATAACACGCACCACATTGCCGAGTCCATCTTTAAGGGGACGGCGCGCGCGCTGCGCGAGGCCGTGTCCATAGATCCCCGGGCGTCCGGCCAGATCCCCTCCACCAAGGGCGTGCTCTAGCGCCGTTCAGCCGCGTCCGCCCTCAGCAGCTCCATCAGCCTGGCGTAGAAGCGCAGGTTGTGGACCGTCGCAACGCGGAAGCCCAATGGATCCCTGATCCTGAACAGGTGGTGCAGGTACGCGCGCGAATACCTGCCGCAGCATGGGCAGTCGCAAGTAGCGTCCACGGGCGCTGGATCGCGCACGTGCTTGCGATCGAGCGGATAGACGCACTCGTAGAAGCCATCGGCATCAAGGTCCGTGAGGCCCGGCGGACCCGTGAACGCGTAGAGACGTCCGTGGCGCGCGTCGCGCGTAGGAATCACGCAGTCGAACAGATCGTAGCCGCACGCGACCGAACGGACGACGTGCTCCGGCTTGCCGATGCCGAGCGCCCATCTGAGGGCATGAGCCGGAATCATCTCTGCCACGGCGCCGACGACGTCGAGCAGGCGTCCCTCCTTGTCAACCGGCCAGCCCCCGTAGCCATAGCCGTCGAACCCGATCTCGACCAGGCGCTCGGCGCACTCCCGCCGGAGGGCCTGGTCCTTCCCTCCCTGAACGACGGCGAAGAGCAGCGGCCGCCGCCCCGTCTGCTCGGCCAGGCGCTCGAACTCGCTCCCGCACGCGCCGGCCCACAGGACGGTGTTCTCCAGGGCCTCGCGCTGTTGCTCGGGCGGCGCGTCAAGCGGCACACAGTGGTCCAGGCACACGATGACGTCGGCCCCAAGCTGGAACTGAGCGCGGATGCACTTCTCCGGAGTGAGCACCTTCTTGCCCGCGCCCGGGGCCACGCGATAGGTGAAGCCCCTTCTCGTGACGCTGCCCTGCTTCCGGGAGCCGCTCAGGAGCGAGTAGACCTGGAACCCGCCGGAATCCGAGAGGACGGGCCCGGACCAACCCATGAAGGAGTGCACGCCGCCCAGGGCCGAAACGACCGTCACTCCCGGATGCGTCGTCAGATGGAAGGTGTTGACGACCAGGCCCTGGACGCCGCAGGCCCGCAGGTCGTCCGCGTCCAGGCACCTGATCACGGCCCTCGTGGCATCCGGCAGAAAGGCAGGCAGGCGCAGTGCGCCGTGCGGGGTGGCCAGGGACGCAGGCCGCGGCTTGTCCGGACTGGCTCCGCATGGACTGCCGATCATCGAATCCTCGCTGAGCGGGGCACACGGCTGCGAGCCGCCATTGGAGCTTCGCTGCCCGCTCTCACCGCAGGGGGGCAAGAAAGTTGGGGACAACGCAGCGGTAAAGCTCTACCTCCCTGGCGCCGGCGCCCTTCTCCTTCACGATGCGCGCGCGCTTCGCCAGATCTCCGGCCTCCTGCATCGTGATCAGCTCGCCAATGACGTCGGCCAGGACACTGCGCAGGTCTTCGCGACCGAAGGGCTGCGGCAGCAGGGCAAAGACCAGGTGCGTTTCCCGGGCGACCGACTGGAGCTTCGCCATGCCCCCTGCCGCGATCTTGCTGTGGTCGAAGGCCAGGCGCGGCAGGTCCCGCGCCGGGTGCCACGCCACGGCCTTGGCGTCCGATCCGGCCTGCGCCGCGACGTCCGGCCGCGCGACGGCGAGGTAAGCTATGGAAACGTTGCGGCCCCGCGGGTCCCGACCCGGCTTGCCCCACGCGCCGATCTGCACCATGGCCGCCGCTTCGACGCCCGTCTCCTCCCGAAGCTCGCGCGCGCACGCATCGATGAGATCCTCTTCCTCTTCGACGAAGCCGCCCGGCAGGGCCCAGCTATCGGGGAACGGCGCGCTGGCGCGCCTGATCAGGAGGATGCGAAGACCTTCGTCGGGCGACCAACTGAACGTCACCGCATCCG
>CAYUDW010000119.1:0-7156 GCA_964442595.1 uncultured candidatus Brocadiaceae bacterium
CCAGCCCTACTCGCCCACGTCTATGGTGAACCGTTGCGTGTCGCTGCCCACCCGCTCGACGCTGGTGCTGACGACCTTCTCCTGGCCCCAACCGAGACTGCGCAGGTCCACCTTGCGCACCTCGTGGTCGGTCGTGACGGTAACCACCACGTCCGCCCTGCCGGCCGCGTCCGGCGTGCCGGTCAGCAGGCCCGCCGCGGCGTCGATCGTGAGCCACGCGGGCGCCTGCTCCAGCGCGTAGACGGGGTGCTCGATGTCCCAGAAGCCCTTGCCTAGCCTGCTGCGGTACTTCAGGTCGCCAAGCGACCGGGTCGCGCCGACGTGGTAGGTGTATGCCTGGCCCGCCTTGGCCGCCGTGACCGGGGCGGTGTAGATGACGGGACGCGGCGCAGTGGCATAGTCGGACGGCCCGCTCAGTTTGCCTTTGCCGTCAACGGCCACCACGCGGTAGTAGGCCTTGTTCGCCGCCGGAAGGTCCACGCCCGCGCCGAGGACGGCAAGCTCGGTCGCCGTCGTCTCGGCGATGAAGTTCGCCGGGAAGGGCGACTTGAGATCCTTGCTGTCGCCGACCACCACCGCGTACGGCTCGTCGCTGACCGAGAAGCCCTTCTCATCGCTCCCGTAGACGCGGTAGCGCACCGGACGCCGGCCCACCGGGTTGGGTTTCCACCGGAGAGTGCCCTGGCGCTTGCTCTTGTCATAGTCCACGGTGACGTCAAGCGGATGGGCAGGTCCGCTAGCGGTGAAACTCCACGTCTTGCTCCATGGTCCCCACACGCCCTTCTCGTCCTTCGCGCGCACGTGCCAGTGGTAGGTCGTGTCCGGCGTCAGCAGGCCGACGTACGGCAGCGTGTACTGCGCCTTGCCCTTGTCCCTGGTGCGGGAAACGAGCCGGTAGAAGTTGGTGGACAGAGGCCACCGCATGTCCGGCCGGTCCGAAAGCTCGAAGTGGTAGTCGGCGATCCTGTCGCCGTCGGGGTCCGGCGCCTCCTGCCATCGGCAGACGATGTCCGTGCCGTCCGTCTCCCCGCCGTCGGCAGGAAAGACGGGGGACGGGGGCGCCTCAGGCGGCGCCGAGGCGGAGCGTTCCACCCACTCATGCGTGATGCGCACGGCGCGCTCGCCCTGCGTCTCGTCCGTGTAGACGAACGCGTTCTCGCCCACCGCCATGCCGGGCAGCGCGAGCGGCGACATCTGCACGTCATTGACGATGGCCAGGCGCTTCAGCCGCGCGTCGCCGGCCAGCCGGCAGCGCAGCCGGTAGGCGTAGCGCGGGGAGCCCTCGACGGGCGGGAAGAAGCCGTTCAGGTCCGTGCCTTCCACGTCCTGCCAGGTCTCACCGTCGAAGGAGAGCGCGAACTGCGCGCCGGCGTCCTCCCTCTCCAGCCGGCCGCCGACGAGCACGTACGGTGCCTTCATCGCCCAGACGATGGTCCCGTCGCCGCCCTCGCCGGCGGACAGACCGTCCGGCCCGGCCTGCACGTTCTCCACGCTGGCCGCGCCGTTCTTCCACAGGTCTGCGGACAGGTCGGGCCGGTACTCCCAGAGGCCGTTGCAGACCATGTTCGGGTAGCTGGGCGTCTCGCGGCCGCGGATCCGGGGCGGGGTGAGGTAGCCCCAGCGCCAGACCAGCGCCTCGCCGGGCCGGAGCGTCATGTTCATGTTCGTCTCGTGGCGGCGGCGGCCGAGTTCGCCGGGCACTTCCTCCTCGTACGCGAAGTTGGCGGCGAAGCCCTCGTCCAGGCGGCGGTAGTCGCCCAGGAGTATGCCCATCGTGTGTGCACGCTTCGCCAGGTCGTGGTCGCGCGTGACGTCCAGCACGTCGGCGACGGTCTGGTTGTCGCGCAGCAGGAACATGGTGTCCTGGTTGGCGTCCAGGTAGTGCCAGGCCCCGTCGTAGAAGACGTGCGAGGTCGTGTGGGTGATCGTGGCGCCCGAGAAGCCCACCTTGAGGCCGGCGATGTTCAGCAGCTCGGCGAAGTGGGAGGTGTTGGAGCCGCACATGTACGCGGCATAGACGTTGTAAATCCTCACGGGGTCTGCATCCTCCCCGCCGTCGGTCCTGCCGTGGTAGCGGTAGCGGCACTCCTGGAACCAGATCGCCTTCGCCTTCTCGCTGTCGCTCATGTCGGGCGTGATCGCCGCTTTGACGATCTCGTCGGCGGTGCGGAACAGGTTCCGCCCGTTGGACAGCCAGGGGTTCACCACGTCAGTGTCGCCCACGTTCTCCATGCGCAACAAGCGGTTGGATTCCCACGTCTGCTCCCTGGCGCCTTCGCGGTTCATGCCGACGCTCATCGGCGAGCAGCAGTTCCGGCCGTCCATGGTGCCGCCCTGCGTGACGGCGTACCCATGCCGTCCGGTAGAGATGTCTTCGACATGCCGCCTGGGCACGTCCGTCGGGTGCGTGTTCGAGACCCAGGGCTCCAGATGCTCGTGCCGGTCAGATTGTGCCTCGCACATGCGCTGCCCTCCGCCGAAGACCAGAAAGGCGACAGCCACGCTCCAAAGCCACCGATATGTCGTCATCGCTCTCTCCCGACCGCTTGTCCAAGAAGGAATCCCGGCTCCAGGTGCAGGGCAGCGTACTCCGCGGCGCCTCCCGAATCAACGTGACGGGCGCCCGGTGACGGCCCCCGGCCGAAGCATGGCTCATGCACCGGTGCCACATCCGACGGCGGATGAGGCCGCTCCCGCGGGCTGTTGCCTCTGCCGGTGGGAGGGCATGGAGCGGCCGACGTCGAAATGCTGCCCCTACCTGTTGGACGCGGCGGGGGCGTTCTTCCATCATGAGCCGCTGGCGTACGTCAGCCGCACCGGTGCAGCCCCACACCAGTTTGACGGACACCGCGCGCAGCGCTAGCATGGGCGGCACTCGCTGCCCGCGACTTGGAGATCACACCGGGCACGAGGGGCTGGAGCCGGGGGGCGACCCGAATGGACAGGAGGTGCTACAGCATCCATGAGCGGCCATCAGGGATGGATCCCAGAGCGTGAACGTTCGGTCAGTGCGGCCGTCGTTGGCGCCGGCATGTTCGGCACTGCGGTAGTCACGCAGGCCGCCCTCTGTGCGGGTGTTGAGGTGCGCGTCGTCGCCGACGCAGAACCAGGCAGGGCCCGTCACGCCCTGCGCCTGGCGGGCTTCCCGGACGACCAGATCGCCCGGTGTGACACCCGGAAGTCGGCGCTGTTTGCCATCGAGAGCGGCAGGTGCGTGGCACTGGAAGATGCCTTGCTGGCCATGGACCTCCCGCTGGACGTGGTTGTCGAGGCCACCGGTGAGCCGGAGGCGGGCGCCCGGCACGCGTCGGAGGCCATATGGCACGGCAAGCACGTCGTGATGGTTAACAAGGAGGCGGACGCCGTCGTCGGCCCCATCTTGAAGCGAACAGCAGACCGCCAGGGCGTCGCCTACCTTCCCGCCGACGGCGATCAGCACGGCCTGCTGATCGGCCTGGTGGCGTGGGCGCGAAGGCTCGGGCTCGAAATCGTCTGCGGGGGCAAGGCGCGCGTGGGCGAGTTCGTGCTGGAGGAAAGCCAGGCTGGGCTGTCAGTCGGGGGCACCCTCATCGGCAGTGAACAGGAGCGCTTCTTCGACGCCATCCCCCCCGGGGACGCGGCCCGGTTCGTCGCCGGGCGCCGGGATGCCCTGCGCGACCTGCGTCAGGGCGACCACGGCGACATGGAAGAGCTGGCCATAGTCGCGAACGCCACGGGGCTGCTGCCGGACACGGAACTCCTGCACCGCCCCGTGTTGCGCACGCGCGAGATACCGGAGGCGCTCTCCTGGCGGGCAGAGGGTGGCATCCTGGAGCGCAATGGCGCCGTGGAGGTGGTCACGTGCCTGCGGCGCGCCGACGAGGCCGGGCTTGGCGGCGGCGTGTTCCTCGTCGTGACCTGTCGCAACAAGTACTCACGGCAGTTCATCGTCGGCAAGGGGCATACCGCGAACTCGGCCGGCACGGCCGCACTCATCTTGCGCCCCTACCACCTGTGCGGCGTCGAGACGCCGACAGCGATCCTGGCGGCTGCGTCCGGCGGGTCCTCGGGCTCCCTGACGGACTACCGACCGCGTGTCGACGTGGTGGTGCGCGCAAAGGATGTACTGCGCACGGGGCGACAGGTCGATGCGGAGCACCTGGAGCCGGAGATTCATCCCGCGGTGCCGATCGGGCCCGGCAATGCGCTGCCCCTCCGAATGGTCGTGGGCGCGCCTCTGGTGCAGGGCGTTCCGGCAGGACGGCTCGTGACTGCCGACAGCGTCGAGCGGCCGGCCGATTCGGTTCTGTGGGACCTGCGGAGCGAGCAAGACAGGGCTTTCCTCCTTCCCGGGCGCTAGAGGGGGCGTCAGGGCAAGGCGGCCCGCTGCTGCCCTCAAG
Source organism: uncultured candidatus Brocadiaceae bacterium (assembly GCA_964442595.1). Classification (GTDB taxonomy): domain Bacteria; phylum Planctomycetota; class Brocadiia; order SM23-32; family SM23-32; genus DAOVRD01. Next base: position 4,380 of record CAYUDW010000119.1, read on the forward strand.
GCACGGGAACGGTGGGATTTCCTCGCCGGCCGGCCCGCCGCCACCCATCGTGGCCCGGGCTCGATCCGCCAAGCTGGTACATGCCGCCGGGGCTGCTGGCGCAGCCATTGCCCGGCGCATGCCACGGACTTGCATGAACTGAACACGAACCGATATGCTCCAGAGAGGGCCGCTCCGTAAGAATCGGCTGAATGAATAGGGCCTGCCGGTGGCTTGTGAGCAGGGGCGCGATATGAAGGGCATTCTTGAAGCAGTTCGGCAGGGAAGGCCAGGGGTGGTTGCGTTCTTGGCTCTGGTGCTATTGGGAGGCGTCACGGCCGCACGTGCTGGCGTCCGTTCGGTTGATGTGCAGGGGGAAGGCACCTTCGCTAGTGTGGTCGTCCCGGGCGGGGACCACTACGTCTCGCCGGGTGGCGACGATGCTGCCGAGGGTTCAGCCCAGAAGCCCTGGAAGACGATTGCTCGGGCCCTCAAGGCCGCCGGCCCCGGCGTGACCATCAACGTGCGAGGCGGCGTCTACAACGAAGAGCTGAAGCTCGACGAAAACGGCGGGGCTGGAGGCGCCCCGTTCACGCTGCAGAGCGCCGAGGGGGAGCGCGCCGTGCTGGACGGCCAGTTCAAGATGAAGACGGGCATTGAAATCCGGACGCCGTACGTCGCCATTCGCGGGCTCCGGGTCAGGAACTACAGGCAGAATGGCATGTTCGTGCGGGGCCCCAAGGCGCACCACATCCTGATCGAGAGGAACGTCATCCATCACATCAGCGACTCGTTACAAGGGGAGGGCGAGCCCTCGCGCGGGATCTGGCTGATCGCGGTCTCCGACTGCACGATACGCCGGAACACGATCTATTACGTGATGGGCAACAAGGAGTGCATGGGAGTCCTGTTCGATGTGCGCTCATCCGACAAGGTCCCCATCCACAACACGGTGATCGAGAGGAACCTCTTCTACTGGCTTGACAAGTCGGGCGTGCGCATCGTTGATAACAGCCATCCCGGCAGGTGCCATGTCCTGGCTGATCCCGCCTACATCCGCGGCAACATCTGCGTGCACAATGCGTACCTCGGCATTGAGGTCAACTACATGAACACCGATACCGGCGGACAGGTCCTCAGCACAGGAGGCCCCCTGGGCGAGCAGACGGGAGCCCCGATCTACACCGAGGACAACTTCGTCGGCTGGTGCTCGGAGTTCGGACTGAACCCGAAGCAGTCGGCCTACGGCGTCTCGCGGCACAACACCGTCTACGCCACCGAGCACATCGGCTACCTTCAGAGCGGCTACCCCAGCTACCACATGCGGATCGAGGGCAACCTCCTGGTTGATAACATCATCGGCACCTTCGTCGGCACGGTGGGCGAGGACAATCAGTTCATCGGCAACTACTACCGTCAGCCGGCCGGGTGGCCGGGTTTCTTCGGCGACAGGACGGACGGCTGGGGCACCATGTGGACCGACATTGACGAGCTGCGCAAGAACTCGGCGCTTCGCGGGGTCGAGGCGAAGGGGATGCTCGACAACGAGTCCAGCCTGTTCCGCGCGCCCGGTAAGGGCGACTTCCGGCTGATTGCGGGATGTCCGGCGGCCGGGACCGCGCCTGACGGGGAGGACTTCGGTGCCCGCGAGTCGGTCTTGAGCGGCGTCGGCGCCTCGGGCAAATGGGGCCTTGGCAACATCCCCCTGTTGCCGGAGGTGAGGGGCATGCGGGTTGTGGGGTTCTCCAGCGAGGATCGGGACCCCTGCTCGATCGACGCGGACGAGCACTATCCCAGCCGGAGCAAGGAGGTCGACGCCAGGAAGGCAGCCGCCGGGTTTGCCGCGCACCTCGTCGACGGTGCCCACTCGAACTCGTGGCGGCCCGCCAAAGGACAGACGACGGGCTGGGTTGCCATTGACCTGCCTGGCGACGAGCCGATCCCGCTTGGTGCCTTTATGATCAACGTCAGCCATAACGGACGTCGCTGCGCCTGCAGCCCCCGCGAGATGAAGCTCTACGGCCGCCTCTCAGAGAAGGACGTATGGCAAGAGATCGGCACGTACAGCCGTTACTCACGGGAGGAGGGCCGGGTCTTTCCCATATGGCCGATCTATCCGGAGTTCTCCGCCAGGGGGGCCCCCGTGGCCAGACAGTTGAAGCTTGAGGTCTTGTCCAACCACGGTATGCCAGGAGTGGTCGAGATCGGGGAGTTCAGGCTTTACAAGGCCGCTGTCCCGATCGAGTAGCCCCCGTCTGCGGCCTGGCGGTGGGGGATGGGGGCGGCCGGAAGAAGCCCTACTTGAGAAGCCGCGGCCGGCCGATCCGGTTCTGTGGAAACTGCGGGGCGAGCAAGACAGGCGCTTGCCGGGCCGTGTCATCTTGAGGGCCTGTGGGCGTCTACGCCGAACTCCATCCGTGGCGAGCCGGCTTCATGCGCGCCCACGTCAGGTGCGGCACCTTCATAGTCGTCGTTGAAGTTCGGGATGACGATCCCCCCGTCGTGGCCCGGGCTCGATTTGTCAAGCTGGTACATGCCGCCGGAGCCGCTGGCGGGGCCGTTCCCCGGCGCGTAGACAGGAACTCCTTTGATCCGGTGCGGTTCGGCCCCTTCGTAAGCCAGCACGCGGTTATTGCAGAGGTCATAGTCGAAGGTATTCCGCTTGCTCGTATTGCCGGCCCAGATGCTCTTGCCCCGGGCGCTTGTGTACGTATGCCAGATGTTGTTGTAGCTCACCGTTTCGGTGAACGGCGCTCCCCACGCCGCCAGGCACGTGATGACGCCAAGCGGCATTTCGC
>CAYUDW010000119.1:7256-10898 GCA_964442595.1 uncultured candidatus Brocadiaceae bacterium
CACGATGTTTCCATACACGTCCGTGTCGGGGCCGGGGAACCCGTTCGTGCTGAAGTTGTGCCAATCGCCCATGCCGTCATTGAAGCAGTGGTCCTCATCCGAGTAGATCTCGTTGTAGCGGAAGACATGATTGCCCGCATTCTCGCCAAAGACGATCCCTTGCGGCCCGCCGGGATGGCTTCCCTGGACGTTCTCCTCTTCCCAATTGCTGGAATCGTATCTTGGGTGATGGATCTTGTTGCGCTGGATCACGATTCGCTGCAACTGCCCGGACCCCCTGATCCCGGCATCTTCGTTCTTGCCGAACCCCAACCTGTTCTTCCTGCCCCATCCGCTGATGTCATTCTCTTCGATGACGACGTCGTGGACATCCCGCAGGTCAATGCCGTCCCGCTGTGCTCCCTTCAGCATCAGGCCCCTGACGATCACGTACGAGGCCCTGACCTTGACGCAGTTCTCGCTCCGGTCGGCAACGTTGATCGTCGTCCATCCATTCGGCGCAGAGGTGTACAGCACGTATCCTTCCGCCGCTCCCCCCTGGACGATGGTGTACGGTTCCGCCGAGCTGCCGTGCGGGAGGTGGACCGTTCTGGCGATCGGGAAGTCTTCTTTCCACGTGGCGACGGTGATGGATTCGCCACTCTCGGTGCCCCCAAGGGAGAGCCGCGTCTCGTAGGTCGCCCCCGGCTTCAGGTTGACCAGACTGCCGCGGTACTCGCCGTTCCTCCTGTCGTACCACAACGGCAGGGCCTTGTGCCACTGCGCGGCCCCCTGCTCCCGGTACACGACATTGCACGGGATCTGCTCGCCGCCCCCCGAGGGATGCCAGTACAGTCCAACGCACTCGAAGGTTGCGATCCCGACCGGCCCGGTCGTGCTCACGGGCGCTGCCGCTTGGTCCGGCGTGCCTGCGACCGGAATGGCCATCAGGATGATGACGGCGAGACGGAGAGCCATGTTGCTGCCGCCTTTCTGGCAGAGGGGAGCGGAGCCAGGGAGCCGCTGCCTGACGACGTCCGGAGCTGGGGGCCAATGCCCCGGGGCCTTCCAGCCTCTGTTATCACGATAGTGCCGCCGCCGCTGTCCGTCAACTCGTTGCCCATCACGAGCGCACCGTAAAGCAATGGCGGGCGTGCCCGCCCCGGCGAGAACGTCCACTCCGCTCCGTCCTCGCTTCTCCTGCGTTAGACCACGAAGGGCGGGCCCGGGCACGGGGCAAGCACGTGTGGAGCTACGGCATGGCCTACATTGACAGGCCAGCCGACGACCCGTAGAATTCGGTTGGCCGGGCAGGGGGGTCCTGCTCGTCCGCATCACACTGGGAGGGTGGGGGCATGCAAGGGAAGCGGGCCGGGAGGGCACTTGGCGCACTGATGCTGGCGGCGTTTCTCGGCGGCATCTGCTCACAGATCGTCGTCTCGGTTGCGGGCGGAAAGCAGGTCGAAGCCGCGGCGCCAGCCGCCGCACCGGCGGCAGGGCCCACCGAGGTCCGCGCGACTGCGGAGGACGTGCCCACTCCCCAGGACGTGCTGGCCAGGTACAAGGCAAACCAGGACCTTCTTTCCCGATCCATAACGAAGAGCGAAACCCATACCCAGTTCGAGGGGATGGATAAGGGGAAACAAGTGACAGCAAGCGACCTCTACAGCTTAACCGAGAGAGGGACGGATGGTGATCGCGTCTACGTGCAGATGAAGAGATGGGGAAGCACGCTCAAGAAACCCAATGTCAGCGAGGAGAACCCAACCTTCGCCAGCTGGTTGTGGGACGGGAAGCGGTTCGTCAACAACACTTCTCTGGCTTCCAATCCGCCCGAACGAGACATCGTGATCATCGAGGAAGGGCAGAAGAAGCCGCCGGGGCCGACGTTCAACGGAGGTCGGGAGGCCGGGCTGAACGGCTACCTGGACGAGACCTGGGACGTCAGAGTGGATGCCGCGCTGTCTGGGGCTCGCTCTCTCAAGATGCGTGAGAAACAGGAGCGCGTCGGGGAGTCGGACTGCTACGTCCTGGAAGCGTCGACGGAACGCGGAGACTTCACGGTCTGGATAGACCCGTCGCACGGGTACAACATGGCGCAAGCGGAAGTGCACAAACGGGAGGGTGACATTTACGGCCGCGGACCCCTTCGGAGAGGGATGACGAATCTGAATTCCATCAGGAATGTCCGTTTCGAAGAGGTGGATGGCGTATGGGTGCCGATGGAGTGCGATTTCCGTGGGGAGTTGCGTGACCCGGGTCGCGGCATGGTCGCGATCGCGACGGGCCACCACAGACGGACGCAAGTGGTTCTCAATCCCGATTTCGATGCGTTGGGGTCCTTTGCTCCTGACTACATCAGGGAAGGAGCAACGGTGTTCTACTCCGGTATGCCGAATGTCAGGTACCGGTGGGAGTAGGGGAAGACGGTTGCAGACATCGACGACATGGTCGAGCGTGTCATCGACAAGCAGGTTCAGGATATGCTTGCGGGCAATACGCTGGAGCAGCCGATGCCCGAGGACGCCGCAACGGAGCAGGCGGCCGCTCTCGAATCGGAGCAGCGCGCGACTGCGGAGCCCGGACCCGGCGCGCGGATGGAGTCTCCTGCAGCACAACGTCCAGCCGAGGCCAAGCCGCCTGCAGGCATGGCATCCTGTTACCGTCCTCGCTTCTCCTGCGTTAGACCACGAAGGGCGGGGCCCGGCACAGGGCAACCACGTGTGGAGCTACGCCATTGTCCTCATTGACAAGTCAGCCGACGACCCTTAGAATCCCGCTGGCCGGGCGGGGGGGTTCTGCTCGGCCGCATCACACTGGGAGGGTGGAGACATGCAAGGGAAGAGGGCTGGCAGGGCATTTGGCGCACTAATGCTGGCGGCGTTTCTGGGCGGGATCTGCTCACAGATCGTCGTCTCGGTTGCGGGCGGCAGGCAGGTCGAAGCCGCGGCGCCACCCGCCGCACCGGCGGCAGCGCCCACCGAGGTCCGCGCGACCGCTCTCGTTATCGTGGGGGAGGACGGCGTTGAGCGGGCCTGCCTGGGTGCCTGCGAAGGGGGGTACGGTCTGGTCGTGCGCGATGCTGCGGGAGTGGCTCGGGCCGTTTTGAGCCTGGTCAACGAGGAGAAGGGCGTGGCCCTGGCGCTTCACGACGCCGCCGGGCTGCGGCGCTTCTACATGGGTCCAGGCCCGGACGGCGGCGGCTTGGAAGTGGTCGATCCCCGAGGGAACAAGCGATTCGGCTTCGGCGAAGGACCCGACGGCGGCGCGTTGCAGATCGGCGATCCCCGAGGGAACGTGCGGTTCTCCCTCGGCGAGGGAGCCGACGGTGGCGGGTTCCAAATGTGCGATCCTCGAGGGAACGTGCGGTTCTCCTTCGGCGAGGCAGCCGACGGCGGCGGAATGCAGATGTTCGACTCGGCGGGGAAGAAGCGCTTCGAGGTGAGCGAAGCGGGCGACGACGGCGGAATCAAGATGTTCGACTCGGCGGGGAAGAAGCGCTTCGAGGTGTTCGATGGCGGAGGCTGGCTCGGCGTGAGTCTCCTGGACCTCGAGGGCGCGGAGCGCGCCGGGGTCCGGATGGGACCGGACGGAGAGAGCGATTTCTTCATCACCGGCGGCCGGACCGAATGGAACGCCTCGGGCGCCCCTCAGTCAGACTAG
>CAYUDW010000120.1:0-7347 GCA_964442595.1 uncultured candidatus Brocadiaceae bacterium
TTCCGGTCAGGTGCCGGCCGGGGGAGACGGAGAAGTCCCAGCGGGAGATGGCCAGGCGGATGCTCTCTCGATGCGCTCCACCCCGGAGGGATGGCTGGTGTAGTGCACCGGATGGTTGACGGGGTCGTCCACGGCCGTCCGATCGACCATTCGGGGTCTCCCCGTGGCATGTCTGTGTTTGGCACTCCAGTTGCGCACTACTCACGGCGTCTCAGGATGACGGCCGGCCCCCTCGGCCGGGCTGCCCTTGGTCCAGGTGGACTGGGTAAACACACACTGTTCCGCCTGGGGGCTGGCCCGTCTTCCTCCCCCCGACTTCCCAGATGCCCGTGCGAACATCCACCAGCTTCCATGCGGCCGACTGGGTCAGTCCCAAGCGCTGATCCAACTCGCGATAGGCGAGCAGCCCGGCATCAGTCGTGATCTTTGCCCCATGGAGTTCCAGCTTCAAACGACTGTCGAATGCCAGCCGCGAGCCGCCCGAGATCAAAGGGGGCGGGCTACGTGGTGGAGAGCCTGGAGGCCGCCCTGTGGGCGTTCCACCGGTCAGAATCGTTCAGGGAAGGGGTGCTCCTGGCCGTTACCCCCCCCCACCGGCCACCACCGCCACTTTCTGATGGAGCCGCATCCTTCGCCTCCTTTACGGCAGCACCCGCGCGGGCGGCTGCCGGCCCCATGCCTCGTACCGGGCAAACGCCTCTGCGTACTCGGCGCCGCACTGCAGCCCCCGGAACTGGCCCGTGATCCGCACCTGCTCGAGGATATCCGCCCCGGCGTTCTCCTGAAGCCACTGGAGCTGACTCCTGTGACACCGAAGCATTTCACATTTTCTGTCGAAAGTCGTCGAGATATCCACGTACTCCGACGGCGTGAACCGCACTCCCGCCAGCGTGTCCATGAAGTACAGCGGCGGAGCCTCGGCGATGGCGGGGTGCTGCGTCCGGAACAGCGGCGCGGTGACGTAGAAACTGCCATCGCGGACGATCTCGGAAGTAGTAGTGTGATCCGACATGTAGTCCTGAGGCGCGTGCGTAAGTACCACGTCGGCGCGGACCTCGCGAATCAGGTCAATGACCCGCTCCCGGGCGGCCAGGTCCGAGAAAAGCGTCCCGTCAGGGTAGCCGAGGCCGATGGACTGTGCCCCGATGATGGACGCGGCAGCTTCCGCCTCCTGGCGCCGGACCCGCGCCAGCTCCGCCGGGTCCATGCTGACGTGGCCCTTGTCGCCGTTCATCATGTGGGCCATGAAGACCGTGTATCCGAGTTGGGCGAAGCGGGCCAGCGTGCCTCCGCACAGGATCTCCAGATCGTCGGGGTGTGCGCCAATGGCCAGGATCCTGAGCATTCCCATCCGTCGTCCTCCCTGCCAGTGGCCTTCTGAGCAGATAACCTTGCGTTCTGCAGCCGGTCTCGCATGCGGACTGATACGTAGGGCCGCGGCCGCTATCGAGCGGTGGCAGCGAGAAAGCAAGGCGACTTCCCTCACGGCCGGCTAGACGGTCTGCGTGACGACTGGCGCCGCTTCCACTACCGTGGCCCAGACGGTCAGGCGTTGCGGCCCCAGGCTGCCCTCAGGACGCTTGCGAAACCTGAGAAGGGTCCCCGGGAAGTGCATGGTCGGCCTGCGGAAGAGCATCTCGCGAAGCGCATAGCGCTGGAAAGGCCCGGCAAAGAAAATCACCTCGGTTCGCTTCGCCCGCAGGACGTCATGGGGTCCGATAGTCACGGCGAACGGCGGCACGGCTGAGCGGTCCCCCGAGCTGGCCACCAGCGCGTCCATGTCCACGGTGGAGGTGTTCACCAGCACCAGCCGGGTGCGATCGGCGAGGAACTCCTCCTCAGGAACCTCCACGTGCCGGAAGTTCGGGTCCTCGTTGAACGCGAAATGCCCCTCCGGACCGACCCCCGCCAGACAGAGGTGGACCCCGTCCGGAGCATGTTCGTCGAAGGCCCTGTCGATCGCTTCTGCATTGTCGTGCCGGGGGAAGTGCATCTGCTCGATGGGCATCCGCAGATCCGGGGGGATCCGTTCGAAGAATGCCTCCATCATGATCCGGCGGAACGACATAGGGTGTGACTCGGGGATCGTGCGCCCATTCCGGTCCAGGAACTCGTCCATGTTGAAGGTCCACAGGTTCCGGCAGTCGACTCGCCGCTCGGTGACCCTCCGCGCGAAGACGGGATACTGGCCGACGGGGCCCACCGGCAGGATCATCGTGACCTTCCCCTCGCCTGCCGCCAGAATCGTCTCGATCATCACTTCAGCGATGGCTTCGTAGACGTTCTCCGTGTCCTGAAGGATGTTGAGCGGGACGCCGGAACGCTCGGACAGCTCCTCCGGCGGGATGTTGTGCACCTCCTCTTTGGCAAGCACGCGCCCGTCCTTGTCCCTGTATTCCTTGTCCATGGGGCCCTCCCGATTCAGGTGCCGAAGACGACCTCCTCAAGCCGCAAGAACGCCGGCCGGCCCTTCGGGAGGGCCATGCCCGCGGCGCGGCCCACGGCCTACTCCCAGGGATAAAGCATCGGCTTGCGCCCGTCCGCTTTGGTCGTGAAGAACTCCGCCGGATCGTCATCCAGCGTGTAGTGATGGGCGCAGACCAGCCCTTCCAGGGACAGCTTGCCGATCTCCAGCCAGTTCAGGATCGTCTCCATCGTCCGCGTCGAGCACCCGCTCGTGCCGACGGCCTTACCGATCCGGTAGTGCAGCAGGTCGACCTCCGCCGACTGGCTCGGCTCCTGGACCCCGCCGAAGCACGCGGCGACCGCATACCCGTAGGGATTCAGCAGACGGAACATCAACCGCTGGGCGTCCAGCGAGGAGCATGCGAGTATCACGTCGTCGAACAGCTCGCCGCCGGTGGCCTCCTCCAGCTCCTTCTCCAGCTCGGCTTCGATCTCCAGCTTCTCAGGGAGCGGCCGGTCGGAATAGCCCGGGACGATCCTGACCCTGAGCCAATCACCGAGGAGCCGGGGCAGTAGGTCTGCCTTGGCCGGAGAACGCACCAGGAACGTCACTTCCGCCGCTCCGTCGATCGTGGCTAGCTTCCCGTAGACCATGGCCAGTGTGCCGGAGCCGAGTATGAGCGTCCGGCCGCCCTGCTTGATCCCGTTCCGCACAAGGTGGCGCCCGTCCCGGTCCACTCCGACCGCGTGCGGCGTGGCAAAGATGCTCTCCAGCGCACAGGCCGCCGGCTCGGTGAGGGCCGCCTCCTCGTCGCTTACGCTCTCGGGCACGGCAAGGACCGCCCCCGCCCGGATCATCTCGGCCGGGACCTTCATGTGCTGCGCGTAAGCGCCGGGAATATGGAAGCTCAGGTTCTGGATCGGGTCCTTCATAAGCATCAAACCGTCGCGATGCTGCGCCACCCGGCCCTGGACAGTGACACGCTGGCCCTCCCGAAACTCCAGTCGCCTCGTATCGAGCTTCTGGCCTTCAAGGTAGCCAATCCCGTCTCGCAGCTGAGCAACCCGCTTGCCCACCTCAACGACGCGCCCGACGAGCTCGTGCCCCAGCACCGCCGGCGTGCGCACACGCCGGTGCCCCTTCCGGAAGATGCGCCGGTCCGTGCCGCAGCGGCCGCAGACGTCGATGCGCAGCATGATATCCGTGGAGCCGCATTCGAGATCCCAGCACTCAAGCCGCACGTCGCCCGGCGAGTGATATACATAGCAGCGGGATTGAAATCGGCTCATCTCCGCCCCGTACGGTGCTTCCGTCACCTACTGCTGCTAAGCGACTCGTCTATGCCCCTGAATTGTACCCGGCCAGCGGCGCAGGTCAACCGGCACAACGACAGAGACGACCCGTCCTATCCCGGCCATGAATACCTCTCGGAAGCTCAGTCTCCTCGATGCCAGCCCTGCCTGCATGGCCGGTGTCCACATCTCCCCCTGGGCGGGCCGGCGGGGCGGGCTGTGCCTCGGGCGGGGACCCAGAGGACTTCTTGCCAGCCACGCCCGCAGCCAGTATCATCGCGGGCGGTTCCCCGTGATGAGCGGGACCTATTGTCCAAGAGGGCGAATCGGCAATGTCGGCGAAGATCAAGCCACGCAAGGTTGCGATGTGGGATTTCTTCAACGCGCACCCGGATGCGGCTGGACCCGTGCGCCCGGGGACCCTTGAGGAGCTCCATCCTGGCCATCGTGCGTCGGTTGAGTTGTTCGTCGAGGCCCTCAAAGGGAGGCATAGAGTCCTAGACATTGGATGCGGCACAGGTCAGCCTGCGCTATACGTGGCTCCACACGTGCAGGAGCTTGTGGCTGTTGACGCCGCACCGAACATGGTCGCACTTGCCCGCGAGAACGCGTCAAGGCTTGGGGTTCGGAACGCCACGTTCCTGGTAGGAGGCGCTGAAGGTCTACCTTTTGGCGACCGGGAGTTTGACGGCGTGTCACTGCTCGGTCTGTTGGAAAGCATGGACTGGCAGGGCGTGCACGGAATGATGAAGGAAATACGGCGGGTGCTGGAGCCCGGGGGTAGCGTTGCCATCCTTGAGCAGGACTGGCAGCATGTGTTGCAGGCCAAGCCGCTTCTGTCCAGGGAGGTCCGCCGAGACGGCCAGCGGCTGATCCTCCGGGTCACCAAGCGGAGTGCGTCCCCGCTGCTGGAACGAAACACACTCTATTCGGTCAATTCCGGCAGTCCATCCGGCGAGGCGCTTACAAGGGAGCTAGGACGGCAGACTCGGATTGAGACCTCCATAGGGCCGGATGATCTGGATCCGGAGGATGTAGTGGATGCATGGTATCACGAAGGCGCACAGTTCGACAGACAGAGCCTGACGGAACTGGTCAGTTCCTACGGCTTCCGGGAGATCGATATCGTGCTCCTTCCCACCTGGCAGGAGCTGTTCCTCACTGCTTTGGCGTAGTGCTCGCCGTTGCCGACCTAGCCATCGAGTGCCCCCGCCCGCGCGGGCCGGCGGGGCGGAGGGTTTTGCATGGGAGCGTATCCCTGCACGCCCGACGCACCCATGTCTCCGCTGCCAAGAGTCAGGGTCAGGGACTGAGGCCCACGAACAGCCGCGCGTCCAGATCAGTCAATGGATCTGCTGCGCCGGTGGATGCCGCGCGGGCGAGCACGGCTCCCGGGCGCGACGAGCGGATCGCCCTAACCAGCACGTTGTAGCCTTTCGGCGCCTTGGCAGCCGCCGACTGAGCGCCCCAGTCCGCATACATCAGAGCCGTTTCGCCCAGTCCCCTGCGAGCGCCGACCGTGCGGGCGAACTGCTCAGAAGGCGTCGTGCCCTCAATGAAGCCATGCCGGATGAAGACGAGTTGGTGCCTGATGTCCGCCACCACGCAGCCCATCAGGCAGTTCCGCAGTTGCAGAGGAGTGCCGCGCGCGCCGCTCTTGACGGCAAGGAGCTGCGGGCCGATCTCGGGCGAATCGTAGTCCGTGCGCGACACTAGCTCGTCGTCCATCTCATCCATGCAAGCCCGGCAATCATCCATATCCATGGATTTCGGCTCGGTGACCGGGGGGATGGACCCGCCCTTGAGGGGAGCCATCGAGGCCCCCGAGCGCTTGGCCGCATCGAACCCGAGGCGCACGAGCTGCTCCAGGACCTTCAAGGTTTCCGCGGCACCCCTGCACGTGTACACCTCCTCCATAGCCTGGACAATGGTGCCGCGCGTCACGAAACCTTCTGGTGCCCGCACATCAGCGCCCGCAATGGACACGATCTCGCGAAGTCCTTCCTTCGTTCGGCCGAGCTCTGCCAGACCCCAGATCGGATCACCGCCCGGGACAAGACTTCCGATAAGGGTCCTATCGCGCTGGAGATGGCCAGCAATGGACAGTTTCTCTTCTGCTTCTCGCTGCCCTGCCGCAGTGATCGGTAGGAACACGGCAGCCGCATCGCCGTCGAAGTCGGCGTTCATAAGCCGGCATGCCAGCGGGTGCAGGCGGAACGCACGCTCCGGGACTCTGACCGGCCGAAACGCCAGGAGTGCTGTGGTCTCCATCGTGGGCGCACGGTTCAGGATCACCCATGACCGCGCCATGATGTCGTCCAGCCTTGCAGCTGCTCGCTTGGTGTGTCGGTCGACGCTCTGCTTGTCGCCGAGCTCACGGCCCAGGAGGGGCCCGAAGATCATCCATGCGAGTGCGTCCGGGACACCAAGCTGATCTGCGCCCAGGTTTGCGGCTGGCGCAATGATGGTCCTGCCGCTGAACAACACCTGGCCTCCCGGCCGCAAGTGCTCGGGACGCAGAAGGGCACTGAAGCATCGTCCGACCGCCCGCTCCAGGTTCCGCCGCGAACTCGTGACCAAGCTCTCAGGGGCACGTCCCTCAAGCACGCGCTGGAGCTGGGCGTTGGCATCTGCCAGAGCCTGGAACTCGTGCATGTCCGGCATCACGCCGACGCACTTCAGTTCCAGCTCCCGGAGCCACGGGTGTGACACTGGAGACGCAAGCTCCAGAGCCTCTCCATCGGGCTCAGCAAGGCTAAAGCGAAGTTCTCCCCGTTCCAGCTTTGCACGGACCCCTCCGGCTGAGAGCCGGCGTTGAAGCTCCAGCAAGGCCGGCGAGGGGGGCCCCGACTGCTGGACGTCACCTGCAGCGAGCTGCGCTGGCAACTGATCAGCTGCCTTGCGCACCACCGCACGGGTGTTGAATGTCTCGGCGATGGTCTCGAAAGCTCCGACGTCACGCAGCGCGTAGTACTCCATGTGGCCTTGTCTCATCCCCTTGTGCGCCGAGGAGCCATACAGCTTGCTGCGCGTCAGGTGGTGCAGCAACCCCCAGTAGACCCACCCCACTGTGCTGGGCCGCTCGAGCTCAGGTCCGTCCCGGCCCATGCGAAGCGTCACCATGCCGTTCTCCGGCAGACCGGCTCTGGCAAGCCGCTCGTGGATTTCTGCATCCGTGGGGCCGCTGAAAGGCGCGGAAACGACTGTGCGTCCTTCCACGCGTGCGATGCGCCCGAGAATGGCTTCACGGAGCTGCCCCAGGTTCATCCGTGCGTGAAGGGCAATGAAATCGCAGACGATCTCGACGGGTGTGCCATCAGGAAGATGCGGCATCTCATCGTCCGGGAGGATCCTGCTGATTACTCCCTTTGCGCCGTGGCGGTTTGATACCTTATCGCCCGGCTCGACGAGCCCTTCGAAGCTGAATCGGCGGGCGCAGGACTCGCTGATGACGACCGCATCCTCAAACGTATCCTCCCCCCACGAGACGTAGGCCGTAAGGAGATTCGCTCCGCACCAGAAGTCGGGCTCGTCCGGCTCGTTCCCGGTCTGCACAAGTGCAGGCTCCGTGCCGTCGACTCGCACCCACTGGCGCATCATGTTGACGCCCATCACCTGCCGGTTGGGGTCATTGTGCTGGAGGAGTGG
>CAYUDW010000120.1:7447-10838 GCA_964442595.1 uncultured candidatus Brocadiaceae bacterium
TGGCAGGCGTAGGGGCCTGATGGCGTAACCTCGAAGGCCTCCAGCGGCAGGCGAGAGGCAATCAGCCGAGGTAGCTGCTCATTCAGGAATGCATCGTACGATCGCTTGTGCCAGGACGCGACATATTGCGTTGCCGTCATGGGTTTTCCCCTTCTTTCAGGCGTCTTAGCCTTTCTGCAAGTTCCTTCCGTCCGTAGTGGAGGCGCGATTTTGCCGTCCCGTGTGGGATGCCGAGCTCATCGGCTATCTGTTGGACATCCATCTCGGCCTCGTGGGCCAACCTGAGCACCTCTCGCTTGTCGTCCGGCAGCGCATCAAATTCGGCACGGTACTGTTCGTACTGTTCGTCCTTCAGCATGACTTCGTCCGGCCTGAGTGAGGCCCTATCCACCATCCAGCCGGGCAGAAGTGGCTCGTAATCCTCGTCACTGCGCCCATAGCCCGAACCAGCGGGGCCCTGCAGCGGGACACAGCGCCGGCGCTGCATGGACCGCAGGTGATTCAGTGCCAGGTTGGTCGCAACTCGCAGGAGCCAACGGATGAGCTTGCCTCGTCCGCTCCATTGCTTGCCCCGCGTCCAAAGTCTCAGGAATACCTCTTGGAGGAGATCCTCAGCTGCGTATTCGTCCCTGACCAGCTGTAGTAAACGCCGGTGCAGCGTCGGCTGCCAACGTCGCACCAGCTCGTCGAATGACCCAGCGTCGCCGGCGAGCATGCGCTCCATCAGCTGACAGTCGGACGAGCTCGAATCAGCCATCACTCTTAAGGACACCGCAACCTGCCTGGAAGTTCAAAGCCGCGAAGAAAAAGCACCGTTCTGTTCGGTGCGGCCAAACAGTCGCCCGGCAAGAGGCCCCTGTTGGCCCAGCAGGGCGCGGGAGTAACTACTACCGGGCAGGGCCTCATGCCTACCCTAATGCGCGGCCGCCCCAGGACCGTCTGCTCCGATGCTATGCCTCTCCTCAACCGCCGTCAAGCTGTTGAGCGCGTGTTGTGTTCGTGGGCGTGGGTGCCTGGCCTGCCCCCGCCCCACGGCCGGTGATATGCCCCCCGCCGGGGCTGGCGGGGCGGGCGGTGGGACAACTACCTTGCATGTGTGGCTGTCTGCCAGTAACGTGTGCTGCGTTACGCATCATCCAGCTGCCGGGGAGAGATGGCGATGGCCAAGCGCAAGCAGAAGAGCGGGGCGTGGTCGAAGGACGAGGTGAAGCTGCTGAAGAAGCTGTTCCGCAGCACCAGCACGGCCGAGGTCGCGAAGAAACTGAACCGGAAAGCGGCCAGCGTGCAGAGCAAGGCTACCGCCCTGGGCTTGAAGAAGACGAAGAAGTATCTGAAGTCGATCGGCAGGGCCAAGTAGGTCGAGCCGTAAGCACACTGGAGCGCCCGTGGTGGCGGGTAGCAGCTGCCGAGAAGGTATACGGGAAGCTGCGTCACAGGCGATGCACGCAGGGGGAGGATGACCGATGACGCAGGAACCGGCCGCAGTCGTGCAGGAACGGGGTAAGAGCTGTGTCGGCAAGGTTGTGGCCCTCGCTGGCGCTTTGGGGTCAGTTCTGTTCCTGCTCAACCTGACCATCGGCCTCGTTGAGATCCCCGACAACCTGCCCTTCATCGGGAATGCCGATGAGGTGATCGTCGCGGGCGTTCTCTTCTCCTGTCTCAGTTACCTCGGACTCAATGTCCTGCCCTTCACCGCCAGGAGGCGTGGGCAGGTCACAGAGGCCACCACGGCAGTCGAGGGCGAGTCGGAGGAGTGAAGGTTCTCAGGCTCTGCATGGGATCTGTCGCCCATGTAGACGTTCATGGTGAGGTCGAGCGAAGAATGGCGCATTGCCGCCTGGGCTGTGCGCGGCGGGACACCGTTCTTGCTGAGGTGGGTGCCGAAGGTGCGGCGCACGGCGTGGAAGTAGACCGTCCGGCCGCACTTGTCCCTGTTCGGGACCCCCCCCGCCGCCAGGTCCAGGTTGAAGCTCTTGATCAGGTTGCGGGGCACGGAGGAGAGCGGCTCGTGCACAGGCAGATTCAGCGGCAGGGGTACGTCCTTGTGCTCGGCCGCGCCCCGTAGGGCCTCGAGTTCTTCGTTAAGCCACCTGCTCAGGTCGTCAGCCAGGTCTTGCCGAAGCGGAATCAGCGCGCTGTGGCCCGCCTTGGCGTCCCTGGCCAGGAGCTCAGCATGCGGCGCCGGGGGCAGACCAGTTCGACCATCATCCGGGCCGGCCTCACGCCGCCTAGCGCCGGCGTCTACGCCGCGTAGCCCACAGTCTGAGCGTAGAGGACCCGCTGCTCGGGCCGGAGGTGAAGCGCGTTGGTGAGGCCCGGCTTGTCGCAGTTGTGGAACCATGCCGCCAGGCCCTGGGAGGCGGCGAAGAGGTAGACGTTCCCAGCGATGAGCCCCGTAGCGACATTGTAGTAAGACTTCTGGACTTCCGGGTCCTCGAGCCCCGGCTCCTGAAAACCGGCCTTGGCGAACCGGGCAATATCAGCGACGAAGATGATCCTGACGGGGGCCTTGACGCCACGGCCACGATTGCCGGCCAGCTGGCGCAAGTCGCCCGCGACGACGGGCGTGAGCCGATGCGCCGGTGCATCGTAGAGGTAGACGCCCTCAGGCAGCGCCACGTAGAGGTCGATCTCCTGCGAATTGCTGGCCGAGGCGGCCGTGCGGCCGAGTTGCCCGAACGGCCCCCGCCCCCGGTTCACGCCGAAGGCGGCCCACAGCAGGTTGGACAGAACTTGCACAGGGAGGCGGTCCTCCTTGATGCTGCGGATCGTGCGCCGTGCCTTGAGCGCAGCCAAGACGGACGTGCCACCCTCGGTCTCGGGCTCGGGCAGCACGATGGGCTGGAGATCACCGGCGGCCATGGCTAGGCCTGAGGCCTGTGCAGCCAGGAGCGTCGCCGGCACGGCCTCTAGGAACTTGCGGCGGTTCATCAGGGCCTCCTTCGGTTACTCGACCGCTTCCAGTTTCACGACCGCCACATCCTTCATTTCGCCGCTCTGGTGGACGGCGGTCAGTACATGCGGCGGATGGCAGGCGACAAGCACGACACGCACGTCTTACTTACGCCACGGCCTGACGGATGTCAAGTCCTCGTGGTCCCTGCAAGTTCTTCCTCTTGAGTGAGTACGGTTGCAGGAGAAAGCCTTTGACGCACACCAGCATACACGCCCGGCTGCGGCGCGTCGGGAGACGTGCTCGCCACGGCGAGCAGGGGAGTACAGACGGGTTGACATCGGCGGTCGCGGGTGTCAATCTGAAGGCACGGCTAAGAGAGATGGAATGCAGCCGACCGCAAGCCGGCCGGCCAGGCTCCCGCCTGATGGGTAGCCGTTTGCCGGGAAGTCTCCGGCGGCTGATTCCAGGCGTTGAGGAAGTGAAACCATGGCTTAA
>CAYUDW010000121.1:0-5841 GCA_964442595.1 uncultured candidatus Brocadiaceae bacterium
CTCATGCGCTTCTTCGAGAGCACCGGCGACCGCTACCTGATCGTGCACACCAAGAGCGACCGCGTGCAGTCCATGATCGACGCGGGAGCGCCGTCGAACACGATCATCGCGTGGAGCCTGAGCGGGCCGACGCAGTCCCGCCAGATAGAGCCGATGTCCGCCACAACCGAGGAGCGGATCGAGGCCGCGCGCCGATGTCAGGAGGCCGGCATCACCGTGCGGTTCAAGTTCAAGCCCATCGCCCCCGTCCCGAACTGGCGCGAGGAGGCGAGCTACACGGTCGACCTTGCCCTGAGCCGCACGAAGCCGGACAACCTGAGCCTGACGTGCCTGATGTGGATGACGGTCGATCAGCTTAAGGGCTGCATCGGAGAAGAGCTGACCGACGCGGACTGCCTGCGGGCCGCCGAGGACGCCGCCGACGAGATGGCCGACCAGCACATCGGCCCGTTCCCGGACGACGTCCGCGAGGAGATCTACCGTCACCACCTATCGGAGATACGCGCGCGCGATGCCAAGGTGCCCGTGACCATCTGCACGGAGAGCCTGGACATGTGGGAGCGTATGGGGGATGATCTGGGCGTCGGTCCGGCCACTTACGTCTGCGGCTGCGGCGCCGGGGCGACGCCGGGCAGGCGCACGCTGCCCACCAGCCCCTGGCAGGACGCCCGCGGCGCGCGCACGTGGGACGGCCTGGACGCCATGCGGTACAGGACGTAGCAGCGAACCTTCGACCAAGGAGGCAGCGCAGTGGACACCATCGACCTTCGGCCGCATCATGTGCTGGACATCGTCCGGGGGTTTCAGCCGGATGAAGACCCCGACTACGTGCGCGGACCGGGCCAGAACGGCGTGCGCACCGTCGTGCGAATGATGACCAGGAGCATCGACTTCCCGGCGCGGTTCATCATCGGGCCCGACTTCATCTGCGCCCCGTGCAGCCACCTGCATCCCGATGGGCGGTGCGACCGCATCCTGGAAAGGCACGATCCGCCGCAGCCAATCGACGATTACAACGACCCGCTGGACGCGCGAGTCCTCGACTACCTGGGGCTGGAGCCCGGCGTCGAGATGACGGTCCGCCGGTTCCTGGAAATCGTCAACGGGCGGCTGCCGGGAGTCGAGGACGTCTGCACGCATCCCACGGAGGAGAAGTCGAAGCGCCGCCAGGGGCTGATCGACGGGATGATCGCCCTGGGGGTCAGGGCGCCTGCCGACTGAGGACGAGGCAAGGACCCGGTCAGTCCGCCGTCGCCTTCGCCACCTGGATGGTCAGGTCCGCGCCGCCGATGCGGACGGTCTTCGACGTGCCCTCCCCTTCCCCACGCTCCATCCGCAGTGACAGCGTCTCGGCCATGACGTACTGCCGCCACGTTTCGATCGCCTGTGCCAGCGCGTCGGAGTCCGTGGCGTAGTGCAGGTAGATGCGGTCCTCGATGTTGAGGTCGATCTCCTTGCGCAGTTGCTGGACGTGGCGAACGGTGTCGCGCGCCCAGCCTTCGGCTTCGAGCTCGGGCGTGATCCGGGTTTCCAGAATTAGCATGACGCCCTCGGCCTCCGCAACGGCGAGATGCTCGGGCGTCTGCCGCCGGACCGCCACTTCGTCCGGCGCGACGCGCACTTCCCTGCCGTCCACGTTGACGGCCAGGGCCTCGCCGGCCTCGACCGTTCTTGCCGCCGCGCTCGGGTCGAGCGAGCGGACGGCCTGGGCGACCTTCCCGGCGTCGGACTTGTGCTTGGGCCCGAGTTTCCTCATGTCAGGCACGAGCTCGAGCTGCTCGACGCCCTCGGCGCTGCTGATGATCTCCAACGCCTTGACGTTAAGCTCATCCAGGAGCTGAGCCTCGAACCGCTCCAACGCCGCGATCGCCTCCGCGTCACCTGTCAAGGCAGTCAGCTCGGCCAACGGCTGGCGGACCCGCAGTTGCTGCTCGTTGCGTAGTCCCAGCACGGCGGAGACGCAGGAGGTAATGACGGCGATCTGGCGGCTGAGTTCCTCGTCGATCAACTCGTCCCTGGGCCGGGGGTAGTCGCAAAGGTGCACGCTCGCCGGCGCGCCGAGCTCCTGCTCGGCCACGAGGTTGCGGTACATGACTTCGGTCAGGAACGGGATGAGGGGCGCGAGCAGTTGGCAGAGCGTCACCAGCGCCTCATGGAGAGTCTGGTAGGCGGCCAGCTTATCGCGGTCATCCACGCCCCTGGCACGCCAGAAGCGGCGCCGGTTCCGCCGCACGTACCAGTTGGACAGGTCGTCCACAAACTTCTCGGCGCGCCGCACTACGGAGGCGACGTCGAAGTCCTCGAGCCGTTCGCGCGCCAGGCGCACCAGCAACTGAAGATCGCTCAGCAGCCATCGGTCTATGTCGGGCCGCTCGGCGTAAGGAACGGGCGCCGACTTCGGATCGAAACCGTCCAGCCGCGCGTAGTTGCAGAAGAAGGCATACGTGTTCCACAGGGTGCTGAACACCTTGCGCCGGGTCAGGTCGCAGACGGACCAGCCGAAGTTCAGGTTGTTGACGGGGTCCTGCCTGCAGAAGATCCAGCGCATCACGTCGCTGCCGATGCGTTCGGCGGCTTCGTCGAAGGCGATCGCGTTGCCCCAGCTCTTGTGCATCTCCCTGCCTTCCTCGTCGCGCACGAGCGCATGGCCCAGCAGCGTCTTGAACGGCGGGATGCCTTCCATCATCGTGCTCATCGACAGCAGGGCGTAGAACCAGTTGCGGAACTGGCCCGGGAAGCACTCGGTGATGAAGTCCGCCGGGACCCATTTGGACCAGTACTCGCGGTCTTCGCTGTACCCGACGGTGGAGTAGGGAACGATGCCGGCGTCGAGCCACGGGTTGCCGACGTCCGGGATCCGGCCGACCGGCCTGCCGCATTCGCCGCAGGCGATCTTGACGGCGTCCACCCACGGTCGATGGGGCGAATGGCCTTCGAACTCCTCCCAGCCGTCGACGGCGCGTTTCTTCAACTCCTCCTTGCTTCCCACGACGTCGAACCATCCGCACTCACACTTGTAGATGGGCAGGGCCAGGCCCCAGTAGCGCTTCTTGGAGATCATCCAGTCGCGCATGTTGTTCAGCCAGTCCAGCTCCCGATCCAGGCCCCACTCGGGAATCCAGCGGATCTGCTTCGCCACCTCCTTGATCTCGTCGCGCCAGGACATGTCGATGTACCACTCGTCCACGTTGCGGAAGAGCAGCGCCGTGCCGCACCGCCAGCAGTGGGGATAGCTGTGAGTGTAGGGTTCCTTCTTGTAGTAGTACCCCTTCTCGCGCAGGCTCTGGAAGACGGCTTCGCTCACTTCCGCCGCGCCCTGTCCGGTCAGGAATCCGAACCCCTCCAGGAACACTCCGGCCTCGTCGATGGGCGCGATCACGGGCAGGTCCAGCTCGACGGACAGATCGAAGTCCTCCTTGCCGCAGCCCGGCGCGATGTGAACGATGCCCGTGCCCTCCGTGCTGGTGACCAGGTCCCACGTGATGACGCGGTGGACGTCCACGGCCGGAGCGGCGGCCGGCAGCTCGTCGAACGGGCCGTCGTAGGTCCATCCCTCCATCTCAGCGCCCGGGAACTCGGCCAGCACCTCGTACGGCCCGCGCGACTTCATCTCGTCCAGGCGCGATTGGGCCAGATAGTAAACGTCGCCATCCTGCCGGACCTTCACGTAAGTCAGGCCGCGATGCACGGCGCAGCCGACGTTCGAGGACAGCGTCCAGGGCGTCGTGGTCCAGACGAGCAGGTATTCATTCTGACGGCCGCGCAGGGGCAGCCGCAGGAACACGGCGTCCTCGGTCACCTCCTCGTAGCCTTCGTGCATCTCGTGCTGGCTGATGCCGGTGCCGCATCGGGGGCACCACGGCATGCTGTCGCGCCCGCGGTAGATCAGTCCGCGCTCGTGGCACTTCTTCAGGAAGGTCCAGATGGTGTAGTTGTTCTCGTCCGTCATCGTGTAGTAGGAGTGGTCCCAGTCCATCCAGTAGCCCAGGCGGATGGACTGCTCGGTCTGCACGGCGGCGTACTTGCGGACGCGCTCCTTGCATTTCTCGACGAACCGTTCGAGGCCGTAGCGTTCGATGTCGCGCTTGCTCTGGAAGCCCAGTTCGCGCTCGACTTCGACCTCAACCCAAAGGCCCTGGCAGTCGAAGCCGTTCTGGTAGCGCATCTCGTGGCCCGTCATGGCGTGGTAGCGCAGGTAGCAGTCCTTGTAGGTGCGTCCCCAGGCGTGGTGAACGCCCATGGGGTTATTGGCCGTGATCGGCCCGTCCAGGAAGGACCAGCGCGGCTTGCCCTCGTTCTTGCGGCGCAGCTTCTCGAAGGTGCGGTTCTCTTCCCAGAAGCGCAGGATCTGGTGTTCCAGGTCAACGAACGACACCTGGCTGTCAACTTTCGTGAACACGGCGTTTCCTCGGAATCGAAGTCTCCAGTCTGCCCGAGCGGAGCTTACGAGGGGCCCGCTCGGGACCGGCAAGACGGATGATGACGACCGGAACCGGCCGTCAGGGCCATCGAAGGGCGGCTCAGGCTATGATGGCCTCGAGCGCGTCACGGGAGACGCGCTCGATGAGCACCTCCTTCTGCCTGGCCGTGTGGCCGGAGAGGATGCGAACCTGCGACTTGCTCAGGCCGAGTTCCGAAGCCAGGAACTTGCAGACCGCCCTGTTGGCCTTGCCCCTCTCAGGCGGAGCTGTAACGGAAAGCTTCAGGCGGCCGGCATATTCGCCGTACAGGCGGTTTCTGCTGGCGCCCGGCTCAACCAGCACCGGCACCACCACGCCGTCCTCTGTATCGCGGACGCCGACCACCTGCACTTCTCCTCGAAACGGGCCGCCGCACGGGCAGCCTGACAGACGCACGAAAGGGCTTCATTCTAGCGGTCAGAGAAGCCCATCGTCAAGGCTCAAGGCTGCTGGCCAATTCCCCCAGCGGCGTGGGAGCGCCCACCGGAAGGCCCAGGGCGGCCCTCTTCACGCCCCTGATGGGCATCTCAGAGACGTCCGGCAGCGATTGGCGCGGCGTTTGACAACGGGGCACGCGTCGCCTAACCTCGATAGTTTCGCTATGCAGGAGAAGGAGTGCCATGCAAGTCGTCGGCAAGATGACCGATGCGGAAGCAACCGTCGCCATAGAGATCCACGACGGCCTCGTAAAGGACATCCAGCGCGTCGAAGGAGCGCCGCCCCCGGAAGCATTGGGCGGCCCGGACCTCGTGGTCTGCCCGGCGCTTCTGGACATCCAGGTCAACGGGTTCGGAGGCCACGACCTGGGCGGAGAGGACACAACGATCGATGACGTGGCAGCGGTCACAAAGGCCCTCCACGCAGCGGGCGTAGGCCTCTACTGCCCCACCATCTGCACCCAGTCGACCGAGGTCATGTCGGCGTGCGTGAGCACGGTCGCCCGGTCGTGCGAGGGGGACGAGGAGATCGCCAACTCGACCGTCTGCATCCACCTGGAGGGGCCCTACATCGCGGACGAAGACGGTCCGCGCGGCGCCCATTCGCTCCAGCACACCCGCGACCCGGACTGGGACGAGTTCCGCCGATTCCAGGACGCAGCAGGCGGACGGATCGGCATCGTCACCCTGGCGCCCGAACGGAACGGCGCCATCGAGTTCATCGAGAAGCTGGCCGATGAGGGCGTCGTCGTTGCCCTGGGCCACACGGGGGCCGACGCCGATCAGATCCGGGACGCCGTGAAGGCGGGCGCTCGCCTCGCCACGCACCTGGGCAACGGGTCTCACGCCATGCTGTCCCGCCACCCGAACTACATCTGGGAGCAACTGGCCAGCGACGAGCTGTGGGCTTCGATCATACCGGACGGGCATCATCTGCCGCCGTC
>CAYUDW010000121.1:5941-8624 GCA_964442595.1 uncultured candidatus Brocadiaceae bacterium
CGACCGCCACGCTGGAGGTCTGCGAGACCATCGTCCGGGGCCGGACCGTCTACTCGGCGTAGGCAGGCGCGGTGTCTCCCGGCGGTGCGTCGGGCCGGAGCTTTCAAACAGCAGACAAGCGGCTGTCCTCTGGCCGGTGATCCCGCCGGCCTGCGCCGTCACATGCCGGGACGCACCCGCCGGCTCGCGGGCGACCGTCCTCGCTCGACGCAGGGCCAGCGACCTTGACAAGCGGAACCGTGTGCCCAATAATCTCCCCGACATTCGCATTTCCGGCGGCACGAGGCGAGGCACTTCTGCGTCAGCGAAGGGAGACGTTTCATGGGCGATGTATTCGCGCGGCGGCTCGAACGTTTTGCCGACGAGGGGGAACTGACGGCGTTCAACCTGGCGACGGTGGCCGAGGCCCTCGATACGGTCGCGGCGTTGAGCGAGCAGAACATCGGCGGCGAGACCGTCGAGAAGCGCATGGGCGAGTTCCGCAGTTGGGACCCCGACGTCTTCAAGGTTGACAGGGACGCCGAGGACGGCTTCATCCGGCGCCTGGAGCAGCTCGGCCGCCCGGTCGTCATGCTCTCCGAAGAGGCCGGTCGCAAGGAGATCAACGCCGACGCGCCGGGCGAGGTGCTCTACTGCGTCTCGGACCCGTTTGACGGCAGCTACCTGTTCAAGCACGGCATCCCCGACTTCTGGTACAGCACGCTGGCGTTCTACACTGCCGACTTCGAGCCTGTCTGCTGTGCTGTCGGTGATGTGGTCCACCGCCGGATCGCCTTCGCCGACGCCCGCGGGGCGTTCATTGCCGAGCTGGCGGGCGACGAGTTGGCGCACAAGTTCCGGCTCGACGCCGACTACCGCGCGAGTATGGGCCGTCCTCCCGTCACCGAGTTGGAGCCCGCCAGCATCGAGTCCTACGCGATGAAGCCGCGCAAGTTCCTGCTGCCCCTCGTCGACCGCTACCGCCGGGTGCTTGAGCCCTTCAAGTTCTTCCTGCCCAACGGCGGACCCTACGGCTTCGTCGACGTGGCTGAGGGCAAGATCGACTGCTACTTCGCTGCGCCCCAGCCGTTCACCGAGGTCTTCTCCGGCATCTTCATCGCCGTTCAGGCCGGCGCGGTCGTCACCGATTTCGACGGCAACGAAGTCAAGTTCACCGACGATATCAACACCGTGCTGAACGTGGTGGCCACGACCAACGAGGCCCTGCACGAGAAGGTGCTCGAGAAGGTCGCCCTGTGCAGGTAAGCGCCGCCACCGGCGCCCCGGCGGCAACGTTCATACTCGCGCGGATACGCAGCAACAGTCTGGCTGGGAGGTGAGGAATGGCTGACGAGGCACTCGTGCTGGCGGACCTGAGACCGGAGGACGTGCCCGAGGAACTGAGGCCGGAGAGCTACTTCGACTTCCAGGCCCATCCGTTCGCCCACCAGGCGCTCTTCCAGCGCCCGGAGGTCAACTCGGTGTACGCGGCCATCCAGGCCATCGGCGACTACGCCAAGGGCTGGCTCCGGGACACCATCGAGCAGCGGAAGGCCGAACAGAAGGGGCTGACCGTGCTGAACGACGATGCGCCGAACGCGTCGTGCCACAGCGTCGGCACGTTCGACGTCGTCCTGGAAGACGGCGCGGTGTTCGAGCCCACGCATCTGGTCGGCAGCACGAAGGAGGGCGTGCGCCACACGGTCTATGTCGAGTCGGGCGCGCGCGTGGTCGGCAGCGACCTGTACCTGGATGCGGGCAGCATCCACGTCGGGGGCGGCACCACGCTCGAGCCCGGCGTCGGCATCAAAGGCCCGACCATCATCGGGCGCGACTGCGAGATTCGTCAGGGCGCCTACCTGAGGGGCAACTGCATCCTCGGCAACGGCTGCACAATCCGCGGCGAGCTGAAGAACGTCGTCATGATGGACAAGGGCACCTTCCCGCATCCCTCCTACCTGGGCGACAGCCTCTGCGGCTACATGACGCACTTCGGCAACCAGGGCACGGCCGCCAACCTGGGCATCTACGAAGGCGTGCGGGAGCCGGCCAAGCGGCAGTCCATCAAGCTGCGCGTCGGCGGCAAGACCTACGATCTGGGCAGCCCGAAGATGGGCGTCTGCCTGGGCGACTTCAGCCAGGTCGGCTGCAACTCTGTCACCGACCCGGGGACGTTCCTGCGGCCCTACACGATCGTCTACGCGCTCACGCGGGTCAACAAGGGCTTCTACGGCCCCAACGAGGTGCTCAAGAACAAGCCGATGGAGCACGGCGTCATCGAGCGGACGTCGCTCCAACCCCTGAGCTAACCGCCCGGGCGTTCCCGGCGCCAGGCGTCCGGGCCGCGAGGCGTTGCGTTCCCGTCCTATGCACGGAGAGGGGCGGCATTGGCAGCAGACAAGGGCGTTCGGACGGCCTCCGACTGGCTGAAACTTCTGGACGGCCCAGCCCACAGCGTCCATCGAGCGCTGTGCGGAATCTACGGAGATGAGGACCAGGTTCTGGCCGAGAAGGCGGCCGTCTGCCGGCGCGCCGTGCAAGCGTTTGCAGCCGCCTACGGCATGGATGCCGAGGCCATTCTCGTGCGCTCGACAGGCCGTGTGAACCTGCTCGGGATGCACGTCGACCATCGCGGCGGATTCGTCAATCCCATCGCCGTCAGCGAGCTGTTCCTCATCGCGCAGCCCCGCGACGACGACCGCGT
>CAYUDW010000121.1:8724-10662 GCA_964442595.1 uncultured candidatus Brocadiaceae bacterium
TGGCCGAGTGGTACGTCGGTACGCGCGGCGGAAGCGGCGATCACGCGGCCATCAAGTTCGGCAGGCTCGGGCACATCATGCACATAGGCTCGTCCCCCTTCTCGGTGGACTGGATGCCCTTCCCGTCCGACTTCGTCGTCGTTCTCGCGAACAGCTACCAGAGGGCCGAGAAGTCGGCCGCCGTGCGCGATGCCTTCAACCAGCGCGTGGCTTCCTACGTGCTGGGCCTCATGCTCATCCGCAAGAACTTCCCCGAACTGGCGCCGCGGCTCGACCACTTGCGCGACGTCAACCCCGAGAACCTCGCCGCGGACGAGGCCGGCGTCTACCGCATACTCAAGTCCCTCCCTGAGCGTGCGACGCGCGACGAGATCCTCCGGATGCTCCCCGACGACCGGCCGGCGGTCGAGCACACCTTTGGCAGCCATGCCGAGCCCGCTAGCGGCTACCCGATCCGCGCCGTCTGCCTCTACGGCGTCAGCGAATGCGCCCGCTCGGCGATGGCCCCCGACGTGCTGGCCAGGGGCGACGTGGCCGCCTTCGGCCGGATGATGAGCATATCGCACGACGGCGACCGCGTAACGAAGCCCGGCCCAGACGGGCACGTGCCCTGCGACAATCGTGTGACCGACGAGATGCTGGACTCCCTGATTGCCGACGTCGAGTCGGGCGACCCGCAGCGCGCCGCCCGCGCCAGCCTGTGGCGCCAACCCGGCGGCTACGGCGCCAGCGTCGAGGAGCTGGACGTCCTCGTGGACCTGGCCCTGGACACGGGGGGCGTCATGGGCGCCGGCCTGGTCGGCGCGGGCCTGGGCGGCAGCATCGCGGCCATCGTGGAGGTGGCGCAGGCGGGCGCCCTGATCGAGCGGTTCGCCCGCGACTACTACGCGCCGCGCGGGCTGCCGCCGGCCGCGCAGGTGGTACGCCCCGTCGGCGGCGCGGGCGTGCTCACACCGGAGTAGCCACGCCTGGAGAGGTTGTCCTTGGGCGGTGAGTCAAGCCCATACGTCCACAAGTTCATCGCTGGCCAGCGACTCATGGGCCGCGGCCGCGTGGTCTACGGCGCCTGACCACGGCCGTACGGGCCCGCCCCAGCGGGAGCAAGGAGGAAATGGAATGAGAGTTTTCGTGATGGTCGACATGGAAGGCATCAGCGGCGTCTGCCGCAAGGGCCACGTCTCCACGAGCGATCCCCTCTACGCCCAGGGGCGCAAGTACATGACCTGGGATGTCAACGCGTGCGTCGAGGGGTGCTTTGCGGGAGGTGCGGATGAGGTGGTGGTGTGCGATTCCCACGGCGGTGGCGGGCCACACGTGATCTGGGAGGAGCTCGACCCCCGGGCCCGGTACGTTCTCGGTGAGGGCGGCCGGGAGCGAATTGAGGGCATCGCCGGCTTCGACGCGCTCATGCTCCTCGGCTACCACGCTATGGCCGGCACGCCGGAAGCCATCCTCGAACACACGATGAGCTCGGTCGGGTGGCAGAACTTCTGGCTCAACGGGCGCAAGACGGGCGAGATTGGCGTCGACGCCGCCGTCGCAGGCGAGAACGGAGTGCCGACCGTCATGGTGAGCGGCGACGACAAGGCTTGCGCCGAGGCCGAGGAGTTCATCCCGGGCGTTGTGACGGCCTGCGTCAAGACGGGCCTGGCCTGCGAGGGGGGCATTCTCCTCTCGGCCGACGCCGCGCACAAGCTCATCACCGAGCGGGCCGCCGAGGCCGTCGGGAAAGCCGACCGGATCGAGCCCTACGTGGTTGAGCCGCCGATCACGGCCCGGCTGGAGCGGGTCTCGCGCGGCCGCCTGCCCGTGCACGGCGAGAAGCCGTATGTCAAGATCATCGACGGGCGCACCTACGAAGTCACAGCCGACACCGTGGAAGAGGCCCTCTGGCGGCTGTGACGCCCGGCTCAGGGGATCCACTACCCGCATCCGCAA
>CAYUDW010000122.1:0-7136 GCA_964442595.1 uncultured candidatus Brocadiaceae bacterium
GAGGCGTCAGGTATGCGTCGTCCTGGCTCTTAGACTGAAGGTAGCCGCACGTGTTTTGCGTGCCAGCCATGTTCACGTGCGTGTCACAGAACGTGTAGAACATCCTGGTACAGGCGGGATCGTTGGCCGTATCGGGATCGACGGTGTACATGTCGTCCCTGTCGTTGTACGACCCGTCGTTGCTGAGCACGTCGTCATCATCGAAAAGGGCTTCGTTTCGCCCGACGTCCAGCCTGGGGTTCTGCATGTAGCCGTAGCGGACGAGCGTAAGCCCGCTGGGCGACGTGCCGCCCACACCGAACTGGTCGATGGTCCAGAGGATGTTGTTGGGATCCCCCGGGTCCGGATTCATCGGAGCGAACTCGGTCACGTTCACCCAGTCCACCGTGCCGTCCGAGAACATGATGTTGCAGCCGTTGCCGGTGCCGTGGTTGGGCTCCTGGACCGCGTGGGTGTTGTCAACCAGTGGCGTGCCCACTTCATCGTACTCGCCGCCTTCGTTGACCTCGGTCAGGCTCCAGACGTGCCGCAACAGGTCTCCGGCGACTGCCCGACCGGCTTTCGACTTCTTGTCGATCCGCCCGTTGTCGAAGGCGTAGTCGGACATCACGACGTCGGGCGTCTCGCCCCGGTCCCACATCCCTCTTTCCTGCAGGACGACCCGCATAGCGGTGGTCGGGCAACTGAAGACATTAGAGTCCTCCAGATAGCCCTCGGACACGATGCGGCCCCAGGCGTTACAGTACTGGTTTGCCTCCCTTTCCGGTTCGTACGTCTGCGGCCAGGTGCTCTTGTGGTGCGTCCGGAACATGTCGAGCGCCGCATAGATGTTGAACTCGTTCGCCCGGCAGTTCGCCCGGCGAGCTTGCTCGCGAGCGGAAACGAGAGCAGGCATCAGCATCGCGGCCAGAATAGCGATGATGGCTATGACCACCAGCAACTCAACGAGCGTAAACGCCTTCTTCATCTTCACATCCTCCCACTAAGTTCCACACTTCCGATCATCTGCATCTTCGATGTTCTCTCCCCTTCTGGACCCCGCCTCTCACCTCCTTTCACGGCTTACGCGGTTTAAGGTACACAATCCTTGGCGTTTCCATGCGCGCGGTATATTACCAGACGGGATTCACGTTGTCAAGGGCAAAAACGGCACGTCTCCGGATCGGCACGTGGCCCTTGCAGCAGCCATGGGGGACCCGCCTGCCAGGGGTTCTCGCCAGGGCCGGGACGGCTCTTGGAGCTCCGCCGCCGCCCGCTTGAAGGGCCTCCCCGCAAAGGGGGCGTCCCCGAAACCACGTGGAAAGACAGAGCGGCGGCAGCCTGCTCCGCCGTAGTGGCCGCTACGGCTACGAAGGCTGGAAGCCGCCGCACTCCACAGGGGCACAAACGGCCCCCCGCTGCGAGGGCAGCGGCGCGACAGGGACCGGCCGCCGCAAGGTTGTGTCGCCCGTCCCGCGCCTGCGGGACGGGCTCAGGGGGGTGGCCCCCTATCCCTGGCCTGACCGGCCAGGGCTACTTGCATGTCGCCCATAACGGGGCTTGGACGGCCATGACCACCGGCACGGCCGCGGCGACGACGGATCTTCTCCGCCCCCACACGGGCTGCGCCCGCTGGTCGGCCTCCGGATGCACGTGCCTGCAGGAAGGTAGAAAAGAAGGGCGGTGCTGCGCGCAGCGCAGCACCGCCCTTATCTCCTGCCCCGAATCAGCACCCGTCAGGGCCCTGTTCGGCCCGTTTAGCGACCTTACGCCCGTGAAACCGGCGCGAGGGCCACGAGCATTATCCGGGGTTGTCGGCCGACGTGTAACAAGACGGCAACCGCCAGTTGATGGGAAGGATACGACAGTCGTGCGTGTCCCACCGACCTTCGTCCGCGAACGGACCGACTTCCGGGTAGTACCGGGACCGGTTGCCGCTCGGGTCGCCGTAGTAGACGTAGTTACGGTTCAGCTCGGACCCGCCGGGCTCCGGCGGCATGGCGCTGTTCCCCCAGAGGTTCCGGGTTTGGCCGTTGCCGGTCGGGTCCTTGGGATTGCCGGCGTAGCACCACGGCCCGTTTCCGCCGCTCAATCCATTCCACATGGACCCCCACACGCTGGAACCTTCGCAGGCGTAGATGTCGTCGTTGTCCCTGGGATAGATCAGGTCCAGCTCGGTCACGTCCGGGCGTACCGACTGGTAGAGCTTCAGGCGGTTGGAGTCCTCATCCATCCGCGGGTTGGTTATGCAGCCCTTTCTGTACCAATTACACCAGTGGGTGTTAAAGGCCCACGTATAGTCGGGCGCGGTCTTGTCGCACCACTCGACGCCGCCATCGATGAAGGCCACGTTGGCGCCGTCGGGATGGTTATAGTTCCACCAGCCCCAGCTGGCGCTCCACGGGAAACTGCGCTGCCAGCAGTCGCCGTAGTAGGCCCGGCCGGCCGCCGAGTTCTTCGAGACGCGGCCGACGTCGTAGCCGTAGTCGGGGAACCGAACCATCTCGTAGCGGCCGTCCCACGGATTGTCCACCGGCATGACTTCCGGCCCGTACCAATCGCCGCGGGTCACATTGTCGGCCGAAGGGCAATCCATCAGGGCGGCTTCCTCGACATAGCCTTTGCTCACGAGCTGGTAGTACGGGTCGCCGCCGGTCGGCGCCGCGTACTTCGCCTTGGCGCGCCTGTGCTGCGCGTCTGCAGACTGGTCGGACGCCGGAGGATTCCAGTACGCGTCGTTCCTCAGCTCGTCGATGAACCCGTCGTCACCACCGTAATTCGCCGACCTGCGCCCGACCCACGCCACAAAGAGGCCGTCGTGGTCCGTCCTGAACAGGTCGAAGCCGATGTGCATCTGACGGACCTTGTAGCGGCAGTCGGTCTGCTGGGCTTCCGTGCGGGCCCGTTGCAGGGCGGGCATCAGCATCGCGGCCAGAATAGCGATGATGGCTATGACCACTAGCAACTCAATCAGCGTAAACGCCTTCTTCATCTTCACATCCTCCCACTAAGTTCTCCACTGCCAGTCATCTGGGCCTTCTGTGTCTTCTCCCCTTCTAGACCCCGCCTCTCACCTCCTTTCACGGCTTATGCGATTAAGGTACACAGTCCTTGAACTTTCAGACCGCGCGGTATATTACCAGACCCAACCCACCTTGTCAAGGGCAAAAAAACGGCCCCGTCCGGATTGGCCCAAGGCCCCCGCCGCTCCGGCCTGAAGCCCTCCTCCGGCACGCCGAATCGCACGGCGCCTGCCTCCCAAAGCCAACTGCAACGACAAAGCGGCGGCAGCCTACTCCGCCGTAGTAGCCGCTACGGCTACGAAGGGTGGAAGCCGCCGCACTCCATTGGACGGCGAGTGGGGCAAAGCGCGGCCGGAGTGCCGGCGCGCGGGGAGCCCGGCGGCGGGCGCTCAGGCGTTCTCCCCGGCCACTGGCTACTGATCACTGGCCACCGTCGTTGCCCGTTGCTTTCCGGCCCCAAGGCCATATAATCTAGGGTCTGCCCCCTGTGGCAGTGCGCCCAGGCAGGCCCATCGTTTCCGCGGAGAGCGAGGCTTCGTGACGAGCGTGGCACAGGATGGATTGGAGGCCGCACTGCGCGTCGCTGTGATCGGCTGCGGCGGCTGGGGCACGGCGCTGGCCCTTCTGCTGGACAGCAACGGCCACCATGCCACAATCTGGGGCGTGGAGCCCGACTACGTGCGCTCGATGCGCGAGATCCGCATGAACCCGCGCTATCTGCCCGGCATCGAGATACCGGCCTGCGTCGGCCTGACGTCGGACATGGCGGAGTGCGTGGCCGGTGGCGACGTCGTCGTGATGGCCACGCCCACGGTCTACCTGCGCAGCGTGTGCGAACGCACCTCGGGACATCTGAGCCAGGGCCAGCTTATCGTGAACGTTGCCAAAGGGATCGAGGAAGGGACGCAACTTCTCGGGAGCCAGATCATCAGCGACGTGTGCGGCGAGGACCTCGACCTGGCAGGCCTCTACGGCCCGAGCCACGCCGAGGAGGTGGCGCGCGGGCTTCCCACGACCATCGTGGCCACCAGCCGGGCGCCCGAACTGGCCGTGCGGGTGCAGCGTATCTTCATGGGCCCTACGTTCCGGGTGTACACGAATACGGACGTGCTCGGGGTCGAGCTGGGATCGGCACTGAAGAACGTGATTGCCATAGCGGCGGGGATGTGCGACGGGCTGGACTTCGGAGACAACGCCAAGAGCGCCCTGTTGACGCGAGGGCTGGCCGAGATCACACGGCTCGGCGTGGCGATGGGCGCCCGCGCAGAGACCTTCGCCGGGCTGAGCGGCCTGGGCGACCTGATCACCACCTGCGTGAGCCCTTATGGCCGCAACCGGTCCGTTGGGATGCGGATCGGCCGGGGCGAGACGCTGGACGAGATACTGGCCAGCATGGACCAGGTGGCCGAGGGGATCAGGACTACGCGGTCGGTCTGCGCCCTGGCGGACAGATACGGCGTCGAGATGCCCATATCGCGGGCGGTCCACGACGTGTTGTTCGAGCGGAAACCGCCCCTGGAGGCGGGCATGGAGTTGATGCAGAGGGCTGCCCGTCCCGAGCAGGACAGACTGCGGAAAGGACGATAGCAAATGCCGAAGGACTTCGTGCTCAGCGTGATGTCGCGCGACAGGCCAGGGATCGTGGCCGGCCTGACGGAGGCCGTCACGGAGCTGGACGGCAACATCGACGCAATCAGCCAAACCGTTCTTCAGGGCTATTTTACGATCATCCTGACCGTCTGTTTCGACGAATCCGTCGAGCCGGCAGCTCTGATGGCCGCCGTCAAGGAGAGCGCCGCGCCGGGGGAGCTGGAGGTAAGCGTGAAGGAGCACCGTGTGCTTCAGCCGGAGCCGGCGATGCAGGACGCGGACAGGTTCGTCCTCACAATCCATGGCGCGGACCGCAAGGGCATCATCCGACGGGTCAGCTCCTACCTGTCGAGCCGGAACGTCAACATCGAGGACCTTTACGCCTACGTGCACGACGGCCAGTTCCTCCTCATAGCGCAACTTCAGGTGCCGCACCGACTTGCGGTGGAGCACCTCAGGACGGACATGGAGGCCCTCTGGCCCGAGGAGCAGATGCGGGTGAGCCTGCAGCACGAGGACGTCTTCCTGGCGACGAGCCACGTGGACTTCCGCCAGAGAGTGCCGAAAGCGCCGAGGAACGGAAGGCCAAGCCGGTGAGAACCGAAGACATATTGACCACGCTGCGGATGGTCCAGGAGGAGAACCTGGACGTGCGAACGGTGACGCTGGGCATCAGCCTGCTGGACTGCTGCGACCCGGACATCGGCCGTCTCTGCCGCAAGGTGGCCCTGAAGATCACCCGCAAGGCGGGCAGTCTGGTGCGCGTCTGCGACGAGATCAGCGGGCGATACGGCATACCGATCGTGAACAAGCGCCTGGCCGTGACGCCGGCCAGCGGCCTGGTTGCCGGCGGGTCGGAGGAGGCGCTGTTTCAGGTCGCTCGAGCCCTGGACCGGTCCGCTCAGGAGGTCGGCGTGGACCTGGTAGGAGGGTTCACGGCCCTGGTGCAGAAAGGGATGACGCCGACCGAAGAGGCCCTCATCCGGGCCATACCGCGCTCGCTGAGCGAGACGGAGAGGGTCTGTGCATCGGTGAACGTGGCCAGCACGGCCGCGGGCATCAACGTGGACGCGATCAACCTGGTGGCCCGCCAGATCCTGGAGCTGGCGCGCAGGACGGCTGACCACGACGGATTCGGCGCCGCAAAGCTCATGGTCTTCGCGAACATCCCCGAAGACAACCCGTTCATGTCAGGAGCCTACCTCGGATACGGCGAGCCGGACTGCGTGGTCAACATCGGCGTGAGCGGGCCGGGGGTGGTCAAGCGCGCCGTCGAGCGCCTCCGCGAACAGGAGCCGGATGCGGACCTGGGCGAGATGGCCGACCAGATCAAGAGGACCTCGTTCCGGGTGACGCGCGTGGGCGAGCTGATCGGGCGCGAGGTGGCGGCGCGTCTGGGCGTGGAATTCGGCATCGTGGACCTGTCCCTGGCCCCGACTCCGCGGGTGGGAGACAGCGTGGGCGAAGTGCTGGAGGCCATGGGCGTGAGCCGCATCGGCGCGCCCGGCTCGACGGCCGCCGTGGCACTGCTCAACGACGCAGTCAAGAAGGGCGGCCTGTTCGCCTCGTCCTCGGTGGGCGGCCTGAGCGGCGCCTTCGTGCCCGTCAGCGAGGATCGGGCCCTGGCCGAAGCGGTGCGCAGGGGCGACCTGACGCTCGAGAAGCTCGAGGCCATTACCAGCATCTGCTCGGTCGGCCTGGACATGATTCCCATACCCGGGGACACCGACCCCGAGACGATCGCCGCCCTGATCGCCGACGAGATGAGCATCGGCGTGATCAACCGCAAGACGACCTCGGTTCGCATCATCCCCGTGCCCGGCAAGGCAGCGGGCGAGACCGCCGTCTTCGGCGGCCTGTTCGGCCAGAGCATCATCATGCCGGTGCGGGGCGTGGGCGGCGCGGCTGAGTTCGTGCGCCACGGCGGCAGGATACCGGCCCCACTTCAGTCGCTGAACAACTAGCGAACCCGCAGCCATCGGAGCATCGCATGCCTGCCTCAAAGGAGCTGGAGCAACGCCTTCGCGATGAGATCATGCGCGTGGACGCCATCGACGTCCATTCGCACGTTCCCGCCTCAGAACCGTTCGCCCGCTCGCTGCGGGACATCCTGGGCTACCATTACTACACCGAGCTGGCCCACAGCGCCGGAATGAGCAAGGACGCCATAGCCCCGAACCTGCCGGACGAGCAGATGATCCCGCGTCTCCTGGATGGCATGGTGGCCATCAGCAACACCGTCCAGTACAGCTGGCTGATCGAGCTGGCGCGGGAGCTGTTCGGCTTCGAGGAGGGCCGCCTGACCCGGCAGAACTGGCAGCCTCTGGCGGATGCCGTCGCCTCCAGCGCCGACCGGCCCGGGCGCGCCGGGGAGATCATGCGACTGTCCCACATCGAGAAAGTCTTCCTGACCAATAACTTCGACGAAGACCTGGCGGCCATCGACAGGAAGCTGTTCGTCCCCTGCCTGAGGGCGGACGCGCTCGTTTTCAACATGGCCGAGGGGCGCGTGCGGAAGGCCCTGGCCCGCGTCAGCGGCATTGA
>CAYUDW010000122.1:7236-10568 GCA_964442595.1 uncultured candidatus Brocadiaceae bacterium
TGCCCGTGCAAGTGATGTGCGGCGCGCTGCGCGACGCCTACGCCCACGGCGTGCCGCAAGGCACCGACCTTCCCCAGTCCGGAGACAGCCTCCGCGGCCTGTTGCCCGTGTTGAACGCTTTCCCGGAGGTGACGTTCTGCCTGTCCGTGCTGAGCGACAGCCAGGTCCAGGAACTGACCAGCTACGGCTGGATAGTGCAGAACGTGGTCCTGAGCGGCCACTGGTGGTATGCCAACGTTCCGGCTTACATCGCCCGCGACCTGGCGGCGCGGCTCCAGAGCGTCCCGAAGACGAAGCTCATCGGCTACTACAGCGACATGTATAAGCTGGAGTTCGGGCTGGCGAAGTTCAACATGTACCGCCGGGTGCTGGCGCGTGCGCTGGCGCGCGACTTCGTCGAAGCGGGCCTCGGCACCGAAACGCAGGCGCTGGAGACCGCTCGCCTGCTGCTCCGAGAGAACGCGATCCGCATCTTCCGCCTGTAGGAGAGCAGACGACCGTGAGGACGCCCGAGAGGCAGCGGGGACGCCTGATCGCCATCTGCGGCATCGATGGCAGCGGGAAGACGACGCAGACGGCATTGCTGGCCGAACGCGCCCGGGCGGAGGAGTTCTCCGTCGAGCAGGTTTCGTTCCCGCGCTACGGGGAGGGCTTCTTCGCGGAGTTGATCGAGCGCTACCTCCGCGGGGAATTCGCCGCCAGCGCTGCTGAGGTCAGCCCCTACCTGGCCTCCCTGCCCTACGCGTGCGACCGCTGGGAGGCCGCCCCTCGGCTCCGGGAATGGCTCGCCGCAGGACATCTCGTGCTCTGCAACCGCTACGTGTCGGCGAACCTGGCTCACCAGGGCTCCAAGGTGCCCCCTGGCGAGCAGCAGGGAGCCTTCTTCGAATGGGTGGAACGGCTCGAATACGGCGTGTTCGCGTTGCCGCGCCCCGATCTGCACGTCCTCCTGGACATGGATCCCGTGCATGCCGCGGATCTCCTGACTCGGAGGAGCAGGCCTTCAGGACCGTCCAGAGAGCAGGACATCCACGAGCGTGACATGGGCCACCTGGAGGGCACGGCACGGACGTATCGCGAACTGGCCCGCCGGGCTTCCGAGCAGTGGGCCGTCATCCCGTGCGCTGAGGGCGGGAGCGTGCGGCCCCCCGCGAGGATTGCGGAAGCCGTCTGGGCGGCCGTGAGCCAAGTGCTGTATAATGACACCACCTGAGCGGTTCGTCGGAAGGAGCCGGAATGAGGTGTTTCGTCCCATTGGCGGCACTGCTGTTCGCGGCGGCCATTGCCGGCTGCGCGCCCGCTCCAGAGCCCGCCGGGGGACCGGCGCCGGTGCAGGCCGGATCACAGATCTTGGCGCCGGAGGCGGGGGCGGACCTATGGGAGAGCATCTCCGAGGCCGTCCCGCTGGACCAAGCGACCCAGACGGAGTTCTTCGCCGCAGGGCGGGCACCCACCTGTCCCGTCATCAAGGTCGAGAACGCCCAGGGCACCCGACAGGCCCTGGCGCCCGGCAGACAGGGGTACGTCACGATCGTGGTATTCTGGAGCGTAGACACGTCCTGCGGGCGCGTGGCGGCCCGGCACGTCAGTGATCTGGTCCGGACGTATCGCCAGTGGCAGGTGCGGGGCCTGGCCGTCGTGGAGAAGACGCAGCCGGCTGCCACGATCAGTTCCTTCCTGACTCAGCATGGGGTCCTACTGCCCGTCTACTACGACGACCTGTCCGCGGTGGAGACGATGTCCGAAGAGGTGGACGCGGAGCACGAGACGGCGATCCCGTCCTTCTTCATCGTGGACCGTCAGATGCGCATCAGGTTCTATCGGGCCGGGTTCCGCTACATGGTTGGCGCCGTGGGGGCGCGCCGACCCGGCACGGAGATGGTCATAGAGAGCGCCCCTCCCGGAGAGTCCGTCGAGGATTACCTCAGAAGGATCCTGGAGGAGGGATAAACGGCGCGGCCCTTCCCTACCCCGCCGTGCCGACGCTGAGCAGCACGTAGACCGCCGCCGCAATCAGCAAGATCAGCAGCAGGTTCTCCGCCAGATAGACCTCCGCCCGGCTGTGCCTGGCGTGGCACCGGGGATCCACGAAGAAGCGGAAGATCAGGAAGAGCCCCCCGGCCAGGTACACGATGGCCACGGCAACCCCGTGCGGACCCTTTACCGTGTGACTGCCCCCCTTCAGACCCGGAAGGAAGCTGTTCCGCGTCAGCAGGGCTATGATGCCGTACACGGCACTCACCAGGCCGAGCCCCAGGCCGATCACGTACTGCCTGAACCAACTCGCGCGGGAGTTACGCTCCTGCTCGTCTCGGCTTCTCATGGCTCTCCCGAAGCTGCCCGTACATCCTTGACCGACTGCCCGAGCCCGGATCAGGGCTTCACCGCCTGCCCGCTCTCCATGGACTCGTCGGCCGCGCACGTCACCATCTGGGTCCGAACGCCGTCGGCATACGGGCTTCTGATCTGGGAGGCGTCCCCGCTGAGAACGGCATCGACGAAAACGCGATCCTCACACAGGAAGATGTCCTCGGCCGACCGGTACTGGTGCGTTTCGCCGCCCTTGGCCAGCGTAAGGGACAGGTCCCAGCCCGCCAGCTTCGCCCGGGCCCTGCGGGTGAACACCTCCAGGCCCACCTCTCCCATGCCGACCGCGCAACTGCTGGTGATCTCGCAGAGCAGCCCGCTCTCGAAGACCAGCGTGCAGATGCTGGCATCCTCGACCGAGTAGTCCTCCACGTCCGTCATAAGGCCTCTACGGCCCGCACAGAAGACCGACTCGACCTCGCCGAAGATGTATCGGGCCAAGTCATAGACGTGGGTGGATTGCTCGTTGACCTGCCCCCCGCCCTGGTCCTTGCGCCGCCACCACGCAACGCCCGGCATGCCCCCGATCCACGCGCCCCGCGCCACGACGGGCTCGTCTTCGGCCAGCAGCTCTCTCACCCGCCGAACGCTGTCCCGGTAGCGCATCATGTAGCCGACGGAGGTGACCAGCCCCTTGCCCTCAAGCGCCCCGAGGATGCGCTGCGGCGCCTCGCGGTCCCTCCCAATCGGCTTTTCCACGAAAAAGGGGACGTCCCGCTCAATCAGGGCAAGTTCTATCTCTCCGTGCGCGTGCGGAGGCACGCAAACGTACGCCGCGCCCAGATCATGCGAATCCAGCATCTCGCTCAGGTCCGTATAGGCCCCGCATCCCGCGAAGCGTGCGGCAGCCTGTGCGGCGCGATCCGCGTCTACGTCCATGCAGGCCACGACCTGCACCTCCGGCACCTTCTCCAGGGCATCCATGTGAGACCTGGCAATGCCACCCGAGCCGATGAACCCCACTT
>CAYUDW010000123.1:0-1409 GCA_964442595.1 uncultured candidatus Brocadiaceae bacterium
CCGCGGGCCTTGCGGATGGCGTCCAAACGGGCCTTGAGGTTCTTCTCGTGGCCCTGCTCGGTCGGGCGGTAGTAGATGCGCGTGGTGGGGATGTAGTCCTGGTCCACCCAGTGCCCCTCGAAGCTGTGCGCGTACTTGTAGCCTTTGCCGTGGCCGAGGCGCTCGGCGCCGCGGTAGCTGGCGTCCTTCAGGTAGTCGGGCACGGGCAGCGTGCGGCCCTCCCGCACGTCCTTCTCCGCCGCGTCGATGGCAGCGCAGGAAGCGTTGCTCTTGGGCGCGCAGGCGATGTAGGTGACGGCCTGGGCCAGGGGGATTCGGGCCTCCGGCATGCCGACGAACTCAACCGCCTGCTGGGCGGCGGTCGCGAGCACCAGGGCGTAAGGCGCGGCGTTGCCGACGTCCTCGGCAGCGCAGATGACGATCCGGCGCGCGACGAAGCGCGGGTCCTCACCCCCCTCCAGCATCTTGGCCATCCAGTAGAGGGCTGCGTCCGGATCGCTGCCCCTCATGCTCTTGATGAAGGCGCTGGCGCTGTCGTAATGCTCGTCCTCGTCGCGGTCGTAGACGAGGGCCTTCCGCTGGATGGAGGCTTCGGCGAGGGCCAGATCGAAGCGAATGCACCCCTCCGGTCCGGGTTCGGTGCTCAAGACGCCTACCTCGAGCGCGTTCAGGGCGCGGCGGGCGTCGCCGTCGCACATCTCGCCCAGGTGGTCGAGCGCTTCCTCGTCCGCGTCGACGGGGTGCTGCCCGAGCCCGCGCTCCTCGTCACGGAGGGTGCGCAGCAGCAGCTCGCGCAAGTGCTCGCGGCTGAGCGGCTTGAACTGGAATATCTGCGAGCGCGATAGCAGCGGCGAGTTGATCGAGTGGAACGGATTGTGGGTCGTCGCGCCGACCAGGATGACGGTGCCCCGTTCGACATCGGGCAGCAGCACGTCCTGCTGGGCGCGGTTGAATCGGTGCAGCTCGTCGATGAAAAGGACGGTCCGCCGGTCGGCGCGCGCCTTGCGCTCGGCGGCCTTCGAGAGGACCTCGCGCAGCTCGGCCACGTTGGACGTGGTGGCGTTGATGGGCTCGAAGTGCGCCTCCGTCTGGCGGGCGATGACGTAGGCCAGCGCCGTCTTGCCCGTGCCCGGCGGGCCGTAGAAGATGAGGGAGGCGAGCCGGTCGGCCTTGATCATGCGCCAGAGAAGCTGCCCCTCGCCGACGAAGTGCTCCTGGCCGACGAACTCCTCCAGCGTGCGCGGCCGCATGCGGGTGGCCAGGGGCGCGTCCGCCGAGGGCTCCAGCTTCTGTCTGCTTTGCTCGTCGTCAAAGAGCGCCATCGACCCCTCCGTCGCGGCTCTGAGGGCGCATAGAAGGACGTACCCCTCATAAGGCTACAGGGAAGGCATGGGAGCGTCAAACGGCAG
>CAYUDW010000123.1:1509-2612 GCA_964442595.1 uncultured candidatus Brocadiaceae bacterium
CAGTGGACAGCAAGCCCCGCCGAGGGGCGACGTATCGTCAACCCTGGGGCGGAAGTCGGGCTGGACTTTGCATCCCGGCGCCGCTGTGGTAAGATTCCCGGCCAGTTACTCATCAGCTCTGTTCGAGTACGACCGACCGCCGGCGGGCGGCGGGCAAAGGACGCAGCACGGAAGGGAGGCCCCCGAATGGCCGAAAGAGCCAGGCAGACCGTGTTCCCCCGTAAGGGTGAAGTGGAGATCGAGGAGTTCGACGTGCCCGAGCTCCAGGACGAGCAGGTGTTGATCCAGACGTGCACCACGCTGATCAGCACGGGCACGGAGCTGGCCTACATGCTGGGCATCACCAAGCAGATCGAGGCGGGCCAGCACAAGTATCCCATCAGGTCCGGTTATTCCGCCGCCGGAACCGTCCTGGCCACCGGCAAGGCCGTGACGGACCTGAAGGAGGGCGACCGCGTCTGCACGGCCGGGCGGCACGCGACGCTCCACATAGCCGGGCGGCGTGACACCGTGCGCATTCCGGATGGCATCTCGTTCGAGGAGTCTACGTTCCACACGCTGGGCGCCACGGCCATGAACGGCGTGCGCATCGGCCGCATCGTGCTCGGCGAGAGCGCCGTCGTCTTTGGGGCGGGCATCGTGGGCCTGCTGGCCCTTCAGATCCTGCGCGCGGCCGGCGCTCAGGAGCTCATCTGCGTCGACCTGAGCGACGAGCGCCTGAAGATGGCCGAAGAGCTCGGCGCCACGGCGATCGCCAACCCGGCGGAGACGGATCTGCTGGCGTTCGTCAAGGAAGTCACCGACGGGGAACTGGCCGAGGTCGTCATCGATGCGACCGGCAACCCGAAGGTCATGCCCCCGGCGCTGGAGGTGGCCGCGACGCTCGGGCGCATCGTGGTGCTCGGATCGCCCCGCGGCGACTCGCCGCCGCTGGACCTTTACTCGGACCTGCACTGCCGGGGCCTGCAAGTGCTGGGCGCCCACGCGGCCATGCACCCGCAGACCGCCAGCCCGCACAACAAGTGGACGCGCGTGCGCAATCGCCAGCTCTTCCTCGACCTGGTCAGCAAGGGCCAGATCCAGACGGCGCCGATGATCACCCA
>CAYUDW010000123.1:2712-10566 GCA_964442595.1 uncultured candidatus Brocadiaceae bacterium
GCGACTCCGGCCGGCGTCACCAGAAAGGCGTGGAACCGGACCTCGGAGAGCGTCAGGTCGTAGCGCTGCACCGCCTCGCCGTCGATAAGGGCGGCCAACTGGGCGGTCTCGTAGTTGTAACGCAGGCCGAGTTCGTGCCAGGCCGTGTCCTCGTCGCCGAATGCCTTCCGCACGCCGCCGCCGGCCGAGATCTGCCCCGACCTCCGCGCCACCAGGTAGGAGGCCCCGTCGAAGTAGAGCTCGAACGCGTTGCCCCCGGCGTCCCTCACCCCGATGCCGCACCGGACCTGCCCCGGTTCTGCCAGGATGCTCGGTGAGACCTTGAGCTTCGCCGCCGTGCTGAAACCCAAGGTGCGGACGGGCTGGACGAACTCGCGCGTGAGGACGGTCTCGCGCGCCCCACCCTCCGCCTTGAACTGCAGAGCGCCGTCCGCCACGGTCTGGCTGCCGCCGGGATCGGTCCGCTCCTGCCAGAGGTCGCCGCCGAACCCGTCTCGCTCCAGGACCGGAGCGATGGCCTCTGCCTCCTGCGGCCTTTCCGTCATGCGCTCGCGCAGTTGCTCCATCGCCTCACGCGCCTGACTTGCCACCTCCTCGTCCCCTGCCAGGGCGGCCGCTTCGTACTGCTGGATGGACAGCGCATACTGATGCCGGTCCGCGTACGCCTGGGCGAGTTTCAGGTGCACCCGTGCCA
This sequence comes from uncultured candidatus Brocadiaceae bacterium, assembly GCA_964442595.1. GTDB lineage: Bacteria > Planctomycetota > Brocadiia > SM23-32 > SM23-32 > DAOVRD01. Next base: position 3,407 of record CAYUDW010000123.1, read on the forward strand.
TCAGGGACGCAGGAGGCCGGTCGGGAATGGTGGCGCGATGGGCCTCGACGGCGTCGAGCAGCTCTCGGATGGAGTCGGGGTCCGGGGGCATTTGCAGGAGGTATCGGGTCCAGTTCTCGAGCAGGTCGCCGATCATGCGTCGGGCCGACTGGACCCGGGCCGGGTCGTCGGCGAACTCCTCCAGCAGCCCGGCGTGAACGGTCAGGGCTTCCCTGTGGCGGCGTTCGGTCACCAGCGTGTAGGACTTGCGGACCGCGGCGTCCCAGCGTTCGTCGAGCGACTCGGCCCGCTCGCGTTCGCGCAGCGCGTCCCGGAGCTGGCGGGTCCGCTCTGCGTCGGGCAGGAACTCCTCCATCCGCAGCAGGGCGATTCGGGCTTCGTGCCGGCGGTTCTGTTGCAGCATCCGCATGGCGGCGGCGTAGGCGTCCTCGGCGAGCGTATCCTGCACGCGCCGCAGCGCCTCTTGCGTCCTGTCCCGCAGCTCGGCGGGCGCGTCTTCGGCTTGGGCAGCACGCAGGAGCCACAGGGCCTGCCAGTACCGACCGGCATCCATCGCCGCGGTGGCCTCTTGCAGGCGCTCCGCCGCCAGGGAAGTCTGCGCCTGGGGCGGGCCGGGCTGCGCCAGCGCCCCGGACGCGGCGGGGGGCCAGAGCATCAGGAGCGCCAGCGCTCCCGCAATGACGATGACGGCGCTGAGGCCCCACGAGAGGGGGGCAATGGAGCGGATGAAGCCGGGCTCCTCCCCGCGCCGCATTTCGCTCGCCGGCGGCTCGTAGAAGAGGGAGCCGGGATTGGTGCGCTCCACGAGCGGCGCGCCGCTGACCAGGTGTTGCTGGGCGAGTTCCAGGTCGCGCAGCAGCGCGTCGGAGTCGTAGCGCTCCTCCCGGTCCTTGGCCAGCATCTTCTCGATCATGGCGTCCAGGAAGTCGGGCACGAACTCGGCGGCCTCGCGGGCCGGCACCTGCTGCTGCTCGACGTTCGCCGCCAGGTAGCCCTGGCTGGATTCCGCATGGAAGGGGGGGCTGCCGATGATCAGCTCGTAGGCCACCACGCCCAGGCTGAAGACGTCCGTCCGCCCGTCCACGGGCAGCATCCGGATCTGCTCTGGAGAGAGGTACTTGGGCGTGCCCGGGATGCGCGAGGGTATCTGCTCGCGCACGATGTCGGTTTCGCTCACGTTCTTGGCGATGCCCAGGTCGGTCAGCTTGACGTGGATGGCGCCGTTGGCATCGCGGTCCAGCAGTATGTTTCCCGGCTTGATGTCTCGATGGACTACGCCCTGGTGGTGTATGGCCACCAGGGCGCTGGTGGTCTGGCGGAGGATGTGGATCTTGTCGACCAGCTCGAAGTCTTCCTCCCCACGCATGCAGCGCAGCAGGCTTTCTTCGACCAGCTCCATGGCGTAGTGGAAGCTGTCCCCCTCCTCGCCGGAGCCCAGGAACCTGACCACGTTGGGATGCTGGACGTTTACCAGCATGCGGACCTCGCGGTCGCGCAGCTTGCGGGCCATCTCCGGCTCGCGCTCCTCCCCGGACTCGAAAATCTTGACGGCGACGATGCTGCCGTCCCCACTGTCGCGGGCGCGATACACGCTGCCTACGGCCCCCTTGCCCAGGTGTTCAAGCAGCGTATACTTGGCGAACGGCGTGGGTTCCATGTCTGTCACAGCGGTCACTTGCCCCGGCGCTTCGGGCGTTTACGGCCTATCTTCAGGTACTGGGCGATGTTGGCCGACGGATCGACGTCGGGGACGATCTGGCCGTCCGCGCTGCTCATCAGCGATGTGAGGCCCGGTCCGTGCCCGGCCGTCTTGCAGCAACTGTGCACAACGATGCCGATGCTCATGGCGCCTCTCTTGTAAATGCGGCCGAACGTGTGGTCCGCGTCCCGGACGGCCACGATGTCACCCAGTCGCAGGTTCGCCAGGCCGTGCTCGGCCACGACGTCCGGGTCGAAGAGCTGGATGTCATAGTCGCCGCTGAAGGTGTGGGCCCGGCCGAGCCCGCTTCCCATGACGGCGGCGGGGATGACGCACGTGACGCGCACCCGCAGGCGTTCGCCGTCTCGCACGGGCACCATCTTCTTCAGCAGGGCCGGGTCCAGGTTCATGAGCGCGACGTGGGGCAGATCGATCAGCTTCAGACCAAGCCCGCAGGCGCGGACCTGGATCTTGTCGCCGATCACCAGCTTCTCGAGCACGGTGTCGGGGAAGTCGGCCAGGACGTGCTCGATGCCGCCGTGCTTGCCGGTGACGACGCCGGTCTCGCCCTTGGCGTCGCCACTGACCACGTGGGCGATGTTGCCGACGCAGGCCAGCGTGTTGAGGGCTGTGTTCCGATCAGTTTTCTCGTTCTTGACCGAGACGCCGGGCTCGACGTGATCGGCCTCCCATTCGACGGCGCTGTCGCCCACTTTGCAGTTGTAGGTAATGCCGCCGACGCCCGGCAGTATGGAGGCGGCGCCGTCGGGGCCGACGCGCCAGGTCCCCCCGCTCACGGGGGAAGATACCTCGCCGAGGACCGATTGCTCCACCAGACGCTCTTCATTCGTGCGCAGACGTCGAGTCGATCGCTTCGCCACGAGTGCCACCTCCTTGGGTTCGGGTCAGCCCGCCGTTGCGGCTTCCAGCTCCTCCACCTTCCGCCTGGCCTTCCCGGCGAGTTCGGGCACGCCGATGCGGTCGGCAGCCTTGCGATACAGGTCCAGCGCCGCCTGCCAGTCGCCCTCTTCGACGTGCTCGCTCGCGCTCTCCTCCAGCGTCTTGAAGGCGGCATGTGCGAGCCGGAGGGTGTACTGGAGACGCTGTCGGATGAGCTCTCGGGCCGAGCCGGTCGGCTCGAGTCCATCGAGATCCTCGTACTGGGCGAGCGCGGCAGCGTAGTCGCCTTCCGCCTCATGTGTGGAGGCCCCGGACAGGCCCTCCTGAATCGCCAGCCAGAGGGTTCCCGAGTGCGCTTGGGCGGCCCGCTCGGCCGCTTTCGTGCCGGCGAAGTCGTTCCGCATCCGGGCCAGCAGGGCCATGGCGCCGGGGCGGTCCCCGGCCTCGAGGGCGGCCATCGCCTGTTCGTAAGCCACCAGCGCTTTGTCTTCCCTGCCGGCCAGCGGCCCCGCCACACCGGGCGCGCCGCCGCTGGCGTAGGCCAGCGCTCCGGACACCAGGGCCGCCGTCGCGAAGGCCACGGCGCCGAGGAAGGCGAGGTTCATCTTCCAGGCCGTGCGCTTCCGCTCGCGATCCTGCCTGGCCTGCTCGTGTTCCAGGCGGCTCCGCAGGCGGATCTCGTCGAACGTGCCGGTGCCTTCGCCCTTGACGACGAGCTGCTGGTCGAGCTCCGCTTCCTTTATGGCTATGAGGGCACTGTCCTGCAGCGCGCTCTCCTCGACCAGGTCGAACCGGAAGACGGTGGCGCTGAGGCGGACCAGGTCGCCGGGCTTGAGGTCGGCTTTGTCGGCGATCCGCTGGCCGTTCAGCATTGTGCCCTTCTTGCTGTTGAGGTCGTTGACCTCCCAGTGGCCGTTGATGCAGGCCACCTCGCAGTGGAAGCGGCTGACGGTGGGGCTGGTGACGCGGATCGTGTTGCGGGAGGAGCGGCCGATGGTCGTAACGCGGTTGTCCCGCAGCTTGTAGACGCAGCCCGGCTCGGGTCCCTGGATCATGATGAGGACGGGCTGTCCGGCGTCCATCGTATTCCCCGCAGATGACCGTACAGTTGGGCGAGCGCCGCGGCTGAGGCCCGCCCCAAGATAACAATCCCGAGCGCGGCATTGCAACCATGAATGACCCCGGATGGAGTGACTGCCTCGGGCGTCAGTCGTAAGGGTCCGCCTCCCGGAGGAACTCGACGAACCACGCCAGGTCGGCGGGCAGGGGGGACCGCTGTTCCATCGGCTCGCCCGTACCCGGATGGCGGTATCTGATGGACGCCGCGTGCAGGGGACAGCGAGCCAGCAGGACGGCCCGCGCGGCAGCGACGTCGCGCCCCAGGATGGCGTTGAGTTCCGCTCCCCGCAGCTCCTCCCGCCGCCCGTACAGATGGTCGACGGCGAGGGGATGGCCGGTGGCGGCCAGGTGCACCCGTATCTGGTGCTGCCTGCCCGTGAGGGGGCGGATCTCAAGCAGGGCGAAGTGGCCGAACCGCTCTTTGATTCTGACTACGCTCGAGGCCGGCTTGCCCCCCGCGGGTGCTGCCTCCATCTTCAGCAAGCTGCCGGGCATCCGTCTGAGCGGTATGTCAAGCCGAAGCTCGGGCCTGGGAAGGACTCCCTCTATGATGCCGAGGTACTCCTTCTCGACTTGGTGACGCTCGAACTGCCTGCCCAGCGCCCGTCCCGCTCGGTCGGACTTCGCCACGAGCAGCACGCCGGACGTCTCGCGGTCGAGCCTGTGGACCAGGTGAGGGCGCACGTACGGCCCGCCCTGCGGCGCCTCGCGGTTGAGCATCGCGAGCAGGGATTCGTAGAACTCGGCGCCTTCTCCCCTTCGCCCCGGCAGCACCGGATGGCCCGCCGGCTTGTCGACGCAGAGGTGCGCCTCGTCCTCGTGGAGGACGTTGATGGGGAGCGTCTGCTCCGGCAGGGCCGAGAACGATAGGTCAGGAGGGACCGAGATGGTCTCGCCCGGCCGGAGCAGCTGACTCGGCTCCGCAGCACTGCCCTCGACGCGGATACGACCGGAGGCCATCAGGCGCCGCAGGGCCGTTTTGGACGTGGTGACGAAGCGGACGCTCAGGAACCTGAGCAGCTCTTCCCCCGAGTCCTTCGGAGAGACCGTTAGGGTGGTCCACTGTTCTCCGTCGTTTCGATCTGTTCGCATAAGCGGGTGACGCTGCGGCGGCGGACCCCGGCCGCGGCTGGCTCGCTACGTATAAGGTATCCCTTCGCCGGACAGACGCAGCGTGTAGAAGCGCCACTGGCCTTCCATCTTCATGAAGATGACGTGGATGCGAAGGACGTCCGGCTCGTTTATGCCTCCTTCGCGCCAGATATAGGGAACTTCATAGACAGCCATGACGCCACCCGGCGGCACGTAGGCCCAGCCGTAGACCTCGTCGGGCTCCGGCCAGTCGGGGAAGTGGAACTGCTTGGTCCTTTCCAGGTCCTCATACAGGCTGAGCCATCCCCCGGACTTGCCGCTGAACAGGTTCTGCCACCAGGAGAGCCTAATGGGTCGATGGCGGCAGACGTTTATGTCCGGCAGTTCGTAGAAGACGTCGGCCGTGCGTCCAAGCTTCATGTTCTCCAGGACGAAGACCAGTTGCGGCATGATCTCGTCCTTGACGGCCGCCGGCAGGTCCAGCGCGTCCCCGGGCGCGGGGTCGGTGATCTGGAAGTCCCGGATCCGCCAATGACCGTCGATCAGAACCAGTTCGAACTCATGCTCCAGGCGCTCGCCTCGTTGGTTGGACGCCGGCACCTCCACACGGAAGGCGCCCCGTTGCAGCTCCTTGCGGCTCACGTCGGCCAGGGCAGCTTCCGAATCGAGCGTATAGCCCTCGTAGCGCTGGAGCCACACGACGTTCTCCGCGCGCTTTTTCAGTTCCCTGCTCCTGCCGCCGGACAGGGCCGGGGCGAGCAGCGGATCGACCAGTTCGGGAGTGTCGTGCCGCAAGGCGGCGGCAAAGGTGTCCAACACGTTGGCGGCCTGTTGCCTGAGGGCCCGGACCTCCGGCTCCTCCTTCGACGGAAGGCCCGCGCAACCCCCCGCGGCGACGGCCAGACAGGCGAAAAGCAACAGTCCGTGGCTGGTTCTCACTGTCCGTTCCTTTCTGCGTCGGCAGGATCGCTCGGACGAACGCCGAGGCATGATATGGTACCTGTCCGGCGGGGCTGATGCAATCGGCGAACGGCCCCCGCAGCAGGGGCGCCGGGCCGAGCGAGGGGGCGCTTGCGGCCGCGCGGCGTGAGCGCTAGGCGGAACACGGTCGAGATTCCCCCCCAGACCTCGCGCCAGGATATCTTGGAGCGCCCCCGCTGGCGATCCACGAAGACGATGGGCACCTCCGCGATGACGAAGCCGCGCCCCGAGCAGTGCCACAGCATCTCCTCCTGGAAGGAGTAGCCCGTGGCCTCCATGTTCTCGAAGGCGAGCTGCTTCAGAACGTCGCGGCGGAAGCAGCGGAAGGCGCCGGTGCAATCGGCGGGCTCCAGCCCCAGCGTCAGGCGGGCGACCAGGTTCGAGAGGGAACTGAGGAGAAGCCGGCGCATGGGCCAGCCCTTGTGGCCGCCGCCCGGGACGTAGCGCGAGCCGACGACGAGGTCCGCCCGCCGGCTCGCCTCCAGCATCGCCGGTATGCGGTCCGGCGGGTGCGAGAAATCCGCGTCCATCGTGATCGCGCGCTCGTACTCCCCGGCCAGCGCCCACCGGAGGCCGGCGACGTGGGCCGTGCCGAGTCCGAGCTTGCCCTCGCGCGCAAGTAGGTGGACGCGCGGGTTGCGCGCGGCCAGCCCGCGGGCCGCCTGGCCGGTTCCGTCCGGCGAGTTGTCGTCCACGACGAGCACTTCGACGGCCGATCCCTGCGCCAGGACGGCTTCGCAAAGGGGGAGGAGGTTCTCGCGCTCGTTATAGGTGGGGATGATGACGAGCGTCCTGAACGTGTCCGCGGCCGGACGCTCGGGCGCGTCATTCATCATGGGGGACGGCCTTCTCTGCGGTCCCGTTGCTCTCGTTCTCGTCTCCGCGCAGCAAGGGAAGGCGCGGCAGCGTCGGGTGCTGCCCGGCGGCCCGCCTAGAAAGCCAGGATCCTGCCGCTCAGGTCTCGCACGGCAACCTTGCTGTCGGAGACGTGCAGTTGCTTGTGGGCATAGGGCAGTTCTGCGGGGTAGTGGGTTATGGTCAGGACGGTGCGGTTCTTCATCAGCTCGGCCAGTCCGTCGACGGTTCTTTCCCTGGCGACGGGATCGAGCGAGACGAGCGGCTCGTCCAGAATCAGGATCTTGGGGCTTTTCAGTATGGCGCGGGCGATCATCAGGCGCCGGTTCTCGCCCTGGGAGAGCTGGGTCCCCCCCTCGCCGATGATGCTCAAGTAGCCGTGGGGCATGCGTTCGATGAACTCATCGGCGTAGGCCTGGCGGGCCACCTCGATGACGGCCTCGTCGCTGGCCTCGGGCGCGGCGTAGCGGATGTTGGCCATGATCGTGTCGTTGAACAGGAAGCAGTCCTGGAA
>CAYUDW010000124.1:0-10476 GCA_964442595.1 uncultured candidatus Brocadiaceae bacterium
GGACCTCGTCAAGCCGGCCGACCGGCATGTGGGTCGGAGCATTGTGGAGCGCGTCGGGATCGGCCACGGCCAGCCGGGCCAGCTCGATCATGGCGTCGGCGAAGGCGTCAAGGATCTCCTTGCTCTCGCTCTCGGTCGGCTCGATCATGAGCGCTTCCTTGACGATCTGCGGGAAGTAGACCGTCGGCGGATGGAATCCCCTGTCGATGAGGCCCTTGGCGATGTCGAGCGCCGAGATGCCGTGCTCCTTCAGCGGTTGCCCGGACAGCACAAACTCGTGCATGCAACGGCGTTCGTACGCCGGCGGGTAGTGCTGTCGCAGGCGGGAGAGCACGTAGTTGGCGTTGAGCACGGCGTTGTCGGACACCTCCTTGAGGCCGTCGCCGCCGCAGGCCAGGATGTAGGCATAGGCCTTGACGATCACGCCGAAGTTGCCGTAGAGGGGCGCGATGTAGCCGATCGAGTCCGGCCGATCGTATTCGAGCGAATAGGTGCCGTCCGTCCGTTTGACCACCACGCTGGTGGGCAGGAATGGGGCCAGGAACTCCTTGACGCCGACCGGTCCGGCCCCCGGCCCGCCGCCCCCGTGCGGGGTGGCGAAGGTCTTGTGCAGGTTCAGGTGCACCACGTCGAAGCCCAGGTCACCGGGCCGAACGCGGCCCATGATGGCGTTCAGGTTCGCCCCGTCGTAGTACATCAGCCCGTCGACCTCGTGGACCAGGTCGGCGATCTCCTTGATGTGGGGGTTGAACAGGCCGAGCGTGTTCGGGCAGGTGAGCATGACGGCCGCCACCTCTTCGTCGAGCGCCTCCTTGAGAGCATCGACGTCCATGACGCCCTGCTCGTTGCTCGCCACGGGCACGACTTTGTAGCCGGCAATGCCGGCGCTGGCGGGATTGGTCCCGTGGGCGGAATCGGGGATGATGACCTTGGTCTTGTGCTTGCCCCTACTGCGGTGGTAGGCGGCGATGAGCATGGCGCCGGTCAGTTCGCCGTGCGCGCCCGCCAGCGGCTGCATGGTGAACTCATCCATGCCGGTGATTTCGCAGAGCATCCGCCCCGTCTCGTAAAGCACCTGCAGGACGCCCTGCGTGAACATGCCTCCGTGGCGAAGCTGGGGCAGCAGCGGATGCAGCGCGGCGAAGCCATCGAGCCTGGCCACTTCCTCGAGGAACTTCGGGTTGTACTTCATCGTGCACGAGCCGAGCGGATAGAAGTTCGTGTCGACGCTGAAGTTGCGCTGCGAGAGCGCGGTGAAGTGACGCACGGCGTCCAGTTCGCTCACTTCCGGCAGATCGGCGGCTTCCCGGCGCATGTACTGCTCGGGCAGTTCCGCCCTGGACGGCACGTCGTTGCGGCCCAGGCGGAAGCCCCGCCTTCCCGGCACGCTTTTCTCGTAGATCAGTTCCACAGCACGCCCTCCAGGGCTTCGGAGAAGCGTCCGATCTCTTCCTTGGTGCGCCTTTCGGTCACGGCCACCAGCAGGTAGCGCTCCATGCTCGGGTAGTAGCGGCCGAGGGGGAACCCGGCGGCGAATCCCTTCTCGGTCATCGCCCCGGCCACTTCCGCGGCGTCGGCCGGAAGCTCCACCGCGAACTCATTGAACGTCGGCGCGTCGCGCTTTACGCTCACCCCCGGAATGGCCTCGATCCGCCGGCGGGCGTACTCGGCCTTGTCCGCACAGGTGCGGGCCACTTCGCGGAGGCCGTGCTTGCCGACGACGGTCAGGTAAACGACGGCCGCCAGGGCACACAGCGACTCGTTGGTGCAGATGTTGCTGGTCGCCCTTTCCCGGCGGATGTGCTGCTCCCGAGTCTGCAGCGTGAGCACGAAACCGCGCCGGCCCGCCGCGTCCTGCGTGGCTCCCACTATGCGGCCCGGCATCTGGCGGATCAGGTCCTTGCGACAGGCCATGTAGCCGAGATACGGGCCCCCGAACGAGAGGGGCAGCCCCAGGCTCTGGCCCTCGCCGGTGGCGATGTCCACGCCCATCTCGCCGGGCGACTTCAGCAGGCCCAGGCTGATGGGGTAGGTGCTCATCACCGCCAGCGCCCCCACCGCGTGAGCCATCTCCACCACGTCGCTGTGGTCGTCGATGGCGCCGAAGAAGTTCGGGTTCTGCACGACGATGGCCGCCGTCTCCTCGTCGAGGTACTCGCCGACGACTTCGCGCTGGGTCTGGCCGTGGACGGCGGGCACCTCGACGAAGTCGATGTGCAGGTTACTGGTGTAGCAGTGGAGCATGTTGCGATAGATGGGGTTGACGCCGCTGTCGAGCAGTATCTTGTTGCGGCCGGTCACGCGCAGGGCCATCATGGCGGCCTCGTACAGGGCGGTGCCGCCGTCGTAAAGGCTGGCGTTCGCCGCATCGAGGCCGGTCAGGCGGCAGATGGCCGTCTGGTACTCGTAGATGGCCTGGAGCGTGCCCTGCGATGCCTCGGGCTGATAGGGGGTGTAGGGCGTGTAGAACTCGCCCCGCCGCAGCAGCGCGTCCACGGCGGCGGGGATGTAGTGGTCATAGAAGCCCGCGCCCAGGAAGCTGACCAGGTGCGCGGCGTTGCGCTCGCTCAGCTCGTGCATCAGGCGCATCACGTGCATCTCGGAGCGGCCGGGCGGCAGGTTCAACGGCCCGGAGCGCAGTTCCTCGGGGATGTCGGCAAACAGATCGTCGATGCTCTCGACGCCGATCGCCGCCAGCATCTCCCGGCGTTGCTTGTCCGTGTTGCTGACGTAGCTCATTGATCCTCCGCGTCGCTCGGCCGGCGCTCAGCCTTCTTCCGCGGCCAGGAAGGCTTCGTAAGCGTCCGCGTCCATCAGGTCCTTGAGTTCCTCGGGGTCGGACAGGTGCATCTTCCACAGCCAGCCGTCGCCGTAGGGGTCGGCGTTGAGGCGGCCGGGATCGTCCGCCAGCGTTCCGTTGACCTCTATCACCTCGCCGCTGGCGGGGGCGTACAGGTCACTTACGGCCTTGACCGACTCGACACAACCGGCCGTATCGCCCGCCTTCAGTTCGTTCCCCACCTGGGGCGGCTCGACGAACGTCAGGTCGCCCATCTGCTCCGCGGCGTGTTCGGTTATGCCCGTCACGGCGGTGTCGCCCTCGGGCCGGATCCACTCGTGGTCCTTCGTGTAACGGCAGTCCTTCGGTATCATGGCCGCTCCGTTTCTAAGTCTCGGTCCGGCGGTCCCGCTGTGCTTCCTTCCAGCTTCACCCGCACAGTGCCGTCCCGGTAGAAGGGCAGAGCGGACACCCGGCCGGACACGGGCCGCCCGCGGACGTTCGCGGCGAGCGGTTCTCCCCTATCGCCGTGAGGCAGTTCGACATAACCGAGGGCCACCGCGCAGCCCAGGCTCGGCGCGAAACTCCCGCTCGTCACGGCCCCGACGACTGCGCCGTCGGCCGTCAGTGCGTCGCCCTGGCGTGCCGCGCGCCGTCCCTCCAGGCGCACGCCCACCAGCCGCCTCGTCGGCTCCCGGGTCGCCAGCGCCTCTCCGCCCACGTAGTCCGTCCCGTGCGGCAGGGCCCAGTCGAGCCCGGCTTCCGGAGGGGTGATCTCCGCGCTGAGTTCGTGCCCGTAAAGGGGATAGCCCATCTCGAGGCGCAGTGTGTCCCGCGCTCCGAGCCCGGCCGGGCGCACGTCCGAGACTTGCAGCAGGGCTTCCCAAACGTGCCCGGCGTCCTCGGAGGACACGTATACCTCATAGCCGAGTTCACCCGTGTAGCCGGCGCGGCTCACCAGCGCCTCTACCCCGGCCACCGCCGCGCGGCAGCAGCCGTAGTAGGACAAGTCACGCGGCAGGGCGGGACAGGCTGCAAGGAGCGCGTCGAAGGACTTCGGCCCCTGGATGTCGATCTTGGCCGTCCGGTCGGAAACGTCCTCGAAGTCGGCCCGCCCGCCCAGGCGTTCGCTCAGGGCCGCCGCATCGACTTCCCGCCGGCCGGCATTCGCGACGATCATGTACTCGTCATCGGCGAGCCGGCAGCAGACCAGGTCATCGAACACGCCGCCCTGCTCGTTGAGCGCGAACCCGTAGCGGCACCGGCCGACGGACAGGTCGCCCACGCGGCACGCGAGGGCCCGGGCAAGTGCCTGCGCTGCGTCCGGCCCGCGGACGTGGAACTCGGGCATGTGGCAGCAGTCGAACAGCGAGGCCGCCCTTCGCGTGTGGCGGTGCTCCTCGATTATGCCCGTGAACTGCACGGGCATCTGCCAGCCCGCAAAGTCGACGACACGGGCGCCACGCTTAAGATGCAACCTGTAAAGGGGGGTTTGCACACCGACCGCTCCGTCGAGGTGGGGGGCAAGAGGCATTATGCTTGGCGGACGGCCGGCATGTCAAGACGCGGGAAGCCGAGCGACCGCCCAGGCATCCGTGAGAAGTCTGCCAGAGGCCTGTAAAGGCCGCCCCGAGCGTCCTCGTGGGCATTCTCGCGGACGTTTGGTCGATTATGGCACGCGCTCAGTATTGACAACGCCAGTCGGGTGGCATAGACTTTGGGGGCGTCAGCGCGCGGTGCCAGGGGCGCACGGCGGAGGCCGTGCCTGGCACCTGCGGCGGACTGCAGTTGACGTGCATCGAGCGGCCTGGGCCCGGCGAAGACCGGGTCTTAGGGGGACCGAGTCAAGATTGGGGTCGCGGCCCGGGAGGAGTGCAATGGCCACGCCACAGGAGACACGCTTTTTGCGACTGGCGATGCAGACGAAGGTCCTGACGCGGGACCAGTTGAAGGCCTGTCTGGAATACCAGGAGCAGAAGCAGAAGGAAGGCTCCAAGATCCCCGTCTGGGACTGTACGGTCCTGACCAGCATGCTGGACCAGAACGTGGCTGAGAAGCTCCAGAACCTGGCCGGCGACCTGAACATAGACAAGCTGGGCGAGTTCACCGTCGTCCGCAAGCTGGGCGAGGGGGGAATGGGCAGCGTGTGGATGGGCGCCGGGCCGGACAAGCAGAAGGTGGCCGTGAAGGTCCTCTCCCGGGAACTGGCCAAGCAGCGCTCCTTCCTGACGCGGTTCTTCCGCGAGGCGCAGGCCTCCATCAAGCTTCAGCACAAGAACATCGTGCGCGGCCTGGCAGTCGGGGAGGACCGTGGGCACTACTACTTCGCCATGGAGTTCGTGCAGGGCAAGACTGTGGGTGACATGCTGGAACAAGGCGGCGCGATGGCGCCGGAAGAGGCCACGGACATCATCCTTCAGATCGCCGAAGCCCTGGCCTACGCGCATGCCAACAACCTGGTGCACCGGGACATCAAGCCGGACAATATCATGGTCACCAAGGACGGCGTGGCCAAGCTGGCGGACCTGGGGCTGGCCCGACAGGTGGACGCGGAGATGACGGCCCTGACGCGCACCGGCACCAGCATGGGCACCCCGCATTACATGGCGCCCGAGCAGGTGACCGACGCCAAGCGGGCCGACGCCCGGGCGGACATCTACTCCCTGGGTGCCACGTGGTACCACATGGTGACGGGCGAGTTCCCGTTCAGCGGCGACTCCGTGCTGGAGATCTACCAGAAGCACCTCAAGGAGACCGTCAAGTCACCGCAAAGCGTGCGTCCCGGCCTGCCGCGTGGCATCTCGCTCACCATCGAGCGCATGATGGCCAAGGAACCCGACAGGCGCATCCAGACGGTCCAGGATCTCTGCCAGGTCATCCGGGACGAATGCATGGGTGACCGGGACGTCGTCAAGGAATTGGGCCTCCAAGAACGCACCTCGAGCAGGGACATGTGGGAGATGAAGGTCGTCGTGGGCAAACGCGCGGAAAGGCGCCGCATGTCCATCGGCGACATCAGGGAGCGCATAAACAAAGGGCAGGTCACGAAGGAGACCCCGGCGCGTCGGGTCGGCTCGCGCGGCGATTGGCAGCCGGCGGGCTCCTACAAGGAGCTGGCACCGGAGTTTCCCAAGGACTTCGCCAAGCACGTGACCACGCCCAAGCCGGAGGAGCGGGGCGCCAGGGCGGAACTCCACCAGATGCTGACGCAGTTCGATAAGGCCAGCCGCTCCTACGGGCGCAAGAAGAAGTTCAGGAAGCTGCTGCCTTACCTGATCGAGGGCGGGATCTTCTTGATCCTGGTCATCGTCGGCCTCATCTTCCGGGCGCAGATCTGGGACTTCGTTTCCGGTCTGCTGGGGAGATCGGCGGAGGTCCCCACGGCCCCTTGATCGACGACCGCGCCGCCCTTAGGCGCTATTGCAGGACCCGCTCCGTCGGCCCGAGGTCGAGCGAGAACGCCGAGGGCAAGGAGGCCGAAGCAGGCGATTCAAAGGCCAGAATCGCCGATGCAGGCCGACACAGCCCTTCGGTGCTCGCAGCCGGCCGAAGCCAGGATGGGGTCCTGCAACAGCGCCTTAAGCACCTGTAGCCCGACCCACACAGACAGGCGCGCCCGCGGCGCGCGTCCGTGCCTGCGGGCGCGGCATCCCCGGCCTATGCTGACCGCGCGTGAGACAATGTCCAGGATGAGACTCGCGATGTCTCTGGCGTTATGGGCAGTGCTGGCATCCCTGCTCAGCGTGGCGCGGGTTGGGGGGCAGGTTGTGGAGCCGACCGGGGGACGGACGCACTACGTCGCGGCCGATCCGAACCCCGTGGACGCGAATCGGGGCGCCCGGGCCCGGCTCTGGCCTACCCTTCAGAAGGCGGCGGATGCCGCCCGGCCCGGGGACACGGTGGTCGTGGAGGCGGGCGTCTATCCCGAAACGGTCTACGTGCGCGTGGACGACGTCCGCTTCGTCGCAGCCCAGGGCGCGCGCCCCGTCCTGGACGGGCAGGGCGAGCGGGAGTGCGGCTTCGACATCTGCGCGCGCGGCGTCACGATCTCCGGATTTGAGGTCCGCAACTACACCGCCAACGGCATCCGACTCAGCGACTCCGCCCGGGGGCCGCAGGAACGCCGCTCGCCGATTGACGACGCCGTCATCGAGTTCAACCACGTCCACGACATCGTGTCCGTCCAGCACGAGCGCGGCACGCACGTGTTCGGCATCCACGCGCGGGCGAACTCGCCGGAGAACTCCAAGCGGGTGGCCATTCGCAACAACACCGTCCACGACGTGCGCGGCGGGGGAGAGTCGTTCGGGATATTCGTCTCCGGCGCGGAGGACTGTGTCATCCGGCGCAACCTCTGCTACTTCAACGATAAGGCCGGCATCCGCCTGACCGATTACCGCGGCCCGAGGCAGAACTGCGAGCGGAACCTCATCGAGGGCAACATCTGCATCTGCAACTGCACGGTCGGCATCGAGACCAACTCCGTGATGGCCCCGGCCTCGCAGACGACGATCCGCCACAACTTCTGCGGCTGGGGCAACCTGGGCATGAACCCGAAGCACTGCATCAATGCGCACCTGATCCACAACACCATCTGCGGCAACCTGGAGACAGGTGTGATCATCAACGCGCCGGACTTCGACGTGCGGCCCGTGGTCAAGAACAACATCCTGGCAGGTCAGCCCGTCGGGTTTCACGAGGCGGCCGGCATCGTCGAGGGCCTCGTTCTGGACTGGAACCTGTACCAGCCCGGCGTCCTGCCCGGCTGCCTGTTCTGGCAGCGGCATTGGGACGACATGTGTTTCACGGTAGACGAGATGCGGGCCAAGGGCTGGGAGGCGAACGGTCGGGCCGGCGATCCCCTGTTCGTCGCGCCCGACCGCGGCGATTACCGGCCCCAGGAGGGCTCCCCCGCCCGGGGCGCGGCGGAAGACGGGACGGACCTGGGAGCTTCGAGGGACGTGCTCACCCACGTCGGGGCAGAACGCGCGTGGGGCCTGGACCGCATCCCCGACCTGGGCGAGATCCTACTGTCGGTCAAGGCCGTCTCAAGCGTCAGCGCGGATCCGCCGGGGCCGTACTTCCCCCAGAACCCGGGCTATGGCGGTGAGCAAGCGGTCGACCGCTCCAGGATCACCTACTGGTGCCCGGGCGGAGTCGAAGGCGAATGGATCGCTTTCGACCTTCCGGGCGAGGAACCCTACGTGCTGGACCACTTCATCGTCCTGAAGCGTTGGGTGCGCGACTATCAACAAATGTTGTACAAAGACCTGAGGCTCTGGGTGCGCGGGCCGGGCGAGGCAGACTGGCAGGCCGTGCCCGCCACGTTCACGGCCTACCCCTGGTTCAGCGGCAGCATCTTCGCACTGCCGCCGGGTGTGCGCGCGTCCGAGGTGAAGCTGGAGATACTGGACAACTTTGGCGGCGAAACCGTGCACGTCTTCGAGTTCATGCTGTTCGGCCGGCCCGCGGCGGCAGGTCCGCGCGGGCCCATCAGATGACCGGCCCATTGGAGGCGCGTTAAGACATGGCGTTCGTTGAACTCCCGGCTGAAAAGCTTCGCGTGGTGCGTCGCGGCGGCGTTTGGGTGCCCAGCCCGCTAGCGCTCGATGAGCGCAAGAAGATGCTGGAGGATTGGCAGCGCCTGCTCACCCTTTACTACATCCGCAGCGGGGCGAAGACCGTCATCCCCGGGGCGCACACGGGCGAGTTCGCCGGCGGTGACCTGGCGCTCTACAGGCGCTGGCTCGAGATCGTTGCGGAGACGGTCCGGCAGTACGGGGGCGGCGACGTGTTCCTGATGGCCGCCGTGGGCGGAGAACAGGTCCGCCTGCAGGCCGAGGCCGCCGCCCGAAACGGATTCGACGTCGTGATGGTCGCGCCTACGGCTTTCACCGATGCCGACGACCAGGGCGCCGTTCGGCTCCTGGAAGACATCGCCTCGGTGATCCCCATCTTCGGGTTCGAGCTTCAGAGGGCGGTCTCCGGCAGCCGCGAGTACAGCCTGCCCCTGTGGCTCGACGTGTTCCGCACCGCCTGCGGCGCGAAGGGCGCGTCGTTCGACACTTACCGCTCCCAGCTCATGCTGGAGGCGGCGGCGCGAAGCCCCAGGAGGGATATCCTGGTCCTGGCCAGCGGCAACGACGACCGGATCGTGTCAGACCTGGGAGGGCGTTTCCCGTTCCGCGTCGATGGTCGGGAAGTGGTGATGCGCTACAACGCCGGGCTGCTCGGCCACTTCGCTACGGACACGCACGCCGGGGTCCGGTGGGCGTCGGCGGTGATGGCGGCGCGGGACGGCGCCGAGTGGACGCTGCCGATCGGCGAGAAGGAGCTGGGCCACCTGGTCAATATGTGCAACGGCGCCCTGTTCGACGCGCTCGGAGGCTTTGAGAACTCCGTCTGGGGCGTCAAGTGCCGGCTGACGCAGCTCGGGTTGCTGCCGGCGCCCAATTGCTTCCACGAGTCGGGGCGAGGGGGCCTGGCCGATGCCATCCGGGACCGCTATGCTGCGCATCCCCTGCTGAACGACGACGGATACCTCGCCGAACACCTGGACGAGATGAAGCGCGAGGTCGGCGTGTCCTGACACGGAGAGAGACCGGTGCCCATGGAGATGAGCGACATAGAGACGGCCGAGCAGCTCTGCGATTTCATGACGGAGCCCACGGATGCGCTGGTGGAGTTCTTGGGCGGGCTCCAAGGCGACGTCCTGGTACTCGGCGCCGGCGGCAAGATGGGTCCCGAGCTGGTCGAGACGATCGTGCGGGCCGATCGGCAGGCCGGCGTGTCGAGGCGGGTCCTCGCGGTCAGCCGGTTCTCCGACCCTACGGGACGCGCGAAGGAGAGCTTCCTGGAGCTGGGCGTCGACGTCCTCGCCGGAGACCTGACTGAACGCGCCTTCCTGGGCGCGCTGCCGGATGCGCCCCACGTCATCTACATGCTCGGCGTGAAGTTCGGCACGTCGGAAGACTGGCGCCGGGCGTTTCACCTGAACAGCATCGTGCCCTACCTGGTGGGGGAGAAGCTCCGCGGCTCCGCCATCGTTGTGTTCTCCTCCACCAACCCGTATCCGCCGGTCCCACCTCACCACGGCGGCTGCCGGGAGGACGACGCGCTGTCGCCGCAGGGCGTCTACGGTTGGAGCATCGTGGCGCGGGAAAGCTCCTTCCGGACCACGGCCATGATGTCGCCGGCGCAGAGGCTCTGTTTCTTCCGGCTGGCCTACGCGCAGCACCTGGCCTACGGCGTGCTGGTCGACTTGGCCCGAATGGTGTGGCAGGATGAGGCCGTCTCCCTGGCGGTGCCGGCCGTCAACCTGGTCTCGCAGCGGGATGCCATCGACGTGGCCCTCCGGGCGCTCGGGCACTGCGCGAACCCGCCGTTCGCATTGAATTGCGCCGGACCGATCGTACGCGTGCGCGAGATCGTGGAACGGATGGGCGCCATCATGGGTAAGGACCCCCGCCTGGCCGGCCCCGAAGGGGAGACCGCGGCCATCTCGGATGACACCTTGCGCGAGCGGACCTTCGGCCCTTACCGGGACGGCGCTAACGACATGGTCGAGGCCGCTGCGAAGTGGGTCATGCGGGGCGGCGAAAGCTGGGACAAGCCCACCATGTTCGGCCGGGCGGACCGCAACTACTGACGGGCGCTGCGTCGTCCATCGACCTCCGACTGCAAGTCCCACCACTGAG
>CAYUDW010000125.1:0-10412 GCA_964442595.1 uncultured candidatus Brocadiaceae bacterium
CAACTTGCTGTTTATTATGAGACTACAACAATAGTTCAAGGAGATTCCATAATAAATTTTACAGTTCAATCTCCTATAATCACAACCTATGAACGAGATGATTTACTTGCTCTTAAAATAACTTCTAATCATTATACTAATATATCAACTGAAACAACAACAAATATTTATAATTTTGACACAGAAAATTGGGAAGAGTTGTGGGATGAAACAAGAACATCTGAATATCAAGAAATATATACTATAACTTCTAATATTGAAGATTATTTTGATAATGATGGTAAAATTTTATTACAATATGTAAATCTTAAATTTGATACTCCTATAAGGTTATATATTGATTATGTTCAATATCTTTTGGTATATAAATTAGATCTTGTTCATACAACTTCTTTTGATAAAACAGGTGAATGGCAAGTCAGATGGGAAGTTCAAGGAAGTGTCTATTATACATCTTGGGTTTCTTACACAGTTTTAGCTCAAGCAAATTTTGAGGCAATATCTGAATCTGATTATTTAACAAGGTGGATATTACAGAACTCAACTACAACACTTGTTGAAGATTTTCATGATGATATAAACACAAATTATTGGAGTTTAGAAACTTCATCAAATATTTATTTTCATAAAAGTTTGGTTGCTTCTACAAATTATTTATTAGAAAATAAAACAATTTCTACTGATGAAAGTACCATAGATTATAATGGAACATGGTTTAGTACCGATGCTGATAGTAATTATCTTTATGGATCATGCTGGAATGGAACTCATCTTTTATTTGTTAGTAGAACACAAAATGAGGTTTATGCTTATACTGTAGACGGAACATATACTGGATGGCATTTTGATACAGGTGGTCAGAGTAGTTATTCTCATGGTTTATGTTGGGATGGAATACACTTTATTGTTTTAGATTGGTTTTATGGAAAAGCATATAGATATTATCCAAATGGAACATATACTGGATTGATGTTTTCTTTAACAGGTACAGTAGGCAATCCAGAAGGTATAACGTGGGATGGTACATATTATTGGATTATAACTCATTATACTAAAGCAGTTTATCAATATTACCAAAATGGAACATATACAGGATATTCTTTTAGTGTTGCGTTATCTGGAGGTGGTTATCAAGATGGAATCACTTGGGATGGTGAGAATTTCTGGGTTGTTGATTCTTGGGAAACTGCTAAGATACATAAATATTATGCAAATGGTACTTATTCTTCTTTTTTTATTAATATAGAAGCAGAAGCATCTCACTCTTCCGATATTACTTGGGATGGTAATAATTTATGGGTTTGTGATAAATTTAATGAAATTGTGGTTATGTATCCTTATGGATATAAAATTTCAAAAAACTATTTTGGTTCAGGATATACTTATTTTCAAACATCTATGACAGAAACATTAGGATTAAAAAGTGTTGATTATGGTTCACATTACACAATGAATTCTGGAGATTATTTTGCAGTTGATTTACAGACAAGTTCTGACTCAAGAATGGATTTAATACTTCTAAAAGATGGTGTTGTTCAAAGAACAAGAACTTTATCACCATCTGGTAATACTAATTTTAATAGACATACTGTTCAAATGTCTTTATCATCATCTGTGGAATTTGATCAACTAAAGATTAGTTCTACATTTGAAGATAATGATTATTTTAAGGTTTGGGATATAAAAACCTATAAATATACGCCAATTGGAGATTCTGCTGATTTTTATTTAGGATCTAAAAGAAGTAAAGAAATTTATTTAACTCCATCTGATTTATATCCATATAATTTGCGTGTTTATGAGGTTATAAGTGAAGGAGAATATTTACGTGTTGATACTAATGTTAATATTAATAGCACTGGTCAAACTCAATATGCTTATGTTCCAACTTTCACTCAAGAATGTAGGATTTCTCTTTTTTCACAAGATGATATTTATTTACCTATAACAGATTTTCATATTTATGTGAATAGAAGTTTAAATAATGAATATAATGAATTTGCTTTATTATATGAAGTTTTTGATGTTGATATTGATACTTATATTTATATTGATGTTTATGACAGGTTTAATAATCTGATAAATTCTTTTTCAAGATTAGCATCAAGTTTTTTAGATCTTGAATTGCCTGTTTATCAACTCCAAATTAAAAGTCTAATGGAATATCAAACTACTGTTTATATTAATACAACACATATTTATCCTCTGCTTCCACAAGAGTCTCTCTATTTCATGCTTTCTGAGAGATGGTATTATATTGAATATACTGATGATGATGGAGATGATCGTCAATTTTCAATTTATTTAGATTCTAACCAAGCATTTGTATTAAATAGAAGCCAAATGTGTTTTCTGAGTTATCAGGATGTGAGGGGTGATTATCTCAATTTTAGAGATTATATCACTAAAATAAATGATTCTGTTATTTATGATAACTATTTTTATGGAAATATTGGAGAAATTGTAAATATTACAGTAAGAGATTATTATAATACAACCTTAGCAACTCAAATTTATACTATTCTAATGGGAAGTAATTACATTCCTCTTACTCTGAACGTATATGAATTAAAAATAAAAAATGAGGCATTAGAGCAGGTATATTATTCATTAAAGAATAATGGCACAGCAGTTATTAGAACAGGTTATATTTTTTCAGAAGAGATTATTACATTTAGTATTGCATTAGGAGATTACAGTTTAGATTATACCAATTATGAGGATATATATCCCAGAGAATTAAATTTTGCATTGACAGATCATAAAACAATAACAATAAATACAACATATCATACTGTCTATTTTTCCATGTTTACTTATGATGGGCTTGGTATTGATCCAGATTTAGTAAGATTTTATATAAATAATGAAAGGAAGGATTTTGGTCGAAATATAATCCAATCAGAAACAGCAGATTTATTAGTTTTAGATTTCTTTAATAATACATTAACAAATGAAACAATAGATGCTTCTGCTTATTCTGAGTATAATCTTTTTGTAGAGATTTATAGTTTAATTATCCTCAATCAGTTTACCTATGAGGATATTATTGCGAATATCACTCAAGTTGGTTCAGGAGTGTGGATGACTCAAATCATTCCAAAACAATTTGGATTAACATATAGATTTCTTCCTAATATAGAATATAATATTACGATATATTTTACAAATATGACATTATATTTTTCCAGAATTGTTAATCTAACAGATAACAGTCATATAGAATCATTTGGAGTAGCAACTACAACTCCAGAATATCCTAAAGATGTTTATTTTAGTGTTTATACTGGTACAGGATTATCAATAAGTCAACAATTGGTAAAACTCTATATAAATGGAGATAGAGCAGATTTTGGATTTAATACAATAGAGAATATGATAATTACTCTTATTGTAAAAGACTTTTTCAATACTACATTATTTAATCAGATGATAAACACATCTGGTATTTATGAATATGATATTTTAATCAATATTTATTCTTTAAAGGTTAAAAATGAAGCAGAAGAGATTGCGGATTATACCTTAAAATTAGGAGCATTAACAGAAACTGGCAAATTATTTCCTCAAGAGATTGTAGAATATCAATTAGCATCAACAAATTATACATTAGAATATGTGAATAATGAGGATGGTTCTGGTGGAACTATAACTATAAATCTAAATATTGATAGATTGTATATCATAAATTCGACCTATTATGAGGTGTATATTGCTTTATATAATTTCTATGGAATTGTAAATAGAGAAGAGGTTAAGTTTTATATTAATAGTACAAGAGCTGATTTTGGTTTTAATACCATAAGATCAAATTATGTTAATTTAAAAATTCTTGATTTCTTTAACTCTACATTATATAATGAGACTGTAAATCTTAATGGATTAAAGGAATACAGTATTTTTGTTAGAGCTTATACTCTGGTGGTAAATAATTTATACAAAAACCAAACGATAACTATTAAAATAACACGTGGAATGATAACGATTGAAAGATTAATAGAAGCACAAGGATGGACAGAATTCAAATTATTTCCTAATATTGAATATGAGATTATTTCCTATGTAAATAATACTATTGATGAAGAAAAGGAAGTAGATTTAGATGAGGAATATAAGACTGTAAATTTTGGATTTTATGAGGAGGAAGTATCTGATATTCCTAGTTTTGATAATACCTCTCTCACAATATTTCTGATTATATTGATATTTATAGGTGTAATTAGTCTTACTACGTATTTTGTGTATAAGTATAATAAACGTTTTCGAAATCTAAAAAGAGCTTATAGAAGACAATATACAATAGATAAAGATTTAGTAGAAGAGAGGGCTGGATATCAACCTCGATCTTCTCGAATGACAAAAATAAAATAAGGTGTAAAAAAAGTGTCAACTGAAATGACGGGAAAAGTTATGTCCAAAAGGGCATTAAGAAGGAAGAATAGCTATTATTCAAGTGAAGCAAATTCAGTGAGTACATCTAGGATTAATCCATTAGGGATATTACTGTTATCATTTGCGCTATTATCAGAAATTTATTTAATTATTAAATATATTGGAAAAGAAAGTTCAGCATATTATTCAATACTATTGTTTGGTTTTGGAATGACAGCACTAATTGGGATGATCTGGCTTACAAAAGGGAGATTTATAACATATGAATTGCCTTTTATGAAAGATTTATGGTCAGGACTTATATATTTTCTTGCGATTGGTAGTTTAGTAGCATTAATAGGGATTATGATGGTAATTGTTCAGGCTTCATTTCGATATGCTTTAGAATTGGTTGATGTGTATTTTTATTATTTGGCAGCAGCAGTTATTGAAGAGGCTTTTTTTAGAATGTTTTTTATCTCCCTCTTTATTCAGAAATATCCAAATAAGAAAATAGGGGTAATGATAGGTGTATTTCTGTCCTCATTCATTTTTATGATTTGTCATTGGGCTAGTTATGGCCATTCATTATCATTAATGTTATCAATGTTTTTTGGAGGGCTTCTCTTTTCAGCATATTATTTAGCATTTAAGGATATTACAATTTCTATGTTAGCACATTTAATTATTAATTTAATCGTTATTCAAACAACGATAATTGGAGTGTATTAAAAAATGGTTATCGAATATAAAAACAAACTAGAAAAAAAAGAAGATGAACCAGGAAGAAAAAAAAAGAAACGATTTTATTTGTTAGTAATAGTGGGGATAATCTCATCCATAATAACCATTACCTTCTTATCGAAATATTATATTATGTTTGGAGGTGTGTTTAAAATTGGATAAAGAATTATCGTGGTATCAATCAGCAATTTTAAGTGTAGTGTTTGGGCTTGTTTCTTTTTTCGTGTTTTTATTTTTGGAAATAATTTTTGGAGATACATTAAAATCTACGTTAGATGCAGACTATCAAGCAGGAATGTATGTTAATATTAATATAATTATATTTTTAGGGTTATTTTTCCTGTACCTCTCCAGTTCTATTGTCAATATTTTTACGTTAAGGAAATATGTTTTTGAGCCAAAATTAATTTCAAATTTATTTGCATTAATATTTACCTGTATAATTTTATTTTTTATCTCCTGGATATCAATAGTACTAGTTTATATTGATCTTTATAATGAATTATCGATAATAGAACAACTAAAAGTAGCACCTAATTTTTACTGTCTTTTTTCGATTTATATTCTTCCTAACCCGGTTTATTTTTGGATTTTAGGATTTATCATTTACCATTTAATTTTGATTATATTTATCAAATTATTTTTTATTAAAAAACCCATTACCCCAAAAAAGAGTGATTAACGATGAAACAAACGATAAAACAAGAAATGAAAACACAAATGAAGTTGGATATAGTTAATTGGTTTAAAGAGAATTATAAAGGAGTTCAAATAAGGAGAAGGGTCCTAAAATATATTGTAAGAACGTTAATACATGAAGTAATTCATTCTAAAATTTATAAAAAATTAGGCAAAGGAATAAAGATAGAACTTATAATAAATCTGACTAAAGATGATTTCTCTCTTGGATGTGATTTTACATGTCATGGTTCATATCCTTCAATATATAATTTGCCTACATATTATCCTATTTATATCTTCATTGAATTTGTTCATGCTATCTTTGACATAATAGATGGACTTGTTAGATTTCAGTTTTTTAAAATAATATTTTGTTCAAAATATTTCATAAACGCATTATTTAAATTAAAAGTTAAAAAATAAAAAGAAGGTAAATTAAGATGGAAGGAAAAGTAGTATCGAAGAGGCAATTGAAAAGGGAATATAAAGGGGAAGCACCTCATAGGACCGTTTCTATTATTTCATGGATTAGTAAAATGTTATTGGATCTTTTAATTTTTACATTAATTTATGCGGGGTTCATTGAGATGATACAGGATAAATATCATAATTTCTTCATAGAATTTTTATTTGTATCATTATGGTTAATTATAGCCGATCTTTCAGCGTATCTTATCGTTCTGATTGTTAAGATATTGATTATTGGGGGAATAGGGTATATGTTAAGTCTAAAGAAAAAGAAAAAGAATTATAGCAGAAAACTGATCGAATATGTGTGTTATACCGCCATTAGAGGCTTTTGTTATGTGATCGGATTAGCGCTCATATTAATTTTATTATGTTCTAAGATAATGCCTATTTTCTGGGCATATTTGTTTATATGGTTTGGTATTTTTATCACAGCTAAACTTTTAGCAAAATTAATCTCAGTATGGGCTACAAAAACAATTTATTAAAAGAAGTGAATAAAATATGGCAAAAAAGAAAAAAGCTAAAGTAAAAGTAAAAAAGAAATCAGGGAAAGTTCAATCAAAAAGGTCAAAAGTAGAGGGTGCGAAACATACATTAGGATTGATATATTATATCGTTATGCTAATATTCGCAATATCGTTATTTATCACATTGACCATTGTATGGGCAAAATTATTTCCATTATTAGATACATTAGATGATATTACAAATAGTACCACTTCAAGTATAGCAACATATTCTAATCTAATAATTATTTCACTAATAATTTGAAGGAGATAATTAAAATGTCAGCTAAAAAAAGTGGAAAAGTTCAATCGAAAAGAAGCAAGAAAGAAGGATCAAAAGGGAAATCAAAACTAACATCATTTAAAATTATTTTAATTGCTAGTTTTTTTACGTTAATCATTGGTATTACATTTGCAGTTATTCAATTTCTAGGAGAAATGTTTGGGGTCATTCCAACAATCCAATTAGGGAATTTAAATTGGGGGTGTTCTGGTGATCCGATTATCATCTTTATTATTGGTTTTTTATCCAGTATCTTTACTGGGGCAATACTAGTATTATTTCTTATTAGAAATCAAATAAATTAATAAAATAAATGAGAGGTTAAATTAAAGTGTCAGCTAAAAAAAGTGGTAAAGTTCAATCAAAAAGAAGTATGAAAGCAGGATCAAAAGTTAATATAACACAATGGATTATAATTACACTTGTGACCGTCGTTGCAACGATGTATTTATATGGTATGGCAACACACTATTTTCCAACGCCTATACATGTAGGAGGGGGTCAATATTTTGATATAGGGATGGGTATTGCCATTTTTGGTTTATTATTATGTGGACTTCTCATTACAATCATGGTAAACAAATATAAAAAAAAAAATTAAAAAAAAATTAACAATGGTGATTTTAAAAAAATGGAGAAAACAACGAATAAAATAAATATTGAAGAAACAGAAACACCAAACTTAGACAAATTCGAGAAGAAATTTAATCTATATAAATGGTGTTTTATAGGCATAATAGGAGTCATTCTTGCTTATGGATCTGAACTCTGTTTCTTATTGTATCCAGGAATTATCCCAATCATACACAATCTATCAGGGATTTCTTTTTTCTTCTTCGTATTTGGAATTATAATTATCGGGGAAATGATTCTTATAGGATCTATTGTCATTCAGGACAAAATATGGGTTTACTGGATTTTGGGGTATTTTCTGAGAAAAAATTCACTAGCACATAACGAATATTTGAAATATCTTGAACAAGAACAATCTAAAGAGGTGTCATAGAGAAAATGTATGGAATGCATGTTCCAGGAAAGGTTTTATATTGGAACTATGGGGTATTTGTAATAATGGCATTAGTATATTGGACAATGGCTAGGGTTGCAGTTCTTTTTTTCTTTTTAAAGATAGGGTTTGCATGGTGGGATATTGTTGTGTATTGTGGGGCTATTTTCTTGTTGAGTTATCTTTTTTACATTGCTCCACTACAAAAAACACAAAAAGCACAGGAAAAGGCTTCAGGGATAGATTTTAAAGATTCTCTTGTTCAAAAAGGGAAAATGACTCCTCAAGAGATGATGTTAGGGTTTGATGACGTATATGAATTAAATATGAATTTCGATAATGATGATAGTTTAACAGAGCGATTAACTAGTCAATGGTATATCCATTATTTACGAATTGTTACTCTCAGGCAATTGGAATTTAATGAAGAGAATCAGATTGAAACCCCTAAGGAACTGCAAGATGTATTGAAGAAACTTGAAGACTTCAAAACTAAAAAGAGGTCCGAGAAGACAACAGAAGAATTATTCCAAGAAGAAGCACTCATAGAAATTCAGCAACTTGAACAAGAAGTAAGAGATGTTATTTATGATACAACTGAAATACTTCCTTTTACTAGATTTGATTTGAAAGAAACACGTAAAGAGGAGGATTTTATTGAGGGTATTGAGTTCTTAAAAACACAAAAATACTATTATATAAAAATGTATGAGAAAGAGAGGTTTATAGGAGAAAAAGGAAAATGGGATGAATTATTTATAATAGTTCCTGGTGAATATGCAACACTTTTAAAAGGTCATAAAGATTCAACTGAACTTGATGGATGGCCAGTATTTATTAAAATGTGTTGGTGTTTTTGGACATATTGGTGGTTGGTGACTCAAAGAATGCCAATATTATATTTGAATTTCTCGGAAAATATGATGAAACCACAACTCGATGTTCTTACAAAAATTAATGCAAAAGTGATGGCGTATTTGGAATTAAAAGTGATGGATCTTTGGATGAGTGATTTGGAAGTTCGACCTGAATATATAAAGAAAGAAAATGCATTTTTAAAATCAAAAGCAAATATATATGAAGATGGATTTTCTGATCTTATACAAGATCAAGCAGATATGGATGTAAAATATAGCCAATTTCTGGCAGATAAAACTCAGAATGAACTCCGAAGTAGAATAGAAAAATATAAACGAAAGCTTATTATTTTACTGTGTGGGATAGTTCTTACAGTTATTATTGCCGGAATTGTAATTTCATTTTTAATATAAGAGGGGAGAGAGATTTCGAATAGGACCTATAAAGAACATATGAAAGCAAAGGAACTTGCGATAAATTTAATTAATCTTTTTTTTAAAGAAATTCATCAAAACGCTATAGACCTTGACAATGTAGCAAAGACCTTGGATGGTGATCTTTCGCTTTCGAAAAAAGGAGATTATACACATGCCTCTTTAATCAATAAAGTGATGCAATCAACAAAAGCCGATCCTCGTGCAGCACTCGGACAGGATGATCCATTACGCACAATAAGTGATGCAATTCTTAAACGAGATCTCCTTCCAACAGATCATAAAGGATATAAAAGAACGTTAAAAATACTTTTAGCTATGAAATTTAAAGATTCTGTCAGAGTTCATGAACATGAGGAGCATAATATGATATTTAAACCATGGAAAGAATTAATAAGCACTATCTCCGTTGTCGATTCAGATGTGATTTATCCTGAAGAAGAGCAACCAAAATTAGAGGATAAATCCCAGAAGAAAATTACATTCAAAAAGAGAAAAGTAATAGAATCACAAGAAGATGAGTCTTAAATATGGGAGATGAATATATCGATTCAAAGCGTTATATCAAGTGGGATAATAGTAAGACTTCAAATGAACCGGAGTTATACGACCTTACCGATGAATTCATAGAAGTATTTAAGAAATTATCTAATAAATCGGGATTTGGGGGTATTTTTTGGATCATAGGGATTTTTGGATCGGGAAAATCAGCATTATTATGTATTTTATGTAATCTTTTTCTTCAATATGGGTACGAAAAGCGTAATATTGCGCTTTATCAAGCACCAGAACAGTTATTAAAAGCGATTCAAAAAGCTGTTCCAAGCGAGTTTAAACATAAATTCAGGATAATTGAAAAATTATCTGAAGTTAAGCTATTTGATATTTTATGTATTGATGAAGGGTATTTATCTGCCGATGCAAAAAAGGCATTGGAAAAGGATTCAGCAAATTTCATTGCGTCACTTACAACACTCCGGCATTCTAGTGTATTTACTATTTTAAATAGTCCTGATGATGGGATTCTCCGGGGATATCGTTTAAAGGCTCAATTTCGA
>CAYUDW010000126.1:0-10136 GCA_964442595.1 uncultured candidatus Brocadiaceae bacterium
CCCATCATGGCAGCAGCGGCCGGCATCGTCAAGCCGACCGGTCAGTGCCCGCCGCCCTGATGGGGGGCCCGCTGTGCTATAATCGTGCCATTGCGTTGCACTTCTGTGACATCTGGGGAAAGCTTCCGTACATGGCTGACAAGGACTACTACCGGATGACGGTCGAGGAGGTCCTGGACGAGCTGGGGACGAGCGAGGAGGGCCTCTCGGCGCAGGAGGCCGAGAACCGGCTCCGGCGCTACGGGCGGAACGAGCTGATCACCGCTGCCCGCGTGCCCAAGTGGCTGCTGTTCTTGTCCCAGTTCAAGGACGTGCTGGTGCTGGTGCTGATCGTGGCCGGCATCCTGTCCTTCGGCGTCGGATTCGTCGAAGGCTCCTGGCCGAACATCCGCACCGGCATGGCCATGTTCGTCATCGTGGCGATCAACGCCATCATCGGCTTCGCCCAGGAATACAAGGCCGGCAGAATCCTGGAGCAGCTCCGGAAGCTGATCCGTTCCCCCGCCCAGGTGATGCGCGACGGCAGCATGACGGAGGTCAGCCAAGACAGGTTGGTGCCGGGCGACATCGTGGCCATCAACGAGGGCGACAAGATCCCGGCCGACATGCGCATCATCGAGTCGTTCAACCTGCGCACCAACGACTTCTCCCTCACCGGCGAGTCCATGCCCCAGGGCAAGCAGACGAACGCCATCCGGGAGGAGTGCGTGCTGGCCGACAGGGACAACATGGCCTACGTAGGCACGACCGTCGCCAGCGGCAACGCGACCGCCGTGGTCGTGCGCACCGGCATGGAGACGGAGCTGGGCAAGATCGCAGCCATGACGGAGGAGACGGTCGAGAGCAAGTCGCCTCTGCAGCAGGAGTTGGAGCTGCTCGCGTGGCGGCTGACCAGCGTGGTCGTGGTCATCAGCGCCCTGCTATTCGTGGCCGCCCTGTGGCTGGGTTTCGATTGGATACTCAGCATGACCTACGCGCTGGGAGTCGCCGTGGCCTGCGTGCCCCAGGCGCTGCCGGCCCAGGTGACCGTCGCACTCTCGACCGCCAGCCGGCGGCTGGCCGAGAAGAACGCCGTGGTCAAAAACCTGCCCTCCGTCGAGACCCTCGGGTCGACCAACGTGATCTGCACGGACAAGACCGGCACGCTGACCAAGAACGAGATGACGGTGAGGGCGGTCTGGTTCAACGGGCACCACTACGAGATGACGGGCATCGGCTACGAGCCGAAGGGCGACATCCAGGACGAGAACGAGCAGAAGCTGGGCCAGGAGCAGGTCGACGAGATCGAGGTTCTGATGGACGCCGCCACCATGGCCTCCAACGCCGAGATACATGCGCCGGACGACGAGCATCCCGGCTGGTATCCGGTGGGTGATCCGACCGAGGCGGCGCTGGTCACCATGTCGACCAAGCTCGGCACGCGCTCCCCTGAGGAGGATGAGGAGAACCCGGAGTTGCATGAGTTCCCCTTCGATGCGGAGCGCAAGCGCATGAGCTCCGTGCGCCAGTTCGGCGAGCGCGAGGTCCTGACCATGAAAGGGGCGGCGGACAGCGTGCTGTCCATCAGCAAGTCCATCTACCGCGGCGGCAAGGCCGTCCCCATCACCGAGGAGGACAAGGAGGCCGCGCGGGCGGTCGCCGAGGAGTACTCCGAGGACGCCATGCGCGTGCTGGCCATCGCGCATCGCCCCCTGGAGGCGGACGGGCGGGACTACGTGCTCAAGGAGGTGGAGAAGGACGTGGTCTTCCTGGGGCTGGTGGGCATGATCGACCCGCCCAAGGAAGGGGTGCGCGAGGCCGTCGAGAGCGCCCACCGGGCCCACATCCGCACCTTTATCGTCACCGGCGACCACGCCGTCACTGCCCAGGCCGTCGGCCGGGAGATCGGGCTTTCGGAGTCAGGCCAGACTTCGCCCGTGATCACCGGCCAGGAGATGGCCCGCATCACCGATGCCCGGCTCGTCGACACGATGGAGCACCACGACTCGCTGATCTTCTCCCGGGTGGATCCCGCCGACAAGCTGCGAGTCGTGCGATTGCTCGAAGAGCAAGGCGAGGTGGTGGCCGTCACGGGCGACGGGGTCAACGACGCGCCCGCCCTCAAGCGGGCCCACATCGGCGTGGCCATGGGGCGCACCGGCACCGACGTGGCGAAGGAAGCATCCGAGGTGGTGCTGCTGGACGACAGCTTCCCCACGCTGGTGCACGCCGTGGAGGAAGGGCGCACCATCTACAACAACCTGAGGAAGGTCGTGCTGGCCAGCCTGACGACGAACGTGGCCGAGCTGGTGGCGGTGCTGCTGGGCCTGCTGGGCGTGGCGCTGCACAACCTGGCCATACCGATCCTGGCCATCCAGATACTGGCCATCGACCTGCTCGCGGAGATCATGCCGCTGACGTTCCTGTGCTTCGATCGTCCGTCCGAAGAGCTGATGCGCCAGCGTCCGCGCAGCCGAAAGGACCATATCCTGAGCCTTTCGTCGGGGGCCGAAGTGGTCCTCCTGGGCAGCCTGATCGGCGCACTGGCCGTGGCCAACTACCTGCTCTACCAGTGGCGCCACGGTCCCTTCCCGGAGGTCGGGCAATGGCTGGCCGTGGGCACGGAAGGCACCATACACTACGCGCGCGCGACCACCATGGCCTATCTGACCATCGCCTACTGCCAGTTCGTCAACATCCTCTCGCGCCGTTACGATCTCCAGTCGCTCTTCAACCGGAACATCCTCACCAACAAAGTGCTGCTGTGGTCGATCGCCGCCTCTATCGGGCTGGTCTTCGTAGGCGTCTACGGGCCCTACGTGAGCGACTTCCTTTCGTTCGCCGGTCCCGGACCCGTGGACTGGCTCTACGTGCTGGCCGCGGCGGGCGTCTACCTTGGCGTCTTCGAGACGATCAAGCTCTGGAAGCGCCGGCGGCGTCGGGCATAGACTTGACGCCCCTGAGCGGGTCGTCTACATTTCACGCGGTGCTTCCGGTCGTCGCCTTTCGCCTGTCCGTGGAGCGTCGCTACCAGAGGTGAGCCGCAAGTGGAAATCCCTGGCGAACAGGAGCAGCATGGCGACGGGGGCCCGGTTGGGGCCACGCGCCTGAGTGCTGCCCTGCAGAGGGGGCGCGGCAGCCGGACGCTCGTGACGGCTCTCCTGGTCGCCCTGTTCGTCGGGCTGGTGTCCTACTGGCGCATCGTGCGGGGGACTGCGATCATATGGACGCACCTCGCCTACGTGCCCATAGCCCTGGCCGGGCTCTGGTGGGGTCTCAAGAGCGTCTGGCTGGCGGTTCTGCTCGGGGCTCTTGTGGTCGGGCTCGGGCTCGGCACGGGGGGAGTCCAGAACCTGGTGCCGGACCTTCTGCGGGCGTGCTTCTTCGTCGGGGCGGCCCTCTGCGTGGGCACGGCCAGCTCAAGGGCGGCCGCGGCCAGGAAAGCCGAGGAGCAGTCGCGCAGCGAACTCGAGGTGACTCAGCGGCGCCTGGTTGCTTCGGAGCGGCTGGCCTCGATGGGCCAGCTTTCCGCCGGCATAGCGCACGAGCTCAACAACCCGCTCGGCACAATACTGATCTATGCCCACATGATTCTGAAGGAGCTGCCCGAGGACGACCCGAGGCGCGAAGACATCCGGATGATCGCCAGCGAGGCCACCCGATGCAAGAACATCGTGCGGGGCCTTCTGGACTTCGCCCGGCAGTCGAGAGTGTCCAAGGCGCCCACGGACGTGGCTGTGCTCGCCGATGACGTGGTGGCCATCATGAAGCCGAAGGCCGAGGAGGTCGGCGCCAGGCTCACGGCGGAGGTCGAAGACGCCCTGCCGACCATGATGATAGACGCGGACCAGATCAAGCAGATGCTGGTGAACCTGGTGCAGAACGGGCTGGACGCCGTCGCCGAGGGAGGAGACGTCGCCGTCAGCGCCCGCCGGGGGGACCGGCCGGACACCGTGGAGATCAGCATCAAAGACAATGGATGCGGCATCTCCGAGGAGAATCGGCGCAAGTTGTTCGCCCCCTTCTTCACCACCAAGGAGCCCGGCAAGGGCACCGGCCTGGGGCTGGCGATCGCCTACGGCGTGGTGAAGATGCACTCGGGCGACATTGCCGTGGAGAGCGAACCAGGCAAGGGCACGGTCTTCTCCGTTGTGCTGCCCGTGGGACACGAAGGAGAGAACTGATGGAGCAACGCAAGAAGGTGCTGCTGGTCGACGACGACGCCGACTTCGTCGAGATCAACAGGGCCGTGCTGGAACAGCATGGCTACGATGTAGCGGTTGCTTACAACGGTCGGGAATGCATGGAGAGACTGGGATCCGAGAAGCCGGACCTGATCGTGCTTGACCTGATGATGGGCACGTGGAGCGAGGGACTGAACGTGGCCGAGCAACTGCGCAGCTCCGAAGAGACTTCCGACATTCCGCTCCTGCTTGCCACGGTGGTGAACCTGGAGGGGCCCTACGCGTCCCGAGCAGAGCTTGTGTGCGATTCGCTGATCGACGAGTACGTGATGAAGCCCGTGGAACCGGAAGAGCTCGTGAGAGCCGTCGAGCGGGGCCTGCGCCGCAAGACCGAACGCCACGCGCCCGCCCCGGCGGGGGCCAAGGCCCCCGTCATCCTGCTGGTGGACGGCGATACCGACTTCCTGGAGGTGAACCGGGCCCTCCTCGAAGCGAACGGCTACGAGGTCGTCTGCGCGACGGGCGCCCGGGAGGCGATGGAGAAGATGGCCGGGACGAGACCCGACCTGGTCATCACCGACCTGGCCATGGAGACCCTCCTGTCCGGCATATCGCTCGCCCAGAAGATAAGGAGCGATCCGAACCTGCGCGACGTGCCCGTAATGGCCGTCACCGGGCTGAAGTCGCAGCGGGGGTTCGAGTTCGCGCCGTCCGAGGATGAGCTCGCAATGGTGGGGGTAGATCGCTACTTCGAGAAGCCGGTCGATCCGCAGAGACTCCTGGACGCCGTGGAAGAGCTCACAAGGCAGGGGCGCGGGGGAAGGAAGCAATGAGCGATGGGGCCGAGCGGATCCTGGTGGTGGACGACGAGCCGGGGATGCGGGAGGGATGCCGCAGGATCCTCTCCTCGGAAGGCTACGGCGTGGACATCGCCGAGGACGGTCCGACCGCTCTCGGAATCCTCCGGGGCCGCGAGGACTTCGCCGGCGCCCTCGTTGACATCAAGATGCCGGGGATGGACGGCCTGGAGCTGATCCGCCGCATCCGGCAGCGAGATCAGGACATCGTTCTGTTCGTCATCACCGCCTACGCCACCATTGAGACGGCCGTCGAAGCCACCAAGCTGGGCGCTTACGACTACATCCCGAAGCCGTTCACGCCGGACGAACTGCTCGTGCCCGTGCGAAACGGCCTGGAGCGCCGCTCCCTTCGCCTGGAGGCGAGGCGCCTGCAGGAGGAGCGCGAGCGCCGCATGCTCGAGCTGGCCTTCGAGCGTTCCAAGAGCCACACCATCATCAATTGCATGGCAGACGGAGTCCTGGTCGTGAACCGCGACGGCCAGCTCGTCCTGCGCAACGCCGCGGCATCCCGAATCCTGCCGCCATGCGGGGAAACGGCGCTTCCCGCTCCGCTCGACGATGCACTCGCCTGCCCCGAGCTCGCGTCCTTCGTGCGCAAGGCGCTCGGCGCCTCCGCGGGGCCGAGCATCGCCTCCGTCGAGCTCTCCCACGGCGCGGGCACTTTCATGGTCAATGCAAGCCCCGTGCTGGACCGCGACGGCCAGGTCTCGGGCGCCGTTGCGGTGCTGAGGGACATCACGGCTTTGAAGGAGCTTGAGGACGCGAAGTCGACGTTCGTCTCCATGGTGGCTCACGAAGTCAAGCGTCCCCTGGCAGCGATCGAAGGCTACTTGAACGTGATCCTCAGCGGCGCCGCCGGGCAGGACCCCGAACGGGACCGCCGCATGCTGGAGCGTTCCCTGCTGCGCGCACGGGGGCTGCGCACGATGCTGTCCGAGCTGATGGACGTGGTAGCCATGCAGACCGGGCGGTTCGCCCTGGAAAGGACGCCGCTCCGCATTGGCGACGTCGTCGTTGAGGCGACGGAACCGTGCCGGGAGGTGGCCGAAGAGAAGGGCATCGACCTGTCGGTCGAGTGCGACGGGGAGGCAGCCGATGCGCGGGTGCTGGCGGACCGAGAAGCCATTCGCTTGGTCTTTGCGAACCTGGTCGACAACGCGATCAAGTACACGGACGAGGCCGGCCTGGTCGAAGTCCGCGTGGCGGAAGCGGGCGACTACGTTACCGTCTCCGTCAGGGACAACGGCATCGGCATGAGGCCGGAGGAGCTTTCCAGGGCCTTCGATGAGTTTTTCAGGGCCACCAATGCCCGCACCGCCCACGTTCCCGGTACGGGCCTCGGACTGACCGTCGTCAGACGTCTGGTGGACATGCACGAGGGCAAGATCGACGTCGATAGCACCCCGGGGCAGGGAAGCACGTTCACCGTCAGCCTGCCCAAGGCCCCTTGATGTGCCCATCCGCAGACGTGCGCCACGGCCGGGCGCGTGACCTTCTTCCCGTCAGGTTGCCGCCCCCCGGTCAGCCGCCGACCGGCGGCTTCCGGCCTTCAGCCGGACCTCCTGCACTGCGCAGTAGAGCACTGGCACCAGGAACATGGATACGATGACGACGAGCATCCCTCCGAAGGAGGGAATGGCCATCGGCACCATGATGTCCGAGCCACGGCCGGTGGCAGTGAGCACGGGAATGAGCGCCAGGATCGTCGTTGCCGAGGTCATCAGGCAGGGGCGGATCCGCCGCACAGCTCCCAGGACCGTCGCCTCCCGCACGTCCTCTACGGACTCAATCCGGCGGTCGGCGAAGCTCTGGTCGAGGTAGGTCGCTATGACCACGCCGTTGTCGGAGGCGATACCGAACAGGGCGAGGAACCCCACCCAGACGGCGATGCTCAGGTTCACGCTGTGCATCTGGAAGAGGTCGCGCATGCCGACACCGAAGACGGAGAAGTCCATGAACCACGGCTGACCGTAGAGCCAGATCAGAACGAACCCGCCCGCCCATGCCACGAGGATGCCGCTGAAGACCAGGAGGGTCGTGCTGACTGACCTGAACTGGAAGTAGAGGATCATGAAGATCACGAAGAGCGCCACGGGCAGCACTATGGACATGGTCTTGCGCGCCCGGACCTGGTTCTCGTAGTTGCCGGCAAAGGTGTAGCTCACGCCGGCCGGCAGGGAGAACTCGCCCGTCTCGATCTTCTCCTCCAGGTAGCCCTGGCAGTCCTCGACGACGTCCACTTCGGCGTGGCCGGGCTTCATGTCAAACAGCACGTAGCCCACCAGAAAAGTGTCCTCGCTCTTGATGGCCTGCGGGCCGCGCATGTATCGGATCTCGGCCAGTTGCTGCAGGGGGATTTGCGTGCCGTCCGGTGCGGGGACCAGGATCGTGCCGAGCGTCTCGATGCGGTCCCGCAGTTCACGCATGTAGCGCACGCGGACGGGGAACCGCTCCCGACCTTCGACGGTGGTGGTGATCCGCTTCCCGCCGATGGCCACCTCAATGGCGTCCTGCACCCGACGTATCATGATGCCGTAGCGCGCGGCGGCCTTGCGGTCGATGTCTATCTCCAGGTACGGCTTGCCCACGATGCGATCGGCGATGACGGCCGACGGCTCGACGCTCGGCACCTCCTTGAGCAGCCGCTCGAGGTCCAGTCCGACCCGCTCGATGGTTTCGAGATCGGGCCCCCTGACCTTCACGCCCATGGGCGCCCGCATTCCGCTCTGGAGCATAACGATGCGTGCGAAGATTGGCTGGAGCTTCGGGGCCGGGGTGGTGCCGGGTATGGCGGCCGCCTTCGCGATCTCTTTCCAAATGTCGTCCGGGCTCTCGATGTGGTCCCGCCACTGCCGGTAGGGACGGCCGTCCGGGTCCGGTATCAACTCCCCATCCTCGGCCCTGGCAAACTGCCCCTGCTTCCCATCGTACCGGAACTTCACGCGATGCCCGGCCCCGTCGGTAACGTACTCGGGCTTGTAGTTGATGACCGTTTCGATCATGGAGATCGGGGCCGGGTCCAGCGGGCTCTCCACACGTCCGATCTTCCCCACGACCGTATCGATTTCGGGGATGGCCCGCAGCGCCATGTCCTGCTTTTGGAGCACATCCAGCGCTTCGCCGATTGAGGCGTGCGGCATCGTGGTAGGCATCAGGAGGAATGAGCCCTCGTCCAGCGGCGGCATGAACTCCTTGCCCAGGCCGTTCCAGCTCCTGGCAAGCGTCCATTGAGCCTTCGTGCGGAGCGACTTGTCCCTGATGAAGTCCGGTCGGTCCCAGCTCTTGCCGGCCAACTTCACGAAGGACCGCTTTCCGATCAGTCGCTCCGGATAGTCGATCCCCAGGTCCCGGACCGCCGCGGCAAAGGCCGCTTCCTTCATCGCGAGCGCAGCCGAACTCAAGACGAGGTAGCCCTGCCGCTCCTCCGCCAGCCCGGCGTCGAGCAGCTTCTGGCGGTCGGCGTCCGTGGCATACACGCTCGGAGGAACGCGCTCAATCGGCCCGAGAACGGGTCCCGCGCCGAGCCAGGAGTAGCCGCCGCAGACGAGCAAAGCCAGCGGCACGCAGACGAACATGATCTTGTGCGCAAGGCACCACCTCAGGATCGGCTCGTAGAGTGCGCGAACCACGTAGAAGAACGCCAGCAGTCCTCCGATTATGGTTGCCACGAACACGAGGTTGCGCGGCAGGCCCCTCTCCGGGCCCAGCGGTTCCCAATGCCGGGTCAGCAGGAGGCCGACGAGCGCCACCGCTGCCCCACTGGCCAGCAGGGGGCCGGCCCTGCGCAGCAACCGGGGAAGGTGCGGCGCCGCCAGGTAATACGCTCCGAAGAGGACGAGGAACGGACCGGCGATCCACCACCGGGCGGCGAGAGCAAGAACCACCCCGGCCAGGATCACACCTGCCAGGAACATCCGCTTGAGCTTGCTGGAGCGGACCTTCCTGGCAAACAGGACGTACGCGCCCGGCGGGACGATTGTGAGGGCCACTATCACGGAGGCGACGAGGGCGAACGTCTTCGTGAAGGCCAGGGGCTTGAACAGCTTCCCTTCGGCGCCCGTCATGGCGAAGACGGGCAGGAAGCTGACAACCGTGGTCGCGACAGCCGTCAGGACGGCGCTGCCCACCTCGCGTGTGGCCCGGAAGACGACCTCCAGGCGTGGCTCCTCGGGGTCCGCGTGCTCCAGATGCCGGAGTGTGTTCTCGCACACGATGATGCTCATGTCGACGATGGTGCCGATGGCGATGGCTATCCCGGAGAGGGCAACGATGTTCGCGTCCACGCCAAAGAGCTTCATCGCGACGAAGCACATAAGCACGGCAAGCGGCAGCGCGGCGGTTATCAGAAGGGAGCTTCGCAAGTGGAGGACCGAGATGATGACCACGATGATGGTGACGAGGATCTCCTGCGAGAGGGCGGAGCTGAGCGTCCCCAGCGTCTCGTAGATCAGGCCGGTCCTGTCGTAGAAGGGGACGATGGTGACCTGGCTCGTCGTCACCCATTCGGGCCAGCGCTCGCGGGAGGCGGAGCGAAGCCATGTCAGCCAGGCGGGCCGGTTCAGCTCCGCCCCTGCAAAGGCCTCGAAGCCATGCGAGCGGGCGAACCGGGCCGCTTCGCCCTTGGTCACGCGTCGCCAGTCGATGACGGGCTTGGTCGCCAGGCCCGGAGCGATCTCGCGGATCTTGTCCTTGAGGTCCTTTATCGCCCCCAGGGGGTTGTAGCCGTAGCGAACGACCGCGACGCCGCCGACCGCCTCGGCGCCGTCCTTGTCCAGGGCGCCGCGCCTGAGGGCAGGCCCGAGGGTCACCCTCGCGATGTTCCTGACGTAGACGGGCACGTTCTCGTGCACGGCAACAACGCTATCCGCCAGGTCGGCGACGCTCTTGAGAAAGCCCAGCCCGCGGATGACGTATTCCGCCCTGTTGAGCTCGATCGTCCCGGCGCCGACGTCGACGTTGGACATGCGGACGGCCATGAAGACCTGCTCCAGGTCCACCCCGTAGGCCCTCATGGCGTCGGGGTCCACGTCGACCTGGTATTCCTGCACGAAGCCGCCGACGGAAGCCACCTCGCTGATGCCTTCCGCCGACATCAGCGCATAGCGCACGTACC
>CAYUDW010000127.1:0-2084 GCA_964442595.1 uncultured candidatus Brocadiaceae bacterium
CATCAACGCCACTGACACTGTGGAAGCTCCGACAGAGCGACGTCAGATCGTGCCACGCGTTCAGCCGGGACGTTCTCTCGCGGCACTCCCCTATCGGTGACATGGGCTTGCGGTTTGTCCCCTGCGCCCGAGGGCGTGTGCGAGGAACCGTCCCTTTGCATGAGAGGACAAGGAGCATGGGCGAGACGGTCCTGCTTATCGGCCTGCAGTGGGGCGACGAGGGCAAGGGAAAGGTCATAGACGCCCTGTCGGCCCGGTTCGACCTGGTCATCCGTTTCCAGGGCGGTGCCAACGCCGGCCACACCATACACATAGGCGAAGAGGAGTTCGTGCTGCGGCTGGTGCCCAGCGGCATCCTGCGGCCACAGACGCTGTGCATCATCGGCAACGGCGTCGTGGTGGACCCCGTCGCGCTGGTGGCGGAGATCGCGGGCCTGCGCCAGCGGGGCGTGCAGGTGGGCGAGAACCTGGTCATCAGCGACCGCGCCCACGTGGTCATGCCCTACCACAAGGCCCTGGACGAGGCCGTGGAGAAGGCCAGGGGCGACGCCCGGCTCGGCACCACCAAGAACGGCATCGGGCCGTGCTACGCCGACAGGGCGTCGCGCAGCGGCATCCGGTTCGCCGAGATGATGGAGCCGGACGTCTTCCGTGCACGACTGCTCGCGCAGATGGAGTTGAAGAACCGCATCCTCCAGCACGTCTATGGCGCTGAGCCGCTCGACGCGGAGGCCGTCTACGAAGAGTACTGCGGCTACGCGGAGCAACTGAAGCCCCACGTGCAGGACACCGTCCCGCTCATCCATCAGGCGCTGAAGGACGACCGGGCGATTCTACTAGAGGGCGCCCAGGGCAGCATGCTGGACCTGAACTTCGGCACTTACCCCTTCGTGACCAGCAGCGAGGTAATCGGCGGCGCGACGGTGGGCACGGGCATCCCCTCGGCGCGCATAGACCGCACCATCGGCGTCGTGAAGGCGTACTGCTCCCGCGTGGGGACGGGGCCGTTCCCCACGGAGCAGAGCAACGAAGTGGGCGAGACGATCCGGCGCACCATCGAGACGCACGGAGGGAGGGAGTACGGTTCGGTGACAGGGCGACCGCGCCGGTGCGGCTGGCTGGACGGCGTCGCGCTGCGCTACACCGCGGAACTGAACGGCGTAACCGGCCTGGCCGTGGGGGTGCTGGACGTGCTGAGCGCGTTCGAGAAGCTCAAGATCTGTACCCGTTACCGGCTGGATGGACGCGAGCTGCGCAGCTTCCCCGCCAGCTCCGAGGCCCTCGAAGCGGTCGAGCCCGTCTACGAGGAACTGGACGGCTGGCAGACCGACATCTCGGACGTGACAGGATGGGAGGAGCTGCCGCCGCAGGCCCGTCAGTATCTGCAGGCGATCGAGAGCCTGGCGGGGGCGCCGGTGGAGTTCGTCTCCGTAGGGCCCCGCAGAGGCCAGGTCATCGAGCGATAGGCCCATGGCTGAGCGACAGCAGAAACTACCCCGGCACGTCGCCATCATCATGGACGGTAACGGCCGATGGGCGCAGAAGCGCGGGCTGCCCCGCAACGAGGGGCACCGCGCCGGCGCCGAGAGCGCCCAGGCGGTCGTCAAGTGCTGCCTGAAGCGAAAGATCCCCGTGCTGACTGTCTACGCCTTCAGCACGGAGAACTGGCGTCGCCCCCGCTCCGAAGTGCGCTTCCTCATGTCGAATCTGCGCAGGTACCTGAAGGACAACAGGGAAGACTTCGTGGAGAACGACGTCCGGTTCCAGGCCATCGGAGCGCTCGACGAACTGCCGGCAGCCGTGCGCCGGGAGCTCCAGGCGACCGTGGAGGCCACGCGCGACTGCAAGAGCCTGACCGTGGTGGCGGCGCTGAACTACGGCGCACGCCGCGAGATGGCCGAGGCCGCTCGCGCGATCGCAACCGAGGTCAAGGAGGGCCGGCTCGCACCGGAACAGGTCGACGAAGGGGTCTTCGGAGAGCATCTCTACACCGCCGGTCTGCCCGAGCCTGACCTGCTGATCCGCACGGGAGGCGAGATGCGTTTGAGCAACTTCCTCCTGTGGCAGCTCTCCTACGCGGAGCT
>CAYUDW010000127.1:2184-10028 GCA_964442595.1 uncultured candidatus Brocadiaceae bacterium
GGCCGATTCGGTCTGGGACGCCGGGTTCGTGTATGCGGCCTGCGGCGCGGCGGTGGTCGCGCTGGCGATGGGCGAGTTCGCTGATCTGGCCCACCGAACGGGCATGGCCGCGGACAGGTCGCTGCTGGTGCTGGGCGGAGTCGCGCTATTCCTGTTGCAGTGGGCGGGCTGGGCGACGCCCGGCGTCTTCCCCGATCCGTGGGCGGCGGGGTGTCTCGTCCTCGGCGTGATACTGATGGGCCTGCTGGGCCGGCGCGTCCTCCGCGCGCAGATCGAGGGAGCCCTGGAGGCCGTCGCCGTCAACATG
The DNA here is from genome assembly GCA_964442595.1 of uncultured candidatus Brocadiaceae bacterium. Lineage (GTDB taxonomy): Bacteria > Planctomycetota > Brocadiia > SM23-32 > SM23-32 > DAOVRD01. The sequence continues at coordinate 2,492 of CAYUDW010000127.1, forward strand.
GCCGGGCTGTTGTACGTGCCGCTGCTCCTGGGCTTCCTGACCGCCGTGCGTCTGCAATGGGGAGTGGCGGGCCTGATCACGGTGTTGGCGACCTGCAAGTGCGGGTCGGCGGGCGCGTACTTCGTCGGCAAGTCCATCGGCGGGATGCGACTTGCCCCCACCGTCAGCCCTCGCAAGACGGTGAGTGGCGCGGTGGGCGCCGTCATCGCAAGCATCGCGGCGGCGTACGTGCTGACGCTCACGCCGTGGGCCGTGATGGGCACGAAGGCCGCCTGCCTCTACGGGGCCGTTGTGGCGGTCACGGCGATGGCGGGCGATCTGGCCGCTTCGATCCTGAAAAGGCAAGCTGGCGTCAAGGACTCCGGCCGCCTGCTGCCGGGCCTCGGCGGCGTGGTGGACATGTTGGACGACATTCTGTTTGTGGCTCCCGTGAGCTACGTGCTGTTGCTGTGCGTGGGCCAACTGGCCCCGGGAGGGTAAGGCACGGTGCAAAGGACCTTACAGGTGGGCGGGCCGGATGAAGTGGTGAGGCTGTTCGGCCCGCGCGACAGTTACCTGAAGCGACTGCGTGACGCGTTCGGCGTGGCCGTAGTCGCGCGCGGCGGCGAACTGCGCATCGAGGGTCCGGACGAGAGCGTGCAGCGGTGCGAAGCCGCCTTGCTGGCCATGGAGCGAGAGCTGAACAGGGGAGCCATCGTGAGCGAGGAGATGGTCAAGCAGCTCATCGAGAAGCAGATGGCGCAGCCGCCCGCCGCCCCCGTGAGCGGTGCAGAGGGGCTCGAGCTGTGGCCCGGTGCCGCGCCGCGAACGCCAGGCCAGGCAGCCTACGTCAGGGTGATGCAGTCCGCCGACATCGTGTTCTGCATCGGGCCGGCCGGGACGGGCAAGACGTACCTGGCCGTGGCCATGGCCCTGAACTACCTGCGGCGGGGGGAGCTGAACCGGATCGTGCTCTGCCGGCCGGCCGTCGAGGCGGGCGAGAGCCTCGGCTTCCTGCCGGGCGACATATACGACAAGGTCAACCCTTACCTGAGGCCCCTCTACGATGCGCTGCACGACCTGATGGACGTGCGGCAGGTCAAGCGCTACATCGACAACGACATCATCGAGATACTGCCCCTGGCCTTCGTGCGCGGCCGTACGCTCGACAACGCCTTTATCATCCTGGACGAAGCCCAGAACTGCACCGTCGGCCAGATGAAGACCTTCTTGACCCGGCTCGGCGTTCGTGCGAGACTGGTCGTCACAGGGGACATCACTCAGGTGGACTTGGCGCCCGGCGAGAAGAGCGGGCTGGTCGACGCTCAGGAGCGGCTCAGGGACGTGCCCGGCATTCGCTGCGTGTGGCTGACGGAGAAGGACATAGTCCGCCACCGGCTCGTGCGGCTCATACTCAACGCCTACCATCATGATCCGGCCAGTTCGGCTGGCTCGGAGGGCAGCCGCGAGGGACCCCCGGATGCGACAGGATAAGCCACAAGAGACCGGCACGAAGCGCGAGAAGCGGCTCATGCGGGCCGCCAGGCGCTCGCGCCTCGGGCTGCAGGGGATGAAGGTGGGCCGGGTGGTCCTCTTCCTCCTGTTCGCAGCGGCTGCCTATGCGATCCTCACGGCGGGCAGCGCGCCGCTGAAGGTCGAGGTCGGCGAACCGTCGCCGCGGGATTTCAGGGCGCGCGTCAGCTTTGTGCGCACGAACCTGGAGCGAACGCGGGCCGCGCAGGACCAGGCGCGGCTGGCCGAACCGCCCGTCTTCCGCCTGACCGAGGAGGAGTGGAACGAGGGGGTGAGCAACCTGCTGAAGGGCGTCCGCGAAGGCCCGAAGTCCATGCTCTGGCAGGCTTTGCCGGCGGACTTCGACGCTGCGGGCCTGGCGAAGGCCATGCCCGCCCTGAGGGAGTGGGTTGAGCAGATCGAGCAGGCCCTCGAGGACCTGTCGCAGCACCACCTGGTGAGCCGTGAAGATCTCGACCAGCCCCTGGTCCGGGACAAGCAGACTTCGAACGTGGTGTTGCTCAAGCCCTCCGGGGAGGAGGAGATCATGCCCCGGTCGGGGCTGGTCGCGCTGGACGGGGAGGCGGCTGAGTTCCGCGAGGCGTTTGGGGACGTGGTCAAGGGCCTCCAGCCGGCGCAGGCCGCGTTGGTCCGGCAGGGATTCGCGCTGGTTCTGAGGCCGAACGTCGTCCTGGACGTCGAGCGAAGCCACCAGGCCGCCCAGCTTGCCGCCGAGCAACGGCCGCCGATAACCGAGCCGGTCAAAGTGGGCTTTCCCATACTGGTCAAGGGCACCAGGACGCGCAGCCAGCACGTTCACGACCTCCAGAGCGAACTGGACCAGTACCGATCCAGCCACATGGGGAGGGTCGCTCGCATCCAGCAGTTCGTCGGCCTGGGCGTGCTGCTGCTCATCATCCTCGCGGGGGCAACGGCCTACGCGAGGAGGTATCGGCCCGACCTGCTGGCCAGCCGGCCCCAGACGCTCTCGTTCGTGGTTCTGACGCTCGCGCTGGTGGCGGCGGCCCGGATCTGCGTGGTCAAGGGGCTGAGCCCGCTCTGGGTGCCGCTGCCCCTGATGGTGATGACGATGTGCCTGGTCTACGACCAGCGTTTCGGCGCCGTCGTCGCGGTCTTCTACGCGCTGCTGGTGCGGCTGGCCAGCCCGGGGGCGGACTTCGAGTTCTTCGTGCTGTTCGTCGGGGGCGTGATCGCCGCGCTGGTCACCGGCAAGGTGCGCACGCGGGGGACGCTCATCAAGGCCGGCATCGCGACGGGTCTGGCCCAGTTCTGCTGCGTCTGGGGGCTGGGGTTGATGTGGTCGATCAACGGCGAAATGGTGCCGTTGCAGTTCTGGCGCTCGCCCCTCGTGGAGAGGTCCCTGGTGGCGCTGGCCAACGGCGTGTTGTGTGGCTTCGTCGTCAGCGGCATACTGCCGGCGATCGAGCGTTTGTTCGGCATCACGACGGACATTCGACTGCTGGAATGGAGCGACCCCAATCAACCTCTGCTGCAGCGCATGCTGCTCGATGCGCCGGGTTCCTATCATCACAGCATGGTGGTGGGCAGCCTGGCCGCGGACGCCGCCGAGGCCGTGGGCGCCAATCCGCTGCTGGCTCGCGTCAGCGCCTACTTCCATGACGTGGGGAAACTGAAGAAGCCCGAGTACTTCGCCGAGAATCTGCCCGCGGGCGCCCGGAATCCCCATGACGAGCTCTCCCCGACAATGAGCAGCCTGATCATTACGGCTCACCCGAAGGACGGCGCCGAGATGGCGGAGAACTACGGCGTGCCAAGAGAGGTGCGCGACATTATCTTGCAGTCGCACGGCTCAAGCGTCGTCAAGTACTTCTGGGGCAAGGCCAAGAGCGAAGAGGACGAGCGCGACGAGATGCAGGAGCGGACCTTCCGTTACCGGCTGCCCAAGCCCCGCAGCAAGGAGGCCGCCATCGTCATGCTCTGCGACGCCGTCGAGAGCGCGGCCCGGTCCCTCGACGCCCCCTCGGTGAGTCAACTGCGCAACCTGGTCCACGACATCATCCTCGACCGGCTGCACGACGGGCAGCTCGACGAATCGGGCCTGACCATCACCGACCTCAAACAGCTCGAGGATACGCTCGTGCGGGGGCTGACGGCCGTCTTCCACAGTCGCGTCAGCTACCCCGACCAGGAGAAGACCGAGCGGAAGGAGAAGGGGAGGGAGAGAGTGGCCGCGCGGGCAGCAAAGCCCTCCGACCGGGGTGGACGCGATGCGGGTGGAAGTGGCCATTAGACACGGGCCTATCGAGTGCGATCCGGAGGCCATCCGTGCCCTCGTCCGCACGGTGCTCAAGGGCGAAGGCAAGGACGCCGAACTGAGCATTGCCCTGGTCGGCGACGAAGAGATGGCCGGGCTGAACCGGCGTTACCTGGGCCGCGAAGGCGTCACGGACGTCCTGGCCTTCCCGTACGAGAGCGACGAGCGCTCGTTGAGCGGCGAGATCATCGTCAACGCGGAACTGGCCGAGCGCGAGGCCGCCGGCAGGTCCCACGGACCCGATGATGAGCTGACGCTTTACGTCGTCCACGGTCTGCTGCACCTGCTGGGCTACGATGACCGTGAGGCGGAGTCCGCCGCGCGGATGCGCGAGCGCGAGCGGGCCATTCTGGAAACGGCGGGCCGGACCGTGGATTTCTGAACCTTCTTGGGAGGTGGCAGCCTTGTTCGGTGGCGCCGAGTTACCCATCCTTTGGGTGGCCGTGTTCCTGGCCGCCCTGGCCGAATCGGCCCTGCGGTTTGCGTCGCTTGCGAAGATCGAAGAGGAACTCAACACTCCCGAGGACAGGGAGCGTTTCGCGCGGTACCTGGACCAGGAGAAGGCCCTCTCGGCCTTCTGCGTGCTGGTCGGCGTGGCCTGTGGGGCGGCCCTCGTGGTCGTGATCACGCAGCGGGCCGCGCAGGAGACGGGCCGCGTTCTGCCCTCAGCCTTTGCCGCAGCCGGGCTGCTGGGCATTGCTCAACTGGGGGCCCGCGCAATCGGCCGTAAGTGGTCCACGGCCATCTTGTTGGTCGTTCTGCGGCCCCTTCACTGTCTCTCCTTCCCGCTTCACCCGGTCAGAGCATTGGGCCAGCCCTCCGCCGCCGGCGAGATCGAGGAGCCGGAACCGGAGGTGGTCGATGCCGCCAAGGAGGAGATCCGCGTTGCCCTGGAGGATGGGACGGCAGAGGGGGCCCTCGAGGCGGAACAGAAGCACATGATCGAGGGCATCCTGGAGTTCCGGGACGTTGACGTGGCCGAGATCATGACTCCCCGAACGGAACTGGAATGCCTGGACGCCGAAATGCCCCTGGACGAAGCCGTCAGGGCGCTCGACGAGCTTCATCACAGTCGCATCCCGGTCTACGAGGACGTTCTGGACAAGGTGGTCGGCATCGTCTACGTGCGGGACCTTCTGTCGGCCGCCGCCGAGGAAGCCGAGGGGCAGGTCCTGCTGCGTGGCGTGATGAGGGAGCCGCTCTTCGTGCCCGAGACCAAGACCGTCGGCAGCCTCCTGCAGCAGTTCCAGGATCAGCACGTCCAGATCGCGGTCGCGCTGGACGAGTACGGTGGCGTCTCCGGCGTCGTCACCGTCGAGGACATCCTCGAGGAGATTGTCGGCGAGATCGAGGACGAGTACGACGAGGAGGACCATGAAAGCCGTGTCCTGCGGCAGCCCTCCGGAGGCGTCGAGTTCGACGCCCGAGTGCACATCGACGAGGTGAACGAACTCCTGGGGCTGGACATACCCGAGGACGAGGACTACGATACGATCGGCGGATACGTGACGGCGCACGTGGCGCGCGTGCCCGAGCCCGGGGAGGAGTTCCAGGTCGACGGCATGCTCGTCCGGGTGCTCCACAGCGACAAGAGACGCGTGCGGCGCGTTTTCCTCGAGCGCATGATGCCGCCCCGCGCGTGACGGGCGGCGCCCGGCCGCCGCCGTGCGGCTATGCGGCCCCAGAGACCATCTTGCCTCCCACCCATGGCGAAGTATCACCACACCGAAGGCATCTGCCTGCGCAGGATCGACTACAGCAACACCAGCCAGGTGGCCAGTTTTCTGACGCCCGACGTCGGCCGGCTCTCCGTCATGGCCAAGGGCGTCACGCGGGCGCCGAAGAGGGGCGTGCGCACCGGGTTCGACCTCCTGGCCCGGTACGAGCTCATCTACACCGAACGCCCAGGCGGCGCGCTCCAGAACCTGACGCAACAGTGGCTTCGCGAAAGCTTCCGGGGATTCCAGGAGTCGCTGGACAGGGCGCTGTGCGGCTACTACGCCGCCGATCTCATCCTGAACTTCACTGCGGAGGGCGAGCCCTGCCCGGGCCTCTACGCGCTGATGCTTCAGGTGCTGCGCCGCCTGGCGTCGGGCCAGGCGCTCGGCGCCAACGTGCTGGTGGCCGAGCTGGCGGTGCTGCGGGAACACGGTTCGTCGCCGAGATTCGATGCCTGCGCGGCGTGCGGCCGGGACCTGCCGGAAAGGGGAGCGGTGCTCTTCAGCCCGGCCGACGGCGGCCCCCTCTGCAGGGACTGCGAGAAGGAACTTCGCCCCGGCCTGCGCAAGCGCACGACGCCCGCAGGGGCCGACCTTCTGAGGGGCCTCTCCGTGCTGGACGCCTACGTGCGAGAGAGGATGCACCGGCCCGACGAGGCGCTCCCGACGCCACCGGTCACGGAGCAGGCGCCCGCCATGAGCGCCCTGTTGCGCTTCCACATGCGGGACCTGCTGGGCAAGGAGCTTCGGCTGTGGCCTTACTTCGAACGCCGGGTTCTGAGCCGGTCGCTGGCCGCGTTGCACCGCCGCGCCCCGTGGCAGTAGCGCCGGCGCGCCCGAGGCGCACAAGCATCCCTGCCGGCACAGTCCGTCTGTGGCCGGCCAGGTCCGCCCCTCCCTACAGCGCCGGCACGCGTTAAGGAAAGTCCGGTGCCTCTCGCCATTCCCGGGGCGGCGTCTCCGCCAGCGAGTCGGGCAATCGCTCGACAAACGCCTTTATCTCGTCGCGCACGCGCCGGTAGTGGGCGAGGGCCTGCTGCTCGTTCCGTGCGCCGGCAGCCAGCCGGGGCGGGTCGTCGAATCCGACGTGCACCATCCGGGTAGCGCCCGGGAACAGCGGGCAGTGCTCGTGCGCGTGGTCGCAGACGGTCACCACGTAGTCGAAGCCGACGTCCCTGACCTCGTCCACGTGCTTGGAATTCTGGGCGGATATGTCGACGCCGGCCTCGGCCATGACAGCGACGGCCCTCGGGTCGAGCCCGCGCGGCTCGATGCCGGCGGAATAGGCCTCCACACGGCCGCCCTTCAGATGACGCGTCCATCCCTCGGCCATCTGGCTTCGGCAGGAGTTGCCCGTGCACAGGAAGAGGATCCTCACCTTGCCTGCCACGCCCGGTTCCTCCGATGGGCCGGCGTTTTCCGCGCGCACATCGCTCACGGGAGTTCCGGTTCGTCTCGCCCTTCCCGGGCCGGGACGGCCTCACTCCTGGAACAGCCCGGCGTCGCGGTAGATGACCTCGCAGGCCTGGAGCGTCTTGAGTGCGTCATCGCCCGGGGCCAGGAACTCCTCATCGCCCCTCACCCAGCGCCCGAATGCTTCGATGAGCAGCGCCCTGGAATTGCCGTCCTTGCCGCCGCTGAAGTCCACGTTCGTCCATTCGCCGGCGGGGACCGTCTGGCCGTTCACCTCGCCGCCCTCGATTAGGAACACCGGCGTGCCTTCCGCACCCGAGGCGCCGACGTCGAGCTGCCCCTTCGTGCCGATGAGCCGCTGGCAGTTCCCCTTGAGGCCGCCGGGCACGGACGAGCCTCCCGCAATGATGCCCACGCCCCCGCCCGAAAGGGTGACGGACGCGCTGAACAGGTCCTCCACCTCGACCCCCTCGGGGCTGTTGTAGGTGCCGCCGATCGCTTTGGCACCGACCACTTCCTGCCCGCTCATGTAGCGGAACACGTCCAGCGTGTGGATGGTGTTCATGACCAGAAAGCCTCCGCCGGCGGTCTGGCGGCGCAGACGCCAGTCGGTCTTGGC
>CAYUDW010000128.1:0-1068 GCA_964442595.1 uncultured candidatus Brocadiaceae bacterium
CCCGGCGCAACGAGGCGGACGTAGCGGTCCGTGTAGCCGGCCAGCAGTCCCGAGCGCGTCCGCCGCTCGAACAGCACGCGCACCGTCCGTCCGACGAAGCTCCCGGCCCACTCGATCGCCATCTCCCGCCCCAGGTCCCTCGCCCGCCGGCTGCGGTCATGGACGACGTCCGGCGCCACGCGGTCCGGCATCTCGGCCGCCGCCGTCCCCGGACGTGGGCTGAACGGGAAGACGTGCATCCGGCTGAACCGCGCCTGCCGGCAGACCGCCAGCGTGTTCTGGAACTGCTCCTCCGTCTCACCCGGGAAGCCGACCATCACGTCGGCAGTGACGGCGGGACGGTCGAGGCGCTCGCGGGCCAGGTCGACCACACCCAGAAACTGTTCCGGCGTGTAAGGCCGGTTCATGCGCCTGAGCACGTCCGCGTCGCCGCTCTGGAGCGGCAGGTGCAGGTGGGGGCAGACGGCCGGATGCCGCATCGCGTCGAGGAGGTCCTCCGTCACCTCCCGCGCCTCGATGGAGCTAAGCCGCACGCGCTCGACGCCCGGCGTCTCGGCAACTGCAAGGACCGCGTCGGCAACGGTCGGTGAGCCCTCAAGATCGCGCCCGTACAGGCCGAGGTGGATGCCGGTCAGGACGATCTCCCCGAAGCCGGCAGCCGCCAGCCGCTCGGCCTCGGCCCTGACCCCCGCCAGCGGGTGGCTGCGTGGCTCTCCCCGCACGAAGGGCAAGATGCAGTAGGAGCAGAACGAGTCGCATCCCTCCTGGATCTTCAGGAACGCCCGCGCCCGGCCGCCGAACGAGCGGATGCCGAAGTCACCGTCCAGGAGTTGCGGGCCGGCCTCGCGTGAGCCGCCGGCCACGGCCCGAAGCAGCGCGTCCCACTCCGCGCGCCCGTAAACGCCCGCGACGTCCGCCATTGCCCGCAGGTCGTCCGGCGCAGCGCTGGCGTAGCAGCCCGTGACAAAGACGCGCGCGCCCGGATTCTCCCTGACCAGCCGCGCCGCCCACTGGCGCGACTTGCGGTCCGCCGTCGCGGTCACGGTGCACGTATTGAGCAGGCAAACC
>CAYUDW010000128.1:1168-9878 GCA_964442595.1 uncultured candidatus Brocadiaceae bacterium
CCCGCGACGGCGTCGGCGACGGCGCGATGCACGGCGCGGTCCATGAAGTCCGGCACCAGTTGCCCCTCCGGCGCCAGCGCGGCCAGGACCGAGGAGGCGGCGATCTTCATTTCTTCGTTGATGTCGCGCGCCCGCGCGTCCAGGGCGCCCCGGAAGATGCCGGGGAAGCCGAGCGCGTTGTTGACGTTCCGGCCGTCCTCGGCGGCGACGGCGCCGGCCTCCAGGGCTTCGTCCGGCCATATCTCGGGCACCGGGTTGGCCATGGCGAACACGATAGGCCCGGGCGCCATCGAGCGGACCATCTCCGGCGTCACCGCGCCGGCGACGCTGACGCCGATGAAGACGTCCTTGTCCGGCATCACCTCGGCCAGGCTTCCTTTCTGGTTCGCCCGGTTCGTGATAGCGGCAATCTGCTCCTTGGCGGGGTTCATGTTCTCGGTGCGCCCGCGATAGATCGCTCCGGCCCGATCGCAGAGGACGATGTCGGCGACGCCGTAGTTCAGCAAGAACCGGGCGACGGCAGAGCCCGCCGCGCCGGCCCCGTTCATCACCACGCGCACGTCGCCGGCCCGCTTGCCCGCGATCTTCAGGGCGCTGATGAGGGCGGCCAGGACCACCACCGCCGTGCCGTGCTGGTCGTCGTGGAAGACGGGCACAGCCACGCGCTCCTTCAGTGCGTCCTCGACCTCGAAGCAGAGGGGAGCCGCGATGTCCTCCAGCAGAATGGCGCCGAAAGTCGGGGCGACGGCCGCGACGGTCTCGATTATCTGCGCGGCATCGTGACTGTCCACCAGCAGGGGCACGGCCGCGATGTCGACCATCTCCATCAGGATGACGCACTTGCCCTCCATGACGGGCATGGCGGCCCTGACGCCGACGTCCCCGAGGCCAAGCACGGCCGTGCCGTTGGTGACCACGGCCACCGTGTCAGCCACGGACGTGTAGTCGTAGAGCTTATCGGGATCGGCCTCGATGATGCGGCTGACCTCGGCCACGCCGGGCGTGTAGATCTGGCGCAGCCGCTGCACCGTGTCGAGCTCGAGGCGGCTGGTCATGCGCGTCTTGCCGCCGCGATGCAACCGCAGGATGTCGTCCAGTTGGGGTTCGGGTTCTCTGCGTTTCACCTGAATGGGCCATCACCTGAGAGAGTCGGGATGAGAGAAAGCCCTTTCCGGGGCCGTCCGCCAGTTATAACTGAGGCGGAGTCGGGGCCGCAAGCACAAACGCACCAAACGGATGCGTGAGGACGGCCGAGGCACGCGGCGCCATGGCGGCATTGCATTCCGACGGCAATGCCTGTATCCTGAGTTGCAGCGCGGCTCTGGAGCAAGGGGAACGTTCTCCACCGGCCGCTGCAGCATCAAACCCCGAAACGGCAGGCACGTTGCCCGCCGGTGATTCCGCCGAAGTCAAGCGACGATCAGCGCGCTGGCGCCCTGTCACACGGCGGGGAACCGAAGCGGGCCGGATCTGTGTGACCCCCAAACTTGCGCGCGCAAACGGTGCAGGGATATGATGCAAACGTTGCCGGGCTTGATGGCCGTCCTGACGGATGGGGAATGCGAGAGCGTCAGGCTGCACGGCAGCGGAGGCGCCGCGACGGCCACGTATCTGCGCCAGGGAGAGGATACCTGGGTCGCCGATGACCTGGAGTCGGACGAGTTGCACACGGCGGAGCTGGCCTCCGCGATACGAAGGGGATTCGGCACGCGTTGGGACGGACTGGACTGCTTTCTCGCCGGCGAGAAGGTCGAGTACGCAATGGAAGGCAGTTCGATCCGGGTGCGTCGTCTTGCGGCTTCGGCGCCGGGCAGCGACGCTGAGTCGGACGAAGCCGGCCTGAAGGCGGTTGCCGACGCACTGGGCATACCGAAATCGAAGAGGAGGCACAAGCTCAAGCAGGCGCGCCAGTTCGCCAGGATCGTGGCGACGGCTCTTCCGGAGAGCGGCAAGCAGACGCTTCGCGTGCTGGACCTGGCTTGCGGACGCAGCTACCTGGGATTCGTATTGGTGCACGAGCTGAGCGCCGGCGGGCGGAGAGTGGAGCTTCACGGCGTCGACTCGGGTCCCGTCCTCGTGCAGAAGTGCCGCGAGATCGCCGGCGCCCTCGAGTGGCAGAACGCCACGTTCGAAGCCGCGGACCTGTCCAGCCATTCGACAGAGCCGGGCACGTACGATATCATGGTTGCTCTCCACGGCTGCGACACGCTCACCGACGAGGCCCTGAGGATCGGGTGGGAAGCCCGGATCCCTCTTATGTTCGCGGCGCCCTGCTGTCAGCACGAGCTTCGTCACTTGTGGGGGGCGCACCCGCTGGAGTGGGTATCCCGCTACGGCCTGTTGGAGCAGCGTCTGGCGGACGTGTTGACCGACGCGTTCCGCTGCCTGGTCCTGGAGGCGCTGGGCTACCGGGTGAAGGTGCTGCGGTTCGCCGCGCCGGACGTCACGCCGAAGAACCTGCTGATCCAGGCGGAGCTCACGGGCGAGCGGGAGCCCGGCCGCGCGGCGGCAGCGCGCGCCTTCATGAAGCAGTTCGGGGCGCGGCCACGGCTTGCGTCCGTGCTCGAAGCGGCCGAAACGGGACAATGAGGTCGGGGTGACCGCGCGGACAGGGACCCATAGCGACAGTCCAGGAGCCGGACACAGGCCCCAGAGCACAGCGCGGAGGGCAACAAGATGCTGAAGTTCGATGAACATACTCGCACGTTGCAGCAGGACGAGCATCTCTTCGAGCTTCACGAGCCGGAAAGTCCCGAGTACTACGACGACGTCTTCCCGCAGGGCCGCGTGCCGCTCATAGTGTTCAACCACCGGCACGTGCCCATGGTGCCCGCGCCTGAAGTCTGGATAACGGACACGACTTTCCGCGACGGCCAGCAGGCAATGCCGCCGCTCAGGCCGAAACAGATCGTCGACCTCTATGAGCTCATGCACCAATTGGGCGGCGAGAAGGGCCTGATCCGCCAGAGTGAGTTCTTCCTCTACCAGCAGCGCGACCGGCAGGCCGTAGAGGAGTGCCTGGCCCTGGGTTACCGGTATCCGGAGGTGACCGCCTGGATCCGGGCCCACCCCGGGGACTTCCAACTGGTCAAGGACATGGGGCTTCAGGAGACCGGCATCCTGACGAGCGTCAGCGACTACCACATTTTCCACAAGTGGCCGGGCTCGAACAGACGGCAGGCGATCGACCGCTACCTGGGCATCGTCAAGGACGCCCTCAGCGCCGACATCCGCTGCCGCTGCCACTTCGAGGACCTGACGCGCGCCGATTTCTACGGGTTCGTGGTGCCGTTTGCCATCGAGCTGCGCAAGCTGGCCGAAGAGACCGGGATGCCGATCAAGATACGCGCCTGCGACACGATGGGCTACGGCGTGCCGTATCCCGGCGCTTCGCTGCCGCGCAGCGTGCCCGGCATCATCTACGGCCTGGACCACCACGCGGGCATTCCCAGCGAATGGCTGGAATGGCACGGGCATAATGACTTTCACAAGGCGTTGGTCAACAGTGCGACCGCCTGGCTCTACGGCTGCGCTGGCGTGAACGCGACGCTCCTGGGCGTGGGCGAACGCACCGGCAACGCGCCGATCGAGGCGCTCGTGTTCGAATACCTGGCACTGCGGGGCGACGATCCCACTGTCAACACCCGCGTGATCAGCGAGATTGCCCGTTACTTCCGCAAGGAAATCGGCTACGAGATCCCCCCGCAACAGCCGTTTGTCGGCTCCCGCTTCAACACCACGCTGGCCGGCATCCATGCCGACGCGCTGGCCAAGGACAACAGAATATACACGATATTCGACACCGAGGCGCTGCTCGGCGTGCCGGGCGACATCCGCATCACGGACAAGAGCGGGCGCGCCGGCGTGGCGCACTGGATCAACCTGAACTTGGAGCTCGAAGGCGACGATCGGATCGATAAGAACCACCCGGGCGTCGCCGCAATGTTCACCAAGATCACCGAGCAGTACGAGAACCGCCGGGTCACCATCATGAGCGACGAAGAGATGGTCGAGCTTCTCGCTGAGCATATCCCTGAGCTGGCCGAGAGGGCCAGAGCCCTTCTATCATAGAAGGGCGGTCCCCGGAGGGCCGCGGGCCGGCTTTCGCCCAAGAGCACCGGAGAGATCGGCGGGGCATGATTGCCATCATCAGCGATGTCCACGGCAACCGCGAAGCGCTGGAAGCCGTGTTTCAGGAGCTGGACAGGCTCAAGCCCGACGCTGTGATATGCCTCGGCGACAACGTGGGCTACGGGCCTGAACCGATCGAGTGCATAGACGCCGTCCGCCGGCGATGCGCGGTCACCGTCTGCGGCAACCACGACTTCGCCCTCATCTACGGGGCGAACGGATTCAGCCCCGTGGCGCGAGCCAGCATCGAGTATCACCGCAGCATCATCATGCCCAGGCCGGACCAGGATGACGCCGACCGGCGCGAAAGGTGGCAGTTCCTCAAGGAAATGCCCTACCGTCACGTGCGCGGAGAGTTCCTCTTCGTGCACGGGGCCCCCAGGAACCCCGTCACCGAGTACCTCAGGAAGATCGACGTGCTGCTCGGCATGAACAAGAAGCTGACGGAGAACTTCCAGCAAGTCGACTGGCTCTGTTTCATCGGGCACACGCACCGGCCGGGCGTGATCACGCCGGACATGAGGTTCCTTGAGCCCGGCGAGATGCGCGGCGTCTTCGAGCCCAGGCCCCGCCAGAAGGCCATCATCAACGTGGGCAGCGTCGGTCAGCCGCGGGACGGGGACTGGCGTGCGTGCTTCGTGACCTTTGAGGAAGGCGGCCGCGTCCGGTTCCACCGGGTCGAGTATGACATCGACAGCGTGGTCGCGAAGATGCGGGCAACTGGCACCATCGACGACTCGCTGGCCGACCGCCTGCGCCGGGGCAAGTGAAGGCCCGCCGGCCGGCGCCCGGCCCGCCGCCGAGTCTCCCCGCCTCCCCCGGGCAAACTCCTGACCATTCCACACAGCTCTGGGGCCGTGGGCCCACGCGCGTCACCGGCAGACTTGTGTGGAATGACCAGGGCAAACTCAGGGAAGGTACGCTCCGTGTTCCCGCAGCCTCTCGCGCACGGCGTCGGCACGGACGGCGTGCACGTCGCCCTCCCCCGCGGCCGCCATCGCGGCGGCGATGCCGGCGGCCTCGCCGGTGTTCAGGCAGCACGCCATGATGCGCACGGTTCCGTTCGTCTGACGGTCCGTGGAGATGCAGCGGCCGCCCACGAGCACGTTCCGCAGCCCCCTGGGCGTCAGGCAGCGGTACGGCACGCCGATGCTGGCGCCTTTGGGCAGCTTCCGCGTCTGCTGCCTGTTGAACTCCTTCAGCTCCGCGATGCTCTTGCGGGCCCGTTCGAGGGCCTGCCGGCGGGATGAGTGGACGTCGATGCCGTAGGCGTTGCGGCAGATCTCGTCGGGGAAGCTCCGCGCCGCCAGGTAGTCGTCAAGGCTCAGCACGTAGTCGCCCATGATGCGGCGCGTCTCGCGCACGCCCAGCAGGCTGCCCGTGGCCGCCAGGAAGGCGTCTGCAAACGCGGGGTGGAGTTCGGCGAGGGCATCGCGGTACTGCTCCGCCATCTTGCGGCCGTGGGGCAGCGCCTTGGAGACGCTGGCGGGATCCGTGTTGTCCACGTCGAAGACGTGCCCCGCGTTGAAGCCGTACGCCCCCGGCCCGATCTTCATGTTGCAGGAGTGCAGTTCCTCGACCAGCGGGTAGCGGGGCGAGGCGACGGCCTTCCAGATGGGGCTGTCCGGATCGTAGAAGTGGACGGCGGGGCCCGCGGCAAGCGCGTCCTCGTCGATGCCGGTGATCACGAAGCAGTGCGTGGCGGGCTGCAGTTCGCCGCGCTCATTGCCCTTCTCGACCGTGGCCCCGGCCCAGGCCGCCAGGTCGCCGTCGCCGGTGCAGTCCACGTAGGCTCTGCCACGCAGGGCGCGGAGCCCCGTCTTGTCCGCGATGATCAGCGCATCCGCTTCCCCGTCGCCGGCCATCTCGACCGCGCACAGCACGGAATGGAAGCGCACCTCAGCCCCCGCGCCGGTCACCATGTCGTCGTAGATGCGCTTCAGAAGCTCGGGGTCGATCGCCGGCGTGGTGAGCGGGTCCTTGTCCATGGCCGGCTTCAGATGCGGCATGCCGTCGGCCAGCGCCAGGCGGACGCGCTCCGCCAGGCCACGAGCGATGACCTTCTCGCCGTCACCGTAGCCGCAGAACCACGGCACGAGGCCGGACGTTCCCATGCCGCCGAGACAGCCGGTCGCTTCCACAAGGAGCGTGCGGGCGCCTTCCCGCGCCGCAGCGGTGGCCGCGGCGCAGCCCGCCGGCCCGCCGCCGACAACGATCACGTCCCACCAATCCTCAAGCGGCAGCGCGCGTGCCGCCAGCCGGTAGTCCGCCATGCCCTGTGACTCCTCGTGGCCATCGCGGGGGTGCACGTGTCCCGCAGGGAAAGTACCACGGGCGTCCGCCGGTGTCAAGCAACCGTCCTCGCGGGTTGCCGGGGCGCACTTGCCGCGTCCGGGGCGGCCCCGCTATAATCCGGCTTCCCGGCATGGCCGTGGGGCCGACCTGCCTGCCGCCTGAGCGCGCATCCAAGGAGCGACGTATGGCCTTCGAGTACGAGGACTTCCGGCTGAGCAAGCTTCAGGAGCTGCGCCGCCTGGGCATCGACGGCTACGGCGGCCGATTCGACGGCACAGTCCCCGTCGGCGAGCTGACCGACCGCTTCGACGAGCTGCAGGGAGACAGCGTGCGCGCGGCGGGCAGGATCGCCGCCCTGCGCGGTATGGGCAAGGCGAGCTTCATGGACTTGAAGGAACGCACGGGGAAGGTCCAACTCTTGTTTCAGCTCGACCGTCTGGGGGAGGAACACTTCCACGTCTGCCAGCAGATCGAACCGGGCGACCTGATCGGCGTTGAGGGGCAACTGTCCAAGACGCGCACGGGCGAGATTACGGTGTTCGTGGACCGATTCGAGATCCTGTCCAAGGCGCTTCTGAGCCCGCCGGAGAAATGGCACGGGCTGCGGGACCAGGAAAAGAGGGCCCGCCAGCGTTACGTGGACCTGTTCACCAACGACGACGTGATGGCCCGCTTCCTGAAGCGCACCGAGATCGTCCGGGCCATGCGGGCCTTTCTGCACGAGCGGGCCTACGTCGAGGTGGAGACCCCCATAATGCAGGCCGTCGCGGGTGGCGGGGTGGCCCTGCCGTTCATCACCCACCACAACGCGCTCGAACTCGACCTCTACCTGCGCATCGCCATCGAGCTGCACCTCAAGAGGCTGCTGGTGGGCGGCATCGAGAAGGTGTTCGAGATCGGGCGTATCTTCCGCAACGAGGGAATCTCCAGGGAGCACAGCCCCGAATTCACAATGCTGGAGCTCTACGAGGCCTACGGCGACTACGAGACGATGATGGACCTGACGCAGGACCTGATCGTCCGCCTGGCCGGCGACGTCTGCGGGTCGCTGTCCCTTCCCTATGACGGGTCTCAGATAGACTTCGCTCCCCCCTGGCCGCGACGCAGATTCTGGGACCTTCTGCAGGAGCACGTCGACCTGCGCCGGGGCGACGAGGACGCCATACGCCGCAAGGCCGAGCAACTGAACACTCGTGGGGCGCAGACCGAGCACCCCGACTACCTGGCCTACCAGGTGTTCGAGAAGACCGTGGGCGAGCGCCTGGTCGACCCCACGTTCGTCATCGACTTCCCGAGGAGCATCTCGCCGCTGGCGAAGGCCCGGGAAGACGACCCGGGGCTGGCCGAGCGGTTCGAACTGTACGTCGGCCGGATGGAGGTTGCACCGGCCTACACGGAGCTGAACGACCCGCAGGAGCAGGAGAAGCGCTTCCTTGCACAAGTGGGCCACGAAGACGAGAAGGAGCGAATCGACACGGACTTCCTGCGCGCCCTGGCCTACGGAATGCCGCCCGCCGGCGGACTGGGGCTCGGCATCGACCGGCTCACCATGCTCCTGACCGACACCACCTCCATCCGCGAGGTCATCCTCTTTCCCCTGTTGCGCCCCGAAGAAGGGACGTGACGCCGAACCGGAGGCATGCGCAATGCCCGGCCGGGTCCTGTTGCGTGCCCACGATCTGGTGAAGGACTATCGCATCGGCCGCTACTCGCTGCGCGTTCTGCACGGCGTGTCGATGGAGGTGCGGCAGGGGGAGATGCTGAGCATTGTGGGGCCGAGCGGAGCCGGCAAGAGCACGCTGCTCCACTTGCTGGGCATTCTGGACACGCCGACGGAGGGCAGGGTGCTCTACGATGGAACGGACCTGGCCCGGCTTTCCTCTGCGGAGCAGGCCTACTGGCGCAACCGCCTTTTCGGGTTCGTGTTCCAGTTCTACCATCTCCTGCCGGACTTCACGGCCCTGGAGAACGTGGCCATGCCGGCGCTCGTCGGCACGGGGCTGACGGGCTGGCGAGCGGCCAGGCGGGAGGCACGCAGCCGGGCCCGCCACATGCTGGATCTGGTGAAGCTGGGGGAGCGGGCCGGCCACCGGCCCAACCAGCTCTCGGGCGGCGAGAGACAGCGCGTCGCCATCGCGCGCGCCCTCATCAACCGGCCGGAAGTGCTGCTGTGCGACGAGCCGACGGGGAACCTCGACACGGACACCGGCCGGCAGATACTGGACCTGCTGGGCGAGGTGCGAGAGCGAACCGCATGCACGCTCGTCATGGTTACCCACGACGA
>CAYUDW010000129.1:0-7374 GCA_964442595.1 uncultured candidatus Brocadiaceae bacterium
GGCCGGGCCGCCCGACTGACGCTGATCGTGGGGCTGGCGCCTTTGAGCAGGACCATACGCCGGTTGCCAGCCGTGCCTTCCGCCACCACGCGCGACCGCCACTCGCTGCGATCCATCGCTTTCTTGAGGCGCTTTTCGTCGGCAATCACGAATGTGCCGCGCTGCATCATGAGCTCTCTCAGTTCGCTGGCGGTCTGGATCACAGGCATGTGCGTGTAGCCTGTGTACAGGTTGTAGAGACCATCGTAGTCCTTCCCGTACAAGTACAGGGCGTCTTCCGGCTGAACGTGCTGGAGGACCTTTTCCGCAAATGGCCTCGCGGAACGAAAGGCGTTCACGAAGGGCGTCAGGAACAGGTCGGCCGGGATGCCGAGAAGGAACACTGCGAGGATCAGCAGCCAGGCGCGCCGATCTGGCCTGCCAACAGGCGTGCGGAAGGCTGCGACGACTGCCCCGAAGGAGGCGGCGACAAAGGGCACGATGGCGGCGAGGGCGTACGGTGAGTAGGGCTGGTCCGTGACGGGGCACACGTGGCGTTTCCCGACAAACAGGTAAGATACGCCTGCAAGGTCTAGCAGCCCCGCAAGGAGCAATAGTCCGGTGAAGCCCCCGACGATGCCCAGCGCGCCGCGGAAAAGCCACCGCCTGGCCACGCTGGGGCAGCGCGAACGGAGGCCGTCCGGCACGAGTGCCCCCGCGCAGAGCATGGCTAGCGGGGCCACCATCGCAAGGGCATAATCCGGCGCTCCCTCGCGTCCGCCCAAGACGGCGGGCACGGCAAGGGCGCCCAGCCATATGGTACTGAACAAGGGAAGGCTGGTTCCGTGGTCCGGGCGATTCCGGACGGCCGCAGCGATTGCCCCTGGAACGATGACGATCCACGGGAACAGCGCTGCCGCCGTTGCCAATATGGCCTTCAGCAGGTTTCCTTCGCGTAGCGATTCCCCGAGTCCGGCAAGATCCCCTGTGAGCGGTCTCAATGTGATACCACGCCCCGGCACTGTGTGGTACACCGCAGCCACCCAAAGAGCGATCACCCCTGCGAACACTGCGATACCAAGCAGGTGCGGCACTACGGACTTGACCGGCTGTTTGCGGGCCGCAAGGCAATAGACTGCCAGCACGAACGCGGCCAGAAGAGCTGCCGAGACGCCCACCGCCAACACGGCCAGGGCCGCGCTGGCATAGCAGGCCACCCACCACGCACCGCTGCGGCGTGCCTTGCAGGCAAGCGCCTGATAGCCGGCCAGGAGCGCGCACGTGAGCAGCGAGGCCCAAAAGGGGCCTGCACCGCCTTTGCGCACGTGCCAGAACAGAACCACCGTCGTCAGCGCGATGGCGGCTGCCATCACGCCACGCGCGATGCTGCCAGAGCGGACCGTGGCGGCGAAACAGACGAGCAGTATGCCGACGACGGAGAGAACGGAGAGCACGCGCGCCGACGCGACTCCCGCGCCCGCCTCCCACAGCAGTGAGGTAGCCCAGTAGGGAAGCGGGGGTGCTGTGAAGTCGATTTCCCCGTTGACACACGGCAGCAATCCGCCACGGGATTGGAGCAGCTCCCTGGCTCCCTCTGTCAAACGAATCTCGTCATCGTGCCACAGGTCACGAGTCCACAGGGAGGGAAGGCCAGCGACGAGACCCATTAGGAGCACGAGCGCAATTGCAG
This sequence comes from uncultured candidatus Brocadiaceae bacterium, assembly GCA_964442595.1. Lineage (GTDB taxonomy): Bacteria > Planctomycetota > Brocadiia > SM23-32 > SM23-32 > DAOVRD01. The sequence continues at coordinate 1,670 of CAYUDW010000129.1, forward strand.
ATAGCATGCGCCGTCGGGAGCTGATGACGCCGTGCGAATCCGGCCGGTGGAACCCGTGCGGCCCGGCCTGCTTCCCACATTCATCGTGTGGCGGCTTGGACATGCCGGACTACCGATCCATCACGCTGCTGTAAAGCCACCCCAATCTTGCCGCAGACGGTCGGCAAGCTGCCCCAACTGATACGACCCCCATTATGCCCATGGCTGCACAGGTGTCAAGCGTGGGCCCGCGGCCGAGTCTGTAAGGGTCGGCTGTGGATCCGCGAATGACTCGTCCGGCATCAGGAGAGTTGGCCTGGGCACAAGGGCTTGCCCGGACGCTATCACGCGCTGAGAACCTGGCTCAGGAAGTGCGCCAGCAAGAGCTCGGTGAGTCGGCCATGGAGGAAGGAGAGTACCTGCAGCGGCAGGCTGAATGTACTGGAAGAAGGCCGCAAATAGACGAACCCAGGGAACAGGCACTGGCGGGACAGCCCAGTGACAGATGATACGGATATGATGCACCACCCATGCCCGTTTTGCCTTGCCAAGCACCCCTCGCTACCGCTAATTCCCGTTCACATCTTGCGACGTAAGACTTTCCTGACAAGCGAGTTGTGTTGTAAGAGGCAACCCAAACCCGCGTTAGGACTGAACGCCTGAGAACTGCCCAAAGGGGACTTAGAATCCTGTGGTGGACCATCCACCGTGGGGGTTCGAATCCCCCCTCGCCCACCACCTAACCTCCCATAGCACAAGGCTTATAACCACCCCGGCTTCCGCCTCGTCAGTAGCCTCATCAGGCGTGTGATACATATCTGATACGCCGCCGATGACCTCCTGCAAGGAAAGTCGGGACTGGGCACCCCTCGGGGGCGAGGGTCCTCCTCCGCAAGGGGTAACCATTGCGTGGCAGACCAACTGCCTTCTGTTGACGGCACACTGCGAGCCGTTAGAATGGGCGGCTTCTGGCGCCGCGCCTCGCTGCGTGCGAGCCGGCCTTCATCCTGCGAGCGCCGTGGGCAACCGCCCCGGCGCCGCGCAACTTCAGTGTTGAGGAGTCCCACCAGTGGCTGCATTGCCCGAAGCCGTAACCGAAGCATGGGATAACCGCAAGGGCCCGGCGATCTTCGCCACCGTGGACGAGGATGGAACCCCGAACGTCATCTACGTCGGCTGCCTCGGCCGGCGCGGCGACGATACGCTCGTGGTCGCCGACAACTACTTCGACAAGACCCGCCGCAACATCAAGGCCGGAAGCAAGGGAGCCTTCCTGTTCATGGGCGGCGACGGCAAGCCCTACCAGGTGAAGGGCTCGATCGAGTACCACACCGAAGGGCCGGTCTTCGACGAGATGAAGGTGTGGAACCCCCAGCAGCACCCGGGAAACGCCGCGGCCGCCTTGAAGGTCGAGGCCGTTTACACGGGCGCTGAGAAGCTCGCGTAGCGCGCACTGCCGGCCGGCTCTGCCTGGCAGTGGGCAGGCGCTGTTGATTGGGAGAGGAACAGATGGGCAAGAGACCCGAGGACCTGAAGGCCGTCGAGGGGGAACTGCTGGCCCGCGCCGCCGAGGGTGCAGAGCGGCACCGAAAGGCCGACGTGTCGCTGCGCTTCGTAGACCCCGACGGCCAGCCCCTGGAGGGCCTCGACGTGCGGGCGGAGCAGCTCACGCACGACTTCCTGTTCGGGTGCATCGTCTTCTCCCTGGTGCGGCGACGGGAAGCCACGTCGCCCCGCCAAGACGACGCTTTCAAGCAACGGTTCCTGGGGCTCTTCAACTTCGCCGTCTTCCCGTTCTACTGGGCCGGTTACGAGCCGACGCAGGGCATGACGGGCTGGGAGCCCATGTTGCCGGTGCTCGAGTGGTGCCACGCCAACGGCGTCGCCGCCAAGGGGCATCCGCTGACGTGGTCCGTGCCGTCCGGCATGCCAGGCTGGCTGGAGGGCATGGACGTAGAGGTCAGCGAGGAGCTTCTGCGGGCGCGCATCCGCAACGCCGTCGGCGGCTTCGCCGGGGGGATAGACGTCTGGGACGTGGTGAACGAGGCGGTCCACGTGCCGACGTGGCGCAAGGCCATGACGGCCCAATGGGGCCACCAGCCCTGGCGCCTCAACGATGAGGACGCCATCCCCGAGATCGCCGACTACGTGGAGATGACCTTCCGTTGCGCGCACGAGGCCAACCCGCAGGCGCACCTGATCCTAAACGAATACGGCATCATCGCCGGAAGAGAGGACCGGGAGATGTTCGTGCGCCTGGTGCGGGAACTGAAGGACCGCGGCACGCCCATCGGCGGCCTCGGCGTGCAGGCGCACGAGCCCCGCCAGGACTGGTATCCCCCTCAGGCGACGCTCGACACCTTCGACGCATTGGCCGAGCTCGGCTACCCGGTCCACGTGACCGAGTTCATCCCCCAGTCCGGGGGCAAGCCCATCGAGGCCGGGTGGCGCGAGGGCACGTGGGATGAAGAGGCGCAGGCCGACTTCGCCGAGCAGTTCTTCCGCCTCGCGTTCGGCCATCCGGCTGCCCGGTCCGTCAACTGGTGGGGGCTGAGCGATAACAGCATCTGGCTGCCCGGGGGCGGCCTGGTGGACGAGCGCATGCGGCCCAAACCGGTCTACGAGCGCCTGCGTAAGCTGATCCACGAGGAATGGAAGACGCGACTGAGCGCCCTCAGCGACAAGGACGGCCGGGTGGCATTCCGCGGGTTCTGCGGCGGGTACCGCGTGACCGTCGCCCCGCCCGGCGGCGCCGCGCGGCGGTGGGACGTGAAGGTGCGCCGAGACGAAGCGAACAGCCGCACCTTCACCCTTGGCATCTGAGGGAGAGGCTCACGTCTCCAGCGCGCGCATCGCCTCCGGCACGGTGTTCTTCGGGCTGATCTTGTACCACGCCGCCGCGACTCTGCCCTTCTCGTCGACTAGGAACGACGAGCGGATGATGCCTTCGTACTTCTTCCCGTACATCGACTTCTCGCCCCAGACGCCGTACGCGTCCGCCACCTTGTGGTCCGGGTCCGAGAGCAGGGGGAACCCGAGGCCGTTCTTGTCGTCGAACTTCTTCTGCTGCTCAGGCGCGTCGGGGCTGATGCCGACCGCGGCCACGTTCAGCTTCGAAAGGTCGGGCATCGCGTCCCGGACGGCGCAGGCCTGCGCCGTGCAGCCGGACGTGTTCGCCTTCGGGTAGAAGTACACGAGCACCTTGCGGCCTTTGAACCCGGACAGTTTCACCGTCTGGCCGTTCTGGTCGCGCAGCGAGAACGCCGGCGCCCTGTCACCTGCCTTGAGTTGCGCCATCTCACACCTCCGGAAAAGGGGGCAGCTCTGCGTAAGCTTGCCCTGCATGCTTCATGCGTGGTTGCGCAGCTTGAGTTCCACGGGATGGGGGTGCAGACACGTCTGCGTCCTCAGGTAGAGTTCGTCGTAATCGCGCACGTGGTGGTTCAGCAGGGGCACCGACCCGTCGCCGCACTGTCGGATGACCTCGAGCATCTGTACTCAATCGCGCAGCTACAGGCGACGCGCTGACCAAGACGCACCAGCACTCGGCGTGTCTCGGCGTTAGATGCCTATCGAGTCAGGCAGAGGCGAAGGCCGCTCATAGGGCACGCCGAACCGCGCCGAGATCATGTTGGCCGTGATCCTGCCGGACTCGTAGATGGTGGGCAGGCCGCTGCCCGGGTGCGTGCCGCCCCCGACCAGATAGCAGTGCTCGATCTCCTGAAAGCGGTTGTGAGGGCGGAAATAGAGCAACTGCCCGATCGTGTGGGCCAGGCTGAAGGTGGCGCCCTCGTAGACGTCGTATTCGCCCTGCCAGTCCGCGGGGGTGATTATCTTCTTCTCGACGATATACTGGCGCAAGTCGGTGAACCCGCCTTTCTCTTCAACCAGTTCCAGCACCGTGTCCGCATAGTCGCCGGCCACCGGCTGCCAGTCGATGCCCGACCTCACGTTCGGGCACGGAACCAGCACGTAGATGGTCGAATGTCCCTCGGGACCCAGCGTGGGATCGGTGGCCGAAGCGTTCTGCACGTAGAAGGAAGGATCGTCCGACAGCACCATCTCCTCAGAGATCTCCTGCACGTTACGCTGGTAATCCTCAGCGAAGATCACGTTGTGGTGCGGCAGCTGTTCGTAGGAGCCTTTCACCCCCAGGTAGAGCATGAAGGTGGAACAGGAGAGCGGCCGCTTCTTCAGCTTCTCCGGGCTGTATTTGCCCAGCACACCCTCCGGGACCAGCTCGCACATGGCATGGCCGAAATCCGCGTTCAAGATGATCTGATCGAATGTCTCCACCTCCCCATTCGTCAGCCGAAGGCCCGTCGCACGCCGGCCCTGCATTACGAGCTTTTCCACGGGCTCGTTCAGGCGGATCTGCCCCCTTTCCTCCTCCACCACCCGGGCCATGGCCGCCGAGATCCGGTTCAGTCCGCCAATCACGTGGTAAATGCCGAAAGCGTGCTCGATATAGGAGAGCATGGTGAAGAACGCAGGACAGGTCCACGGCGACATGCCGAGATACTTGGACTGAAAGGCGAAACAGACCTTCAGATCGTCGTGGTCGAAGTACTTGCCCAGGTTCTGGAAGACCGTCCTTCCCAGCGACATGCGCGGCAGCGCGCGCAGAAACGTGGGGCTCAGGTAGGCCAGCAGGCTGTCGTATGGCTTCTGCAGACACGGCAGAAGACGGTCGAACCGTTTCCCCTCCTTCTCGAGGAACCGGTCGATTCCCTCTCCGTTGCCGGGGAACAGGCGTTCGACCTCGGCCTTCGTTTCTTCCGGATCGCCGCTGGGGCAGAACTCCCTGCCCCCGATCTTCAGCCGGTACATAGGGTTCAGACGCATGAAATCCAGGTAATCGGCCGCCTGCCGGCCCGTCTCCTGGAACATCTCTTCCAGGATGAACTTCATCATCAGGAAGGTCGGTCCCGTGTCGAAGGTATATGGCCCGAGGTGCAGCGGCGCATTTCTCCCCCCGACCCTGTCTTTCTGCTCGAAGACCGTCACGTCGAAGCCCCGGTGGGCCAGGATCATCGCGCTGGTCAGGCCGCCGGGACCGGCGCCGACAATACCGACGCGGGCCGCTTTCATTTTCGGAGCTCCTTTGCCAGGTCCTATACAGATTCCGAAACGATGCGATCGCCGACGTGCTGCCCGGACAGCACCACCATGGGCATGCCGCCGCCGGGATTCACGCTGCCTCCGACGAAGTACAGATTAGGATACTTCGTACTCTTCTTGGGGGCTTTGAATCCGCCGTTCTTCTTGCGGTCCGACACAACGCCGTAGATCGCCCCCCTGTTCGAATAGTAGCGCTCCTCGATGTCCTCGGGCACCCAGCGGTCCTCCACGACTATGTGCTCGCGCAGGTCTTCCACCCCCATCCGCTCGAGCTTATTCAGCACTCGCTCCCGCAGGGCGTCATACTGCTCCGATGAGAACGGCTCGTCGCGCAGATGGGGGATGTGGGGCAGGACCTTGATGTTCTCGCAGCCTTCCGGGGCCTGGGTGGGGTCGGTGCGCGTCGGTGCCACCACGTAAAGGGTGGGATCGTCGGGCAGAACGCCACGATGGAAGACGTCGTCGAAGTGCTTCTCAGGGTCCCGGGAGAAGAAGAAGTTGTGATGCGCCAACTGTGGGTATTCCCGATCGCAGCCCAGGTGCAGGACGAGACCGGAACAGGCCGGCTCGAACTTCTCCAGCTTGCGCATGAATGAAGCGGGTTC
>CAYUDW010000129.1:7474-9846 GCA_964442595.1 uncultured candidatus Brocadiaceae bacterium
TCTTCAGCACGTTCAGCTTGCCGCCCACGTGCTCGTTCTTCTCGAACACGTCGACGCCGTACCCGTGCGCGGCCAGCGAGATGGCCGCCGATACGCCTCCCAAGCCTGCCCCGACTATCACGACGTGCCCATCGGCCATGTCCAGGTACCTCTGCTACTGCTCCGTCGTGTCCCTTAGGACTGACTCCTCGAGGGGCATCTTGTGCCCTGCGTCAGATCTCCGGGCGGCCCAAAGGCCGCGGACCAGTCTGATAAGTGCCCGGGCCCGCCCCAGAGCGGACCGGCCATGAACCGTCGCCAGGTAGTCGGCAGCCAGCTGCGCCAGCGCCGGTCCTTGGGGCTCCAGATGCGGACGCCAACGGCCACGCCGTACCAGTACAGCCTTGGGGGCCGTCATTTCCAGCAGCCCATCGGCGCCCCTGGTCACTCCGAACCCGCTGTCCCCCCGCCCGCCGAACGGAACTCGCGGATCGGCGGTCGGCACGATCACGTCGTTGACAACGACGACGCCGGCCCTCGCTCGCGCCGCTACCCGCAGCGCCGCCTCTTCAGGTCCGAAGACGCTCGCACCCAGAGCATACGGACACCGGACAGACGCGTCGAGCGCTTCCCGCATGTCCGAGACCGGCAGCAGGCTGAGGACCGGCGCCATGACGTCCTCCTGGGTCAGGCGCATCTCGGTGGATACGTCTGCCAGGATAACGGGCCCCGTCACTTCGCAGTCCCCCACCTCGCCGGCCACCAGACGGGCGCCCTTACCGAGGGCGTCGGCCACCAGGAGTTGCAGTCGCTCCGCAGTGCCCTCCTCAACGGGGATCGGCCCTCCCCGGCGAATCAAGTCCGTCAGAAGGCCTTCCAGTTCTCCCGCAAGCCGTCGAGGCACGAACGCGCGCCGGGGCGATATGCAGGTCGCGCCGCGGTTCAGCCGCAGCCCGTAGTACAGCGCTCTCGCCGCCAGCGCAACGTCCGCGTCATCCAGAACATACACTGCGTCGCAACCGGACAGCTCCATTGTCGCCGGCACGATCCTGGGCGCCAGTTGACTCAGAACGGCACGCCCCGTCTGAACCGATCCCGTCAGAACCACCTTGTCGACCCCCGCCTCGACGGCCCGCTCGGCTGCCTCCGGTGACTCGTCCAGCACCGGACACAGCCGAGGGTCCAGCCCCGCTGCCCTCAGGCAATCTGCGAAAGCAAGCGCAGGGGCAGCGCCGCCTCTGCCAGGCTTCAGAACCACGGCGTTCCCCGCCGCCAGCGCGTGCAAGGCCTGCACGCCGGGCAGGAAGAGGGGGTAGTTGGCGGGGCCAATGACCAGGACCACGCCCAATGGTTCCCGACGAATCCGGACCTGCACTCCCGGGAGCCACAGAGGTCTGCCCCGAATGCCCAGACGCCGAGTGGCGAGGATCCGGCCGGCGTTCTTCTCCAGGAACCGACAGGCATCCGCAAGGGGGATGACCTCAGCCGTCAAGGTTTCACCGGGCGGCCGGTTGCGGCCCTGATCCACCGCCCGCGCGATGACGTCGGCGTTCTCGGCGATCTCATGCCGGATCCGACGGAGCACGCGAAGACGCTCGCGCAGCGGCCCCCCGCCCCAGCCCAGTTGAGCCGCACGGGCCTCGGCCACCTTGCGGCGGATATCGGCCCGCGCCTGCCCCTCTCTTGCCCGCGCTGCAGCCATCATTGCGGACCTCAATAAGGGGGCTCCGAATTCAGCCCGACCGCATTACGGCCTCTTGAGGACCTCCAGAGCCTTTCGGACGGTGTCTGCCGGACCCACGTTGTAGAAAGCAGCGGCTATCTTGCCGTCTTGGTCGACGACGAACGCCGATCGGATGATGCCCGTATACCTGACCACCAAGAGGCGTTTGCTGCCCCAAGCCCCGTAGACATCTGCCACCGAATGGTCGGGATCCGACAGAAGCGTGAAGCCCAGGTGCCGTTTCTCGTCGAACGCCTTGAGCCTCTTCGGTTCGTCGGGGCTGATACCCACGACCTCCACCCCGAGCTGCGCGAGGTCGTCCAGATGGTCCCGGACCGTGCAGGCCTGCTTCGTGCAGTAAGGGGTTCCGGCCATGGGGTAGAAATAGATGAGCAGCTTCCGGCCCAGGAAGTCAACCAGGCGCACGGTGCGCCCGTGCTGGTCTGCCAAGGCGAAACCGGGAGCCTCATCTCCGGGCACGAGCGCAGCCATGCCACGCTCCCCCATAGCCAGCGAAGCCCTGCCGTGTTGCACGGCCGGGAGCGCATACAGCTTAGCACCGCGTCACGAAGTGCGCAAGAGGTGCAGGGACTGAGTCGGCGCGGCCGGGCTCCCAGAGAGCGCGTCGACGGCAGTCGACGGGGCCTGATGCACGGCCACGGCAAAGGCA
>CAYUDW010000130.1:0-1204 GCA_964442595.1 uncultured candidatus Brocadiaceae bacterium
CGTTGAAGGCCCGATACGCCTGTGGTAACATGGGCGCGCTTGGGGGTCACCATTCCCGAAAGGAGCAGGGGTCATGGCTTTTGTGAGCACGAAGTATCAGGCAGAGCGAAGGAGCCCCGAGGAGCTGGTCGAGCACCTGAAGGGCTTCGAGTTGGATCTGAGGTTCTCGGCGGGCGTCTGGTTTTTCTTCCCCGGGGGCGGACGGTTCCACGATTCCTACGTCGACAGGCCCCAGGGCCCCGACGAATGGCTAGAGCGCATCTTCGAGATCGCCGAGCCGCTGGCCAAGCACGGGCTCATGGGCCTGGAGGCCCACTACCCCAACGAGGTGAACGAGGAGAACATCGACCGTTACGTCGAGTTCGGCGAGCAGACGGGCATCCGGCTCATCACCATCGTGCCGAACCTGTTCTTCGACCGGCAGTTCGAGTTCGGCGCGCTGAGCAGCCCCATCGAGAAGGTGCGCCGCAACGCGATCGAGCGGGCCAAGATCGCCTTCAAGCTGAACAAGCAGATCGGCACCGACTTCTCCATCGTGTGGCCCGGGATCGACGGGTTCGAGAACTCGTTCGGCCTGGACTTCATGGCGGCCAGGGATCGCTTCTGCGAAGGGCTGGCGGAGGCGATGGACGCTGTGCCCGGCGTGCGCGTGGCCGAGGAGCCGAAGCCCTACGAACCCAGGGCGAAGATCCTCTACGGCACCACGCCGGAAGGGCTGCTGATGGGCCAGAAGACGGAGTCCCTCCTCAAGAACGCCGAGAACCGGGCGATCCTCGACAAGGGCGAGGCCCTGCTGGGCATGAATCCGGAGGTCGGCCACGTGCTGATGGGCTACGAGGACCTGGCCTACTCCTTCAGCCTGGTCATGGAGTACGGCCGGCTCTTCCACACACATTGGAACGGCCAGCCGCTGGGCAATTACGACCAGGACCAGAACGTCGGGACCATCAGTCCGGAGCAGGCCGAAGCCGCCCTCTACGTGCTGAAGATGCAGGGCTACGGCGGCTACTTCGGCATAGACATCAATCCCGAGCGCATGCCGGTCGAGCGGGCGTTGATCAACTGCATGGACGCGATCAAGGCCATGAACGATCGGGTCAACCGCCTGGACCACGAGAAGATCATCGCCTGCACCACGAAGCCGGACAAGAACCGCGGCCTGCTGGAAGCGCTGCTGACCCGAGCCCGCGCGCCGGAGGGGACG
>CAYUDW010000130.1:1304-3985 GCA_964442595.1 uncultured candidatus Brocadiaceae bacterium
TGATCTGTATCGACCGGGCCTTGGCGGCTTCGCCCTTCGGCATGTGCAGCTTCAGGACGCCGTCCTGGTAAGTGGCGTGGATCTTGCCGGTGTCCACGTACTCGGGCAGGCGGATGCGCCGCTCGAAGTGGCCGTACCGGCGCTCGACCCTGTGGCAGTCCGCCCCTTCGGTCGTTTCCTCTTCTTTCTTCTCGCCCTTCAGGGTCAGGACGCCGTTGTCGACGGTGACCTCCAGGTCCTCCTTCGTCATGCCGGGGATCTCGGCCGTCAGCGTCAGGCCGTCGGCATCCTCGGTGACGTCGATGGCGGGCACGAAACGGCCTTCGGCCCACAGCTCGGGCAGGCCGCGCTCGCCTTCCCAGCCCTCAAACATATCCTCGAACAGCCGACGGAACGGCCAGCCATACGTTCTGGTCAAAGCCCTCGGCCTTCTGCGGATTATGTCGACCATGCTTCTGCCTCCTTCCGACGTGTAGAGAACGCCCCAACGTTACTCATTCAATGCAAGGCAAGAAGCAACAGCCGTGCCAGCGACTTAGTGGCACATCTATGTCCTTATCTGCCAATTTGTTAGAACATACCGGCCGCGCCTCCTGCTGAGGCTGGCGGCGTGCTCAACTGCCAAACTGGCACTGCGCTCTCGCCTGCTGCCGAACTGGCACCGGCGGGCGATTCGCCTGCCGCGGCGATGTTGAAGGGGTGCCGCGCGCTCCGTTAGAATACCGCCCGGCGTCCTGCCGAATCCCTGGCGTCCCTTCCAGGTTCACGGGGGAGAGTGGCCAATGGCGACGGAGCAGAGAGAGCGTTGGACGAGCCGCACCGCGTTCATCATGGCGGCGATCGGCAGCGCCGTGGGGCTGGGCAACCTCTGGCGTTTCCCCGCCATCGCGTTCCAGAACGGCGGCGGCGCGTTCTTCATCCCGTACTTCGTCGCGCTGATCACGGCCGGCATACCGTTGATGATCGTGGAGTATGCGATCGGGCAGAAGTATCAGGGCGGCGCACCGCAGGCGCTGGCGGCCGTGACGGGCAAGTTCCGCTGGGTCGGCTGGTTTGCGCTGCTGGTCGGCATCTCGATCACGCTCTACTACGTGGTGGTGATGGCGTGGGCATGCCACTACGCGGCGGCGTCGTGGACGCTCGCCTGGACCCGCCCCGCCCCGGCGTCCACGGTTGAGCGGGACGCGCAGGGAGTGCCGTTCGTCAAGGAGACGCCGCCGTCCCGGATCAGGCTGTACATGCCGGCGCGCGATGCGGAGGCCAGACGCCGGCTGGAAGAGGCCCAAGAGGCGCGTCCGGCCGAGCAGCGCCTGCCGGTCTGGACCGCCGAAGAGGTGGCCGAGCAGGTAGCGCAGGAGCAGGGCAGACCCGAAGCCGAGCGGATCCACTACGTCGCCCTGAGCGAGAACGTGGACAACTACTTCCGGGAGGTATGCCTGGGCGAGTTCCGGCCCGGCTTCTGGCAGGCGGCCCACGAGTACAACGCCCCGGGCCCGCCTGAACGCGCTCCCCCGCGCGAGCGGCAGGTCCACTACGTTTCGGGCATGTTCCGCATCAGCCCCAACCTGGCCGTCGGTTCGCTGGTGACCTGGATCGCCATCTTCCTGATCATCTTCAAGGGCGTGCGGAACGTGGGGCGGGTAGTCATGATAACGGTGCCACTTCCCGTGATCCTCCTCCTCATCGTTCTCATCAGGGGGCTGACGCTGCCGGGCTCGACGGCGGGGCTGATCTACTACTTGAAGCCGAACTGGGAGCTGCTGAAGGATCCAGCGGTCTGGATTGCCGCCTACGGGCAGATCTTCTTCAGCCTCAGCCTCGGCTTCGGCATCCTGATCGCCTACGCCAGCTACATGCCGCCGGAGAGCGATGTGACCAATAGCGCCTTCATCACCAGCTTCGGCAACTGCGCCACCAGCTTCCTGGCGGGGCTGGCCGTGTTCAGCGTGCTGGGCTACCTGGCCTACCTGCACGGAGAGCCCGTCAGCCAGGTCGTCGAGGGCGGCCCGGCCCTGGTCTTCAAGACCTATCCGATCGCCCTGGCCAAGATGCCCCTGGCCAGGTGGGGCGTGGCCCTATTGTCGTTCCTCTTCTTCGTGTGCTTGATCTCACTCGGGATCGACAGCGCGTTCAGCATCGTGGAAGGCGTGGTGACGGGCTTCCGGGACCGGTTCCCCCATACGTCGCGCGCCAAGATGACGGCCATCTTCTGCACGTTCGGCTTCGTCGGCAGCCTGTTCTTCTGCACGCGCAGCGGGCTGATGTGGCTGGACATCGTGGGGCGCTGGACCAGCGACTACGGCCTGGCGCTGGTGGGGCTGCTGGAATGCATCGCCGTCGGCTACTTCTTCCACCTGGACGAGCTGAAGGACTACATCAACCGCCACAGCGAGATCAAGGTGCACTACTGGTTCGACGCCTTCGTGAAGGTCGTCACGCCCGCCATACTCATCTACCTGCTGGCGACTCAGTTCTTCAGCGACATCACGCAGCCTTACGGCGGCTATGACAAGATCCTGAAGCACTCGGTCACGCTGGCCGGCTGGGGCTGGTTCCTCGGCATACTGCTCCTCTCGCTGGTGCTTGCGCGGCACTACGTGGCCATGCTGGGCGTCGGCTGCACGGTCGTGCTCTTCCTGGGTCTGCTGGCCTACCTGCGCAAGACGGCCGAGCCGGGGGTC
>CAYUDW010000130.1:4085-9772 GCA_964442595.1 uncultured candidatus Brocadiaceae bacterium
CCCGGAGGAAGGCGAGCGAAAGCGGAAAGCCCGTCTCGGCCTCGGAGAACTCGGGCTTCTGCGGCGGATCGTATACGTACAGCATGCCGTAGCCCGGTTCCAGCCCCGGCCGGCCGGCCAGCCCGCGTCGTTTCTTCTCCTTCGTGTCGGCCACCTCGCAGCGTATCTGGTAGGAACGCTGTGCCTCGTGCCCGGGCCTGTCGGCCAGGTCGATGGTCGCCAGTGTAGCGTCGGGGGGGCGAATGGGGCCCCCCGCCTGCTGCTGCGTGCAGGAGCCCCGGCCGCTGAGGAGCAGACCCATCAGCAGGAAGATCACGACGAAGGTGAGGATGTGTTTCTTCCAGTTCATGAGTGCCCTTATAGCACGGGCAGGGGGCCGTTTCAACGCGACCCCGTCCCTCTTGTCCCCCGTGCAGTTGAATGCTGCGACCGCCCGGACATAATGGTGGGTCTGGGCGGCTTCGATCGCACGGCCAGCCATGAACGCAGTTCAACCGGTCCCGCTAGGGTGGACAGACGATGAATTCAACGAGCACTGTCGAGCTCGACGCGACGAACGTCTTTGAGGAGGCAATCGGCAAAGAGCACGGCCTGAGCCGCTCCGAGCTGGATGGCCTGGCCGGCCGCATCGCCGACTGCCGCCGCGACGTCGAGCGGCGGCGCGGCAAGGACATCGGCTTCATGGAGCTTCCCTACGCCGGCGATCTGGCCGACCGCGTCAGGCAGAAGGCCGAAGAGCTGCATGGCTGGTGCAAGAACTTCGTTGTGCTGGGGATCGGCGGCTCGGCGCTGGGGAACATCGCCGTCCACGGCGCGCTCAACCACCCCTTCCACAATCTGCTTCCCGCCGGGCATCCGGCACGGTCGGGGGCGCCTCGCCTGTTCGTCCTCGACAACGTGGACCCGGCCCTCCTGTCGGGCTTCTGCGACGTGGTCCGCGATGAGCTGGAGGCGACGGTCTTCAACGTCATCACCAAGTCCGGCTCGACCGCCGAAACGATGAGCCAGTTCCTGTTCGTCCGCGACTGGCTGCGGCGGGCGGGGGGCGATCCGGCGAAGCAGATCATTGCAACCACGGACGCGGACCCCGAGAAGAGCCTGCTGCGGCGCGTGGCCGAGGCGGACGGCTATTCCACGCTGCCGATCCCTGCTAACGTAGGGGGGCGGTTCAGCGTCTTGAGCGCCGTCGGGTTGCTCAGCGCGGCCGTCGGCGGCGTGGACGTGGACGAGCTGCTATCCGGAGCGGCCGCCATGGACGAGCGTTGCCGGGCCGAGGGGCTGGACGACAACCCCGCCGCCCTCTACGCCGCCATCCTCTATCTCTTCTACGGAAGGGGCAAGCCGATCACGGTTCTGATGCCCTACAGCAACGCTCTCCGCCGCCTGGCCGATTGGTATTGCCAGCTCTGGGCCGAGAGCCTGGGCAAGCGCCACGGTCTGAGCGGCAAGGACGTCTTCGTGGGTCCGACGCCCGTCGGCGCCGTGGGCGTCACCGACCAGCATTCGGTCATGCAGCTCTACCAGGACGGGCGCTTCGACAAGGTCGTCACCCTCATTGAGGTGGAGGACCTTCTGGCCGGCACGGCGGGCGGCGGGTCAGAGAGCCTGCCGATCTGCCGCGGGGCGAGCGAGCAGGAGCTGTCCTACCTGAAGGGCCACACCTTCGGGGAGCTGTTCGGCGCGGAGCTGGCGGCCACGCGCTTTGCCCTGCGGGACAAGCACCGTCCGAACCTGACGCTCCGCATCCCTGCCGTAACCGCCCGGGTGCTGGGGGAGCTGTTCATGCTGCTGGAGTACGCCGTCACTTACAGCGGCGGGCTCTACGGTGTGAATCCCTTCGATCAGCCGGGGGTCGAGTTGGGCAAGGTGTACACTTACGGCCTGATGGGCCGCGAAGGCTACGACCGTCCCTACTGACGCTTGCCTTTCGGCCGATGCTGAGCGCAAGCACTCTTTGAAGGCGGGTGCCCGGCTGATTATAATGATATCGGGGGTGCATGACCGGACCGGCAGGCCAGGGCGAAAGGGGCCGGCAGATAACATCATGGCAGAGGAAGCGCCGGTGAGCGTCAGCGACTTGAAGGACGCGATTGCCTTCATATCCACGTATCCGCCCCGGCGGTGCGGGATTGCGACGTTCACGTCTGACCTTGTCCTGGCCGTGCGCAGGGCCACGGAGGGCCGGCTGCGCACGGTGGTCATGGCCGTGGACGATCCCGAGGAGGACCTCTCCTATCCCGACGAGGTCGAGGACGCCCTCAGCCAGCACGACAATGCAGAGTACGTCCGCGGCGCGGAGTTCCTCAACTACAACAACGTGCGCGTGGTTTCCCTTCAGCATGAATTCGGCATCTTCGGCGGCCACGACGGCAGCTACGTGCTGGACCTGCTGCGGGAGCTGCGCTGCCCGATCATTTCGACCTTCCACACCGTTCTGAAGGAGCCTTCGGAGTCCCAGCGCGCCGTCATGCGGGAGATGATCGTTCTGAGCAGCCTGCTGGTCGTCATGAGCGAGCGGGCAGTCCGTTTCCTGCAGGAGGTGTACGACGCGCCCGAGCAGAAGATCCGCCTCATCCACCACGGCGTGCCGGAGATCCCGCTGGTCGAGCCGCAGCTCTACAAGGAGCAGTTCGAGATGACGGGTCGCGAGCTGATCCTGACCTTCGGGCTCCTCAACCCGGGCAAGGGCATCGAGTATGCCTTGCAGGCCCTGCCGCCCGTCGTGGAGGAGTACCCCGACCTGTGCTACATCGTGCTGGGCGCCACGCATCCGAACATCCTGAAGGAGCAGGGGGAGAGCTACCGGCTCAGCTTGCAGAGGCTGGCCAGGAGCCTGGGTCTGCAGAAGAACGTGCTCTTCGCGGACCGCTTCGCGGCCCTGGAGGAGCTGTGCGAGTTCCTGAAGGCGACCGACATCTACCTGACGCCGTACCTGAACCGCGAGCAGATCACCAGCGGCACGCTGGCCTACGCCCTCGGCGCGGGCAAACCGATCGTCTCGACGCGCTACTGGTATGCAGAGGAACTGCTGGCGGAGGACCGGGGCACACTCGTTGACTTCCGCGACCCGGAGGGCATGGGCAAGGCCATCCTGAGCCTGCTGTCCTATCCGGCCAAGCTGCGCGAGATGCGGGCCAACGCTTACGAATTCTCGCGCCGGATGACGTGGGGCGAGGTGGGGCGCCGTTACCTGGAGACCTTCCGTGAGGCGATAACCACACGCCGCGTCCGCGCCTCGATGCCGGACGTCAGCATGCGCCACGTGCTGCCCATCACGGGGTTGCCGCGGGTGAGGCTGGACCACCTGGAGCGCCTGACCGACGACACGGGATTGCTCCAGCACGCCCGCTACTCCGTGCCCGACCGGTCCCACGGCTACTGCACGGACGAT
Organism: uncultured candidatus Brocadiaceae bacterium; assembly: GCA_964442595.1. GTDB lineage: Bacteria > Planctomycetota > Brocadiia > SM23-32 > SM23-32 > DAOVRD01. The sequence continues at coordinate 7,477 of CAYUDW010000130.1, forward strand.
AACACACGTGCCCTGGTCGTGACGTCGAAGCACTACGACCTGTTCCGCTCGGCCCAGTCCGAACGCCTGCTCGGCATCTACCTGGCCTTCGTCAGCTACGCCCAGCGCGGCGACGGCTTGTTCCACAACTTCATCAGCTACGACCGCCGTTTCCTCGACGAAGTGGGCAGCGACGACTGCTACGGCAGGGCTCTGTGGGGACTCGGCTACACGACGTACCGCGGGCCGACGCCCTACGCGAACCTGGCGCAGGAGGTCTTCGAAAACGCCCTGGGGAATCTGTCGGCCCTGAACCTGCGCGGGCGCGCCTACGCCATCCTCGGCCTTTACTACTACCTGCAGCGCTTTCCCGAGGCGGAGGACATCGTCGCCAAAATCGACCGCCTGGCATCGGCCCACGTGGACAAGTTCAAGGCCGCTTCCGGCGAAGGCTGGCCCTGGTTCGAGCAGGTGGTCACCTACGACAGCGCCGTCATACCGCAGTCACTCTTCCTTGGCTACGAAGTGACGGGCAAGGAGGAGTACCGCCGGCTCGGCAAGCAGACGCTGGACTTCATCCTGACCATGTGCGACCGGGCGGACCACTTCTCGCTTGTGGGCAACGATGGCTGGCACGCGCGTGGCGAGGAGGCCCCGTCCTCCTTCGATCAGCAGTCCATCGACGCCTGCGGCCTGTGCGAGGCCTGCAAGGTGGCGTTTCGCCTGACGGGCCGTCGCGAGTACCTGAAGTACATGCGCATGGCCTTCGACTGGTTCCTCGGGGTCAATGACCTGGGGGAATCCCTCTACAACTTCAAGACCGGCGGCTGCTCGGACGGGCTGACCGCCGAAGGCGTGAACCAGAACCAGGGCGCCGAAAGCACGCTCTGCTTCCTGCTCGCGCTTCTGACGCTTACGGAGGTCTTCAGCGAGCAGGACCGCGTGGCCAAAGGAACGGCCGCGGGGCGCGCCGCCTTCTATGTGCCGAGGCTCTGACCCGGCACCTCGCGCCGGCGCTGGTCTTGCAGCAATGCTATTGAGGGTGAAAGCCCTGTGTCAGCGAAAAGACCCATCATCATGGTGAGCAGTTGGCCGCCGCGAAAGTGCGGCATCGGCACCTTTGCCGAAGAGGCCATGGAGTTCATCCAGAAGCGAGAGCCCGATCGCCCCACTTACGTCATCTCGCACACTGACGGCCGGGGCGATAACGTCTTCCCCCTCATCGACGTGAGCCGCAAGGACTGGTATCGTCCCGTGGTCGAGAAGATCAAGGAGCTCGACCCCTACGCCGTCCACTTCCAGCACGAGTACGGCCTGTACAACCACCTGGACGGACGCGGCGCCTCGGACATGAACGCCGGGTTCCTGAAGCTGCTGCAGCGCCTGAAGGGCTGGCCGACCGTTGTCGAACCCCATACCGTGCACGGCCGGATGAAGGAGCATGAGGAGCAGTTCATTCGCCGGCTCGCCGGCCTCTGCAGCGTGCTCATCTTCAAGTGCCACTACCAGAAGTGGCGCCTGGACTGGACGTTCTCCGTCAGAAAATGGGACAGACCACGCAACATCGTCATCATCCCCCACGGGGCCCGGCCCGACAGGCGGGTACCGATCGACAAGGTCGAACAGGTCAAGGCGGAAATCGGCCTCGGCGAACTGCGGGGCAGACACGTCATCGGACTGGTCGGCTGGATCCAGGCCAACAAGCGCTGGGACATCATGACCGACATGTGGGACAGCGTGCACGACGAGATTCACCAGAAAACCGGCCAGGATTGGCTCCTGCTCGGCGCCGGCGACATCCGCGACCCGCATGACCGGAGCGAGTTCGAGCGATACGTGAACGGCGTGAAGCTGCTGGAGGAGAAGGGCATCGGCCACTTCTACCGCTTCACCCCGCGTGGCGACATCTACTACAAGGTGATGGGCATCTGCGACTTCGTCGTCCTGCCCAGCATCGACGAGACCCAGTCCGGCACCCTGGCGCGCATCATCGCCCTCAACAAACCCTACGTGACCACCGCGCCCATGGAGGGCCTGACCGCCCAGACGCTCGAAAGCGGCGGCGGCCTGCTGTTCACCAACAAGCAAATGCTGCGCGACTGCGTCCTGCGGCTGGCCGAGGACGAGGGGCTCCGCTGGGACCTCGGCTTCAAGCTCTACCGCTACCTCATGGACGTGGTCAGTTGGGATGTCATCGCCGCCAGGTACTACGACGCCTACCGCGCCGCCGACGCGGAGGTCCACGAGGGCACGCCCATAGACATGCCGCCGGAGTTCTGACGCGGCCGGCTCCGACTGCTCCGACCACACTGGCGCC
>CAYUDW010000131.1:0-9756 GCA_964442595.1 uncultured candidatus Brocadiaceae bacterium
CCGCATACCAGGATTGTCGCCATCTGCGATCCCGACAGGGAACTGCTGGCCAGACGGAAAGACGAGTACCAGGTGGAAGCAGCGGTCGCCGATTGCCGCGAACTGCTTGATCATGACGATATCGACGTTGTTTCGGTGGCTTCGCCTGATTACTGCCACGCGGAACAGTCCATTGCCCTCATGCGGGCGGGCAAGGACGTGCTGTGTGAAAAGCCGCTGACTCTGGACCTTGACGAGTCGCGGCAGATCATCGCCGCCGTGGAGGAGACCGGCCGCAAGTTCATGGTGGGGCAGGTCTGCCGCTACGCTCCGGGATTCGTACTGGCAAAGAAGATGGTGGACCGCGGCGAGATCGGCCGGATCTTCTTCGTGGAGAGCGAATACGCCCACACCTATCGTTGGGTGCCGGGCGTGGGCGGCTGGCGCAAAGATCCCCGCCGGGCTCCGTTCATCGGCGGCGGCTGCCATGCCGTCGACCTGCTGCGCTGGGTTGCCGGGAATGTCATCGAAGTTGCCGCCTATTCCAACCGCAAGTGCCTGACTGACTGGCCGGTGGACGACTGTACCGTCGCGATCTTCAAGTTCGTCGATGACGTGATTGGCAAAGTCATGGTGTCCATTGGCTGCGTGCGACCCTATACCATGCGCAGTGTGTTCTACGGCACGGAAGGCACCATCATCTGCGACAACACCAGCCCCGAGATCCAGCTTTGCAGCGAGAGGAATTTCCGTTTCGGCGAGGGGCCCGGCAAACCGGCCTTCGCCGCCTTTCCCGTCGATGTCAGAAGCCACAACGTCAGCGCGGAGATCGATGAGTTCATTGACTGCATTCTCCGCAACCGGCCGGTCATCACCGACGTCTACGAGGGTGCTCGGACCGTGGCGGCCTGCGTCGCCGCGGTAACATCCGCCGAATCCAGCAAGCCTGAGAAGGTGGCGGCCATCTGACGGTCCGACGCGCTCCGGGCTCACCATCCTTCGGGGTATTCGGCGCTGTCAGGAGCACCAGCTCGGCATCCCTTACGGCCCTACTATACCTTTCCTTTGGCTGCGATTGATGCCGGTGAGCGCTTGTCTGCGGGACCAGAAAGGCAAGCAGCAACTGCTCTGGATAGTGCGCCAACCGCGATGGCTAGTGCTGCAGTACCGGGATCAAATACACGGCCCTCGGGTCGGAGCAGGTAATCAGCGTTGCGCTTTAACGGGGGCGTGTGAGAATCCCCGAACGTCCGACGGATACAGTGAAACCGGGGTGTGAAAGTGGGAAAAGGTCTGCAGGTGAATTCCATGGTTTCGACAGAACGTTGGAAATCCGCTATAACTGATGCTCTTCACCGCAAGATGAGAAGGACTGTCCGTGTCTCTTAGCGCACAAACGCGCGCGCCCGTCAGCGCGCTGATTTTCCTGGCGACGGCTGCCGCGCACGTGCATGCCTGTAACGTGCCCGTCTATCGTTATGCCCTGGAGCGGTGGCAACCCAGTCCGTATCAGGTGGTGGTCTTCAGTTCCGGGGAACTTGATGAGGACGGGCGCAGGGCGGTCGAGGCGTTACGTAGCGCGACGCCCGAGGGCGGGGGCCATGCCAATCTGCAGGTCCATTCCGTGGACGTGGCCGTTGACGTGAGTGATTCGCTTAGAAAGCTTCAGTCCGACATACCGGCCGAGCTTCCCTGCATGGCTCTGCTCTTTCCTGCGCGGAAGGCAGGCGACAGGATAGTATGGTCCGGGCCCCTGACACTCAGCACCGCCAGGCAGATCTTCGGATCTCCGGCCCGGGAAGAAACAGCCCGCCGTATCGCCGACGGACAGACCGCGGTATGGGTGCTGCTGGAATCGGGGGATCGGAACAAGGACGACGCGGCCGCCCGGGCGCTGACTGATGCCCTGGCGGAAATGCCCGAATTGCTGAGCTTCCCGCCGGAACTCATGGACGAAGCCCCTCGTCTGGCCACGCGGCTGCGAATCGAGTTTACTCTCGTGCGGATACGGCGTGACGATGCGCGGGAGTGCATATTTGCGGCCATGCTGCGGGGCAGTGAAGCCGACCTCGGGACAACGTATGCCGATGAGCCGGTTGCTTTCCCCGTTTACGGCCGCGGCCGAACGCTCTTCGCCGTCGTCGGGCCCGGCATCGAGCGGAGCAACATCGTGATGGCCTGCCGATTTCTCACCGGGCGGTGCAGTTGCGAGGTCAAGGAGGAGAATCCAGGCATGGACCTGCTGATCGACTATCCGTGGCGCGAGTCCCTTGAGGTATCCCTTGTGGATCTCGTCGAGCTGCCGGCACCGATCGATGAGAACGTCTCTTCCGGCGAGGCATCGAGTTCGCCGGTGCCGGCGTCGAACAAACCATCGGGCAGCAGCGCCCTGGCCCGCAACACGTGGATCGCCGGTGGGCTCATAGTCCTGGCCGCGGCATTGGCCGTTACGAAGGTGGCAAGACGGAGGCGACGGGGCTGACATGAGCATCGCACGAATGGTATGCAGGGAACTTCTTCATCGCAGGCTGGCTGCGTTGCTCGCCGTCCTGCTGGTAGCCGCCGCCGTCGGCGCATTCGTCGCGGAGGTCGGTATACTCCAGTCGCATGATACACGCACCGAGGAGATGCTCGAAGCGAAGCAGGCCGAAGCCGACAGGGAACTCGCCGCCATGGAGGACGAGTATCGCAAGTATATGAAGGAGCTCGGGTTCAATGTGCTTATCCTGCCCGAGGAGCAGGACCTGGCGGAATTCTGGCGCACGGGCTGCGCCGGTGGAACGATGCCCGAGGAGAACGTGCGGCGGCTCGCTGCCACGGGCACCACGCGCATGCGGCACCTGCTGCCCATTGTCCAGGCCAGGGTTCGGTGGCCCGAGAAGGAGCGCACCATCACCCTGGTGGGCACGCGCGGCGAGGTGCCCATCGTCGGGCGCGGTCAGAAGGAGCCGATGCTCGACCCTGTGCCCACCCGCAAGATAGTCCTCGGCCATCAACTGGCCACGGATCTCGGGCTCACCCCCGGAGACTCGCTCCGCCTGATGGGAAAAACCTTCGAAGTGCTTTCGGTCAGGCCGCACCATGGGAGCGAAGGCGACGTCACCGTCTGGATCAGTCTTGCCGACGCACAGCAAATACTCGCCCTGGAAGGGCGCATTCACGCCATTGAAGCCCTGAAATGTCACTGCGCATCGACCGGCAAGGAGACAATCGCGGAGGAGATCCGCGAGCTGAAGGACGGCATCCGGTCCGCACTCCCCGACGTGCAGGTGGTGGTGCGGGAAAACAAGGTTACTGTGCGCGCGAAAGCCCGGCAGAAGGCCAAGGAAGTCCACGAGAGTACCATCCGCAAGTGGCAAAGCGACCGGGCGGACCTCCGGCGCGAACGCGAGAACTTCGCCGCCGTCATTGTGCCTCTGATCATGCTGGCCGCGGCGGCGTGTATCGGCCTGCTGGCTCTCATGAACGTGCGTGAGCGGCGCGCGGAAATCGGCATCCTGCGGGCGATCGGCCTGCAATCCTCCCAGGTGCTGGCGCTGTTCCTTGCCAGGGCCGCCATCGTGGGGATAGCGGGGACGCTGCTCGGTTCCATCGGCGGCATGGCTGTCATCGCCGCGCGGTCGCAGGTGGGCGGCGTGCCCTTTGTCTTCCCCTACCCGGCCGTCGTCGGAGCGCTGGTTCTGGCCCCGCTGGTTGCCGTGCTGGCCGGCCTGGCGCCCGCTCTGCTTGCCGCCGGCGAGGATCCCGCCGCCGTCCTGACTGAGGATTGATCCCAATGATGATCGACGCCCGGAATCTCAGTAAGCGCTATTCCCGACCGGAAGGCGACGTGCAGGCGTTGTCGGACGTATCTCTTGCAGTCGATGAAAACGAGTTCGTTGTCGTCCGTGGGCCGAGCGGCAGCGGGAAGTCAACTCTGCTGATGGTGATCGGCGGATTGCTCACGCCGGATTCAGGCCGGGTGACCGTCTGCGGAGACGACCCCTACGCCCTCAGTCCGGACCGCAGGGCCAGGTTCCGCGCGAAGAACATCGGCTTCGTCTTCCAGCAATTCCACATCGTGCCTTACCTGACGGTGCGGGATAATGTGCTTTCGGCCTCCATGGCCCTCAGAACGGAGGACACCGAGCAACGTGCCACCGAACTGATCGAGCGTTTTGGACTGGCGGACAGGTCGGGGCACGTGCCCGGGGAACTCAGCACAGGTGAACGCCAGCGGACGGCTCTGGCGCGCGCCATTCTCAATGATCCGCGGTTGATCCTGGCAGACGAACCGACCGGCAACCTGGACGAGGCCAATGGCCGACTTGTCCTCAGCAGCCTGGCAGAGCTTGCCACGCGAAACCGCAGCGTTCTTGTCGTCACGCACGACCCGGCCGTGGAGGAGTTTGCCCATCGAACCGTCTGCCTGGAAGCCGGACGCATCACAGGATCATCAGAGAGTGTGAAGATTCAGGAGTGACCGGAGGGACGCTTCACCAATGGCCGCGCTAAAAGACTACCTTGCAGCTTTCGTGCTGCCGATTATCCTGTGCGCGGTGGCGCTGGTCGTCTGGCTGTATCCGTCAATCCGCAGACCCCCGAGGACCCCGAGAACCCCGAGAACTCCGGTGGGTGACTGGCCCGCGTGGAGGCACGACGCCAATCGATCCGCGTCATGTTCGGGCGATTTGCCCGCAACGCTTCACGTGCAGTGGGTCCGGCAGTACCCCGCGTTAGAGCCCGCCTGGGAAGATATCGTGAATCAGGATCGCATGCCGTATGACCGTGTCTACGAGCCCGTGGTCGTGGGATCGACCATGGTATTCGGTTCCAATCGCAGCGATCGCGTCACCGCCCTGGACACGCGAACCGGTGAGGAGAAATGGAGATTCTACACCGGTGGCCCCGTGCGCATGCCTCCCGTCGCCGCCGGCGGGAAGTTGTACGTGGCCAGCGACGACGGTTGCCTCTATTGCCTGGACGTGGAGACCGGAGACCCGGCCTGGGTGTTTCGGGGCGGGCCGTCGAAGCGAAAGGTCCTTGGCAACGGACGGATGATTTCCACGTGGCCTGCCCGCGGAGGTCCTGTCGTTGCCGACGGTACGGTGTATTTCGCCGCCGGCATCTGGCCTTTCATGGGCGTCTTTATCCACGCCCTCGATGCGGAGACGGGGGAGGTAATATGGACCAACAGCGAGGCCGGTCAACGGTATACCTCGCAACCTCACGGTGGTGCCGACGCCTTCGGGGGCATCGCACCGCAGGGGGCGCTTGCAGTTGCCGGCGACAGACTGCTCGTGCCGGGTGGCCGCTCGGTGCCTGCATGCTTCGACCGGGCCGGCGGCAAACAGCTCTATTACCACCTCGACGGCAGCACCTACCACGACCACCCGGGCTCGCCCAATCGCAAGCTCGAAGGCGGAAGCCACGTCTCGGCAATCGGCGACGTCTACCTCAACCATCGTGGTCTCCAGACCACGCTCTACGATCTGGCATCCGGCGACGCCTACATCATGTGGCAACGGACGACCTATCCCGTCCTGACGAAAGATGCGATCTACCTTTCCGGTAACCCCGTAAAGGCGCTGGACCTGCGCAGTCTGCGCAAGCAGGAGTACCACCGGGAGGAAGAGGACACCCGGTCGGGGATCGTGCGCAACACGCGCAGATACCGGTGGACGATGGACGAACTCTGGACCTGCGACGTGGACGGGTCCGCGTCGCTTACCAAGGTCGGCTCGCGGCTGTACGCCGGCGGCAAGGGAACCGTCTCCGCCATCAGCCTGGCGGGCCCGAAGCCGGAGGCGACGTGGTCGGCGAAGATTCCCGGCACCGTCTCGCGACTCATCGCTGCCGATGACCGGCTTTTCGCGGTGACACTGGAAGGCCGAATCTATGCCTTCGGGGGCGAGCGCGTGAATCCGAAGATGTACAGCCCGGAAGGTGTCGTCTCGCCTACCACCGGCGGTGCTCCCCCCCATGTCAGGGCCATGATCGAGAGCGCTAAGCTCGATAAGGGCGTCTGCCTGGTTTTCGGACTCAAAGACGGCAACCTGGTCGAGGCCATTGCTCGCCACAGCGACCTGCAGGTCGTCGGAGTGGACAGCAACGCCGCCACGGTCGCCCGGCTGAGAGGTCGATTCGACCACATGCGGCTCTACGGAGAGCGGATTGCCCTGCACGTGGATGAGCCGGCTTCGTTCGACGCTCCCCCTTATGTCGCGGTGCTGGTGGTGAGCGAATCGCTTGAGACAGCAGGGCTCAGCAAAAGGAAGGAGTTCATTCAGTCCGTGTTCCGCAGCCTGCGTCCCTATGGCGGTGTGGCCTGGCTGCCGCTGAGTGACGAAGGGCAACGGGCGGCCTTCGCTGAGTCTGTGGCCTTCGCCGACCTGGATGGCGCGCGGTTGAGAACGTCGCGCATCGGCGGACACGTGCTTCTCTCGCGAGAGGGTCCTCTGCCCGGCTCGGCGCCCTGGACCCACATGTACGGGAACATCGCCAATACTTCCAAGAGCGACGACGAGCTTGTAAAAGCGCCTTTGGGGCTCCTGTGGTTCGGCGGGAACTCCCACCGCGACATACTGCCCCGGCACGGGCACGGTCCGCCCGAGCAGGTCATCGGCGGGCGGCTGTTCATCGAGGGTGATAACTGCCTGAGCGCCCGCGACGTGTACACCGGCAAAGTCCTGTGGAAGCGCGAGTTCCCCAACATGGGCACCTTTGGCATTTACTACGATGAATCCCATAACCCGGATCCGCTCGACACCACCTACAATCAGGTTCACATCGCAGGGGCCAACGCGCGCGGAACCAATTTCGTCGCTACCGATACGGAAGTCTATCTGGTCATGCAGGGCAAGTGTGTGGTGCTCGACGCAGCCGACGGACACACACGGAGGGAAATATCCCTGCCCCGTGAACCGGGGACCGGCCCCTCGCCCACGTGGGGCTACGTCGGCGTCTGCGATGATCTGCTACTGGCCGGGAGCCAGTTCGCCCGTTTCTCCGAAGGCCCCGCCCCCGAGCGTCTGGATACAGACGATCAGAACCCGTGGGACGATTTCGACGTTTCCTCCAGCCGGCGCCTTGTGGCTATGGATCCGAAAACAGGAGATGTGCTGTGGACGCGCAAGGCGCGGTACGCGTTCCGTCACAATGCCATCGCCGTCGCCCACGGGCGTCTCTATTGCATCGACAACCTGCCGCACCCCGTTCGCTATAAGCTCATCCTGCGGGGACAGGAACCCGAGGCCGCCCCGGAACTCTTGTGTCTGGACGTTCGTACGGGTGATCTTTTGTGGAAAGTCACGGAAAACGTCTTCGGCACGTGGCTGGGCTACTCGGAGAGCCGTGACATCCTGCTCCAGGGCGGCCGCGCGTCACGCGACATGATCAGCGGCGAACCAACGGAGCGCATGATCGCCTATGACGGTTTGGACAGTTCCGTGATCTGGGATAAGAATGTTGAGTACAGTGGACCATGCATGATTCATCACGACACGGTCTATCTGAATGCCGAGTACAACGAGGGCGGGGCCATCAACCTGCTCACAGGTGAGCGGCTGGTACGCAGGCACCCCCTGACGCAGACACCGTTGCCGTGGCAATATCACCGCACCTACGGCTGTAACTCCGTCATAGCCTCCGAACACCTTCTGACCTTCCGCAGCGGTGCTGCGGGATACTACGACCTGATCAGCGACGGCGGCACCGGCAACCTGGGCGGATTCAAATCGGGCTGCACGTCGAACCTTATCGCGGCCGACGGCGTGCTGAACGCGCCCGATTACACCCGCACGTGCACGTGCTCCTACCAGAATCAGACATCCCTGGCGCTGGTGCACGATCCCGAGGTCGAGGTCTGGACGGCCGAACGATTCGACTTCCCCGGCGCGGTCGAGGAGACCTCGGAGGATGTCGAGAGTCCATTGCGTATCCGCTGCATGGGCTTGAACTTGGGTGCCCCGGGAGACCGGATGAGTTCGAACGGGACATTGTGGCTCAACTGGCCGTCAACACCCGAACCCTCGCCGTCGGTGTCCGTGAGACTTCAGCCGGTCGAGGCCGGCGAGGATGGCGACTCGTCCACCGAGGGCCGATTTGCGGGGCGTTCGCTCTGCGGTCACTCCTCTCGAATCGTTGGCGGGCCGCTTCGCTGGGTAGCTGCATCGGGGCTTGTCGACATTCAGGGGCTGACCATTGACCTTTTCACAATCGCGGGCGCGACCGCCGACGACGTCGAGGATTCCGAAGTGCTCGTCGAGCTGGACGAGGCCGCTTACACCGTGCGGATGATGTTCGCGGAACTGGAGGACGCGAAACCGGGCGAACGCGTATTCGACGTCTTCATCGGCGGCAAGAAGGTCCTCGAACGTTTCGACATTGTCGAGGCCGCGGGCGGCCCGCTTAGGAGTGTGACGTGCGAGTTTCCATCCATCCGGGCGACAAAGGAACTCAACGTGACCTTCCGACCCGTTGTGGGTCGGCCGCTGCTCTGCGGCATTGAACTCGTCTACGAAGATGACACAGCCGGCAGGCGTGCGGCTCGCTCCGGATCCGGCGCGCTGAACCGTGGCATGTGAAACTGCAACGAAATCGAGGTGCTAACATGATAAGGTCCATTCTGCCCGCAATAGCACTGCTTCTCCCTCTACTTGCCTGTTGCACCCCCGCCGGGCAGAGCACGCGTGGGGAACAGGCAACCCCAGCGTCCACCAACCGTGGGGCCGCGCAGTCGGAACAGGCCAGAAGCGCACGCCGGATGATCCGGGCAAGTGAAGGAGCGCTGGCGCCAGTTTATGCCCCCCTGGCGGAGCAGATCGTGCGGGATTTCAACCTGTCCGACGCAGACGGCGTCGGCATCGACGTTGGCAGCGGGCCGGGCACATTGATCGTGGAGTTGTGCAAGCGCACGGAGATGCACTGGATCAATGCCGACATCAACCCCCACTTCTTCTCCCATTTCTACGATCTCGCCGAAGAGGTGGGCGTGGCACACCGGGTCAGCGCCCTCCGGGCCGACGCCCAGAATCTGCCCTTCCGGGACAACTATGCCGCCGTAATCGTCTCCCGCGGGTCATACCAATTCTGGAAAGATCGCAGGAAAGCCTTTGACGAGATATACCGCGTCCTTGAGCCGGGTGGAGCGGCCTACATCGGCCGGGGGCTTGCCCGGGACATGCCGGTGGACGAGGCGCGCCAGGTACGGAAGAACCAGGGAGGCGGACCCCGCTACGATCGTTTTGCGCACGCACGGCAGCTTGCGAACCTGATGAACGAGATGGCGATTGAACAGTGGGACGTGCAGGTGCCCACACCCGACGGTCCAAAGGGAGTCAATTATGGGGTTTGGGTGGAGTTTCACAAGCCCTGCGGCGATGCCGGGCGCTGAAGCCGCAGGTTACGCCCCTTGTCGGGCGGTTTGAGGGGCGGATTCGTCGAATAGACCCGCGTGAAGTGGGTCACTGACTGGGTCAGCCGTCGTTTGGTGGCCACTTGTCAGTGATTTGGAAACCACTTGTGAGCCTCGTTTTCGCCCAAGAACGGCTACGTAAAACGTTATTCAGTATGGACGTGCGAATGAAGCGGTGTCTTCGTGAACTGCAGGTCCCGCGTTCGAATCGCGGCGGGCATACCACCTATCTTCTTCCCTCTGAACGGCGTACGGCATTCGTGCTGACTCTCTCTACCCGCAAGTTGGTCAGTTTTGGGTCAGGGGGTCGACAGATGTGCGGGATCCTGCAGCGTCACGAAGCCCCCACGACCTCAGACGATCTCGCATGACCTTTGCCTAAG
>CAYUDW010000132.1:0-3359 GCA_964442595.1 uncultured candidatus Brocadiaceae bacterium
TGGCGGTTGTCCTCATTGTAGAGCCGCACGACGAACCCGCAGTCCCTCTTGGACATGGGAGAGGTCGTGTACTTCCCCGCCCCCCGGCCGGCCCTCTCCGCGTCGCGTGTGGCGACGGAAATGCGGTGGTCGGGCAGACACGAGATGAAGCCGAACTTGTTGTAGAAGTCCGGGATGCCGAACAACACAGAGACGTCGAATCCCTCTTCCGTCATGTATCGCACGGTGTCGTGGAGGAGATACCTGGCGTGGCCTTTCATGCGATGTTGCCGTTCAGTCTCCACGCTGCCGATCCCACCCATCCGCACCGGGATGCCGAACAGCCAGATGGACGCGGCCAGCACGGACAGCCTGCTGACGGTTTCGCCGTTGCACAGGACGTGGCGATTGTGCCACCGGCCACGGACTTCCGTTCGCACTTCTCTCCTCATTGCCCTTCCCTCGTGGTGTAACGAGACACGGTGAGCTAACCCCGGCAGGCCGTCTATTATGCCGAGCGCAACGTGATTGTCAACGCCTGGGGCCGAAGCCCGTTTTCTTGAACGGTCGGTGGTGCCGGCTATAATGTGCGCCACGTTGGCTTGGGTGCGTCGATTCCGCTGCGCGGGGGCAAGATGATAGACCCGGAGACGAAGAACGAGAGGGCGCGCAACTACCTGCGGGCGGCCTACTTCGCGGAGCCCGACTGGATCCCGTGCACCGTGGCCATCATGCCCGCCACGTGGAGGAGATACCGGGAGCGAGTGGAGGACGTGCTGGTCGACTATCCGTTGCTCTTCCCCGACTTCCGCAAGGGGCAGCGGAACTTCGACGCCGTCGGCGACCGGCGTTACGCTGCGGGGCGTTTCACCGATAACTGGGGATGCGTCTGGGACAACATAGCCGAGGGGCTGGACGGCGCGGTGGTGGAGCACCCTCTCGGAGACTGGGCCGACTTCGAGCACTATAGCCCTCCGAATCCCCTGACCGAAGGGGACGGGTGGGGGGCGGCGCCTGATTGGGACGACCTGCGAACGCGCTGCGACCGCGCCAAACGCGAGGGCCGGATCGCCTGGGGCGGAATGCCTCACGGGTTCATGTACATGCGCCTCTACTACCTGCGCGGCTTCCAGAACCTGATGCTGGACTTCGCCACCGAGGAGCCGCGGCTGGCGGACCTCGTAGAGATGGTCCTGGGCCACAACATGGCGGCCATCGAGAAGATGATCGAGTGCGGGGCCGAGTTCATTTCGTTCGGCGACGACCTGGGAGTGCAGAGGTCCTTGCCCTTCAGCCCCGCGACGTGGCGCAAGTACTTGCTGCCGTGCTACCGGCAGATGGCAGGGCGCTGCCGGGAGTGTGGCTTGGACGTGTATCTGCATTCCGACGGCCACGTTCTGGAAATCATCCCGGACTTGATCGAGGCGGGCGTGACCGTCCTGAACCCGCAGATACGGGCGAACGGTCTCGACGGACTGGAAGCGACCGCCAAGGGCAGGATTTGCATCAACCTGGACCTGGACCGCCAGCTCTTCCCGTTTGCCGAGCCGCGCGAAGTCTCCGACCACATACGCACGGCCGCCGCAAGGCTGAACACGGACGCCGGCGGGCTGATGCTCTACGCGGAGTGTGAGCCCGACGTGCCCCTGGAGAACATACGGGCCATCTGCGCCACGCTGGAGGAGATAGGCGGGCCGGCCTGAGCGCCGCCGGCCAGAGGCGTCAGGCTGACCCCCGGTGGCCCTGGCGATCATGGAAGTGCGGTGATTGGAGAATGACCGGCGGGGCGTGGCTCTGGGGGCGCGCCGGGCTGAAGCCTTTTGGGTTGCGTTAGCGCCGGCCCGTTGATAAGATAACGGCTCATTCCGGGCCTCGTGACGTCGGCAGAAGGTCCGCCGCTTGAGGGCCTCCATCGGGCGGAACCGACATTGTTGCGGACAGCGCATGATAGCCGTAGTATCAGATATCCATTCCAACCTTGAGGCGTTAAGCGCCGTCCTGGCAGCCGTGCGCGATGCCGAGGATATCTACTGCACGGGTGACATAGTCGGTTACGGCCCGAACCCCAACGAGTGCTGCGATCTGGTGCGCGAATACAAGATGCAGGCCCTCCAGGGCAACCACGACTTCGTCTGCGCCAATCTCGACCGGCTTGGGACTAGTGACGAGACCTTTTCCGACGAAGATAGGGCCCTCTGCCGGGAGATATACGAGGAGAAGAACACCGCCGCCCAGGCGGCCTCACGCTGGACCAACAGCGTGTTAACGCCGGAGAACAAGGGGTTCCTGCGCTCGCTGCCCCTCCAGATGAACGTGCGCGGGGCGACGATGGTGCACGGTTCCCCGGGCTCGAAGAAGGACATGCTGGACGAGTACCTCATGCCGGGCCAGATTCGCAAGGGGCTCGTGGACGAGATACAGGGGCACATCCTGGTGGTGGGGCACAGTCACATGCCGATGCGCACCCAGTGGGTCGTCAACCCGGGCAGCGTCGGCCAGCCCAGGGACAGGAGCTGGCTGGCCAGCTTCGCCACTCTTGAGGGCGCATGGTTCCGGTTCCCCTACATCCGCAACGGTGACATGAGCTTCCGGCTGGTCAGCCAGCTTGTGACCATTCAGCGTGTTCCCTACGACGTGACGACGACCGTCAAGAAGATCAAGCAACAGGGCGAGCTACCCGATTCCCTCGGTGACCGGCTCATGGTCGGGCTCTGAGCCTGCCATGTCGGCCTCCGGGCAAAAGAGCGAGACAATGGCAGAAGACGACGAGCGAACGGCACAGATCGTTGAGTTGGTGGACTCGGCCGAAGGCTTCATATCCGACGCGGAGTTCCGCGAGGACTACGAGGCCCGCCAGCTCCGGTACCTGCAGGCCATGTCGAACCTGTTACGGGCCATCATCCTGCAGAACCGCCAGTTGATGGAACTGCTGCAGAGCCGTGCGGAGCCGGGAGGCGCCCGGCGGCCTTAAGGGCGGCGGTCCCGTTGTCGGGCGGCCTGTGCGTTTGGGGGCGGGGGTTCGTGCCGGGGAGCTTCCCTTCAATCTCTGCGGCGCGACGTCACCGGTCGCTCAGTACCCAGGGGGATGGACATCCGCTCCGGGTGTGCTATCATGTTGTGGCCGTAGGGGCCGACCGCGCCTTGTGCCCCGCAGGATCGCTTGTAGATCATATGCAGAGCATAACGTTTGCCAATGCTGCCATCGAACCAGAATGAGGGAGAGAAGCGGGGCTCAGAGCCGGACGAGGAGTCCCGACCGGCGGATGACGAGACGCCGACCCGGGGGGAGGTCGTCTCGCCCGATGCTGTGGAGACGGCGCAGGGCGGCGCAGCTCCTTCCAGCGTGAAGTCTTCTGCGGACCAGGATACCATCGTCTCCG
>CAYUDW010000132.1:3459-9731 GCA_964442595.1 uncultured candidatus Brocadiaceae bacterium
GCGAGATGCTGGGGCAGGAGCTGGCGGATTTCGAGATCCTGGACGTCATCGGCTCCGGCGGGATGGGCGTCGTTTACCGCGCCCGCCAGAAGTCCCTGGACCGCGAGGTCGCCCTCAAGACCGTCAAGCGGTTCGAAGACAAGGTGATGGAAGAGACGATGCGGGGCCCCTTCGTTGCGGAGGCCCTCGTCACCGGACATCTGGACCATCCGAACATCGTGCCCATCCACACGCTGGAGAGCGACAGCAAGGGCCGCAGCTTCTACACGATGAAGCACGTGATCGGCCGCTCGTGGAAGGACTGCCTGTCCCAAATGAGCCTCCAGCAGAACCTGGATGTGCTCCTGCGCGTCTGCGACGCCATGAACTTCGCCCACTCGCGGGGCGTGATCCACCGCGACCTGAAGCCCGACAACGTTATGCTCGGCGACTATGGCGAGGTCATGGTGATGGACTGGGGGCTGGCGGCCTCCGTCGAAAGCCACGGCAAAGCCGAAGACATCCGCAAGACCCACCAGGTCGGCGGCACGCCGGCCTACATGGCCCCCGAGATGGCGAAGGACGACCGCCGCAAGATCGGCAGGAGGAGCGACGTCTACCTGCTCGGCGCCATTCTCTATCACATCGTGACGGATCAGACACCGCACGTCGGGAAGACGGCCTTCGAGTGCGTGATGAACGCCGCGAGGAACGAGATCCAGAAGACGTCCAGGAAGGGCGAACTCCTGGAGATCGCTATCAAGGCGATGAGCACCCGGCCCGAGGACAGGTACGCGAGCGTGGGGGACTTCGCCGATCAGATCCGCCGTTACATGGCCCATGCGGAGAGCATCGCCCTGGGAGAGAACGCCCTGGAGCTCGTCGAGGAGGCGAGAGGTACAGGGCAGTACGAGACGTTCGCCCGGGCCGTGTTCGCCTACGAGGAAGCCTTGAACCTGTGGTCGGGCAACGAGTCCGCCAGGAAGGGACTGCGGGACGCGCGGACCGGCTACGCTGAGGCCGCCTACGCGGGCGGCGACTTCGACCTGGCACTCTCGGTCCTGGAGAAGGAGCCCGGCGAAGAGGTCGAGCCCCTCAGGCAGCGCATCATTGGCGCCAGGGACGAGCGGCTCAGGAAGGTCCGCGCCGTCCGGACGCTGAAGATCGCCAGTGGCAGTCTGGCCGCGCTGCTCATCGTCGCCTTGACCATCGGTTTCCTCCTGGTGCGTGCGGCGGAGAAGGCCGAAGAGCGGCAGCGCATCATCGCCGAGTTCCAGCGCGACCGCGCCGAGCGCGAAGGCTACTCCGCGAAGGTGGCTCTGGCGATGAGGAAGATCGATGACCTCCGCTTCGATGAAGCGGAGCGGCTCCTGGACGACTGCCCGCAAGACCTCAGGCACTGGGCCTGGGGCTTTCTGAAGTACATCGCCCACCTTGACTTGCTGACCTTCCGAAGGCATGACTGCGAAGTGGAGGCCGTGGCCGTCTCGCCGGATGGCAGCCTCGCGGCGTCGGGCGGGGCGGATGGCCTCATCAAGCTGTGGGAGCCCGACACGGGGCGGGAAGTGGCCGAGCTCGAGGGACACACGGACATCGTCTGCGACCTGGCGTTCTCGCCGGACGGGGCGCGACTTGCATCGGCCAGCGATGACTGCACCGTCAGGCTCTGGAGCGTCGCTACCGGGCGCGGAATGGCCGTGTTGCGTGGCCACGAGGACGAGGTGTGGTGTGTGGCTTTCTTCCCGGACGGCGGGCGGCTCGCCAGCGGCGGGAAGGCGGGGACCCTGAGGATCTGGGACCTGCACGAGCATCAGGAGGTCGCCGCCGTGCCCGGCTTTGCAGGCGGGATCGCGTCGCTCGCATTTGCGCCGGACGGCCGGCTGGCCTGCGGCTTCGGCGAGCTGACGCAGAGCGGCGGGGTTGCCGTGCTGCGGGAGAAGCCGCCCTATTGGGAGCAGGAACTCGCCCTGGAGGGCCATGGGAACCGCGTCAACGCCGTGGCCTTCTCTCCGGACGGTCACGTGCTGGCTTCGGGTTCGTGGGACTTCTCGGTCAGGCTGTGGGACGCCGTCACCGGAACCGAGCTTCGGCGGTTCAAGACCAAAGACGCGGATGCCGACGCTGAAGGGCACGACGGGGCCGTGTTCGCCGTGGCGTTCTCCCCGGACGGAGACTACGTTCTCTCGGGCGGTCAGGACCATACGATCAAGATCTGGGACTGGCGCGAGTCCGCGTGCGTCGGCACCCTCAACGGACACTCGGCCCTGGTCCGTGATCTGGCCGCCTTTGCGGACGGCATTCGTCTGGCGTCGTCCAGCACCGATCACACGGTCAAGGTCTGGGACGTGACCAGGCGCGGCCACGTGGGACTGACGCTCAAGGGGCACGAGGGGATGGTGGCGGGCGTTGCTTTCTCGCCCGACGGGAAGACCGTCGCTTCAGCCGCTCAGGACGGCACGGTGAGGCTCTGGGACCGGCAGACCGGCGAGAACACTGCCTCCCTGGACGCCGGAGAGGGGGCTGCGAACTGGGTGGCCTTTTCGCCCGACGGCAGGCTGCTGGCGGCCGCCTACTGGGAGAATGTCGTCGTGCTCTGGGACGTTGAGTCCCTGACGGAAAAGGCGACGCTCGCCGGACACGATGGCGTCGTGCGGTGTGTGGCCTTCTCCCCGGACGGCGCGCGTCTGGCTTCCGCGAGTTGGGACGGAACCGTCAAGGTGTGGAACGCCCGGACCGGAGAGGAGCTGCTCACTGTCAAGCCGGGCGAGGACATCATCGGGTGCGTTGCGTTCTCGCCGGATGGCAAGCGCCTGGCCGCCGCCAGCCGGGACGGATGCGTGTACGTGCATGATGCGGCGACGGGCACCCCGCTGGGCGTCCTGGCCGCCCACACCTACTGGGTGCGCGCCGTTGCGTTCTCGCCGGATGGCACGCTCATTGCATCCGCCGGCGACGATACGCTGGTCAGGCTGTGGGACGCGACGACGTACGATGAGGTCGCCGTGCTTAAGGGCCACAAGGCCTGGGTGAAAACCGTGGCCTTCTCCCCCGATGGACGCCGGGTCATATCCGGCGGCGACGACGGCGCGATGAGGGTCTGGGACCCGGAGACGGGCCGGGAGGTGATAGGCCCGGTGGTGCACGCCGACCACGCGATCTGGTGCGCGGCTTTCTCCCCGGACTGCCGCGCAGTGGCCACGGCCAGTTCCGATCAGACCGTGCGAGTCCTGCCCGCCAGGGACTGGTCAGCGCCCGCCCTGGCCGTCGCGCCCGGTCCGGCAGACATCCATGCGACCGAGTAGTGCCGGCCCTGTGTGCGAGCGCTCCTCTTCTTGACAGCGCCTGCTGCGATGCCGTACTTTAGGGCGCTCTGATGTGACGCTGCCGGGGCGCAGTGTAGCTCATTGCAGGATACAGACGACGCTGCAGCTCGGAAAGGGGAGATGAGAACTCGGCCATTACTATCATGTCGCGTCGGCTGGTTGTGCATGATGGCCCTCTGTGTGTTCTGCGTTCCGGCGCTCGGCTCCGACGCGGCGGAAGAAGAGGGAGCGCAGCAGGCCCCGCAGGAAGTGCGCGTCACCGTCACCCGCATCATCGTCGAGGGCAACACCGTGCTCTCCGACGAGGACCTGTGGGAGTTCGGCAGGGGGCTCAAAGGCGACAACCTGTCTCTGGAGGACATGCAGCAGATCGCCGCCGCGCTTCAGCAGCTCTTCTTCGACCGCGGCTACCGAACCACGCTCGTCGTCGTTCCGCCTCAGGAGTTCAGGGACGGCGTGCTGCGCCTGCGCGTGGCGGAGGGGCGGGTCGGCCGGGTTCTGATTGAGGGCAACGAGGTCTTCTCCGCGGATCACAACTACCTGCCCTATCTGCCGTCCGAGGGGGAACCGCTCAACTGGCACGATCTGCGGCGCGGCCTGGATCGGTTGAATGCCCATCCCGATAAGACCGCGACGGCCGTCCTGCGCGCCGGCGAGGCGCCCGGAACCAGCGACCTCCACTTGCTGGTGAAAGAGGACCGTCCCTATCACCTCACGCTCAGGTACGACAACATCGGCACCATCGACACGCCGCGCTCGCGCGCTTACGCGATCCTCCAGTACGACAACTTCTTCGGGCGCAGCCAGATCGGCATGCTCCAATTCGGCACGTCGCCCGCGGACCTGGATAAAGTGCGTCAGTACGCCGCCACCTACCAGATACCGCTGGGGCCGCTCGGTGGCCCTTTGGGCCACTCGGTCATACTCTACGGGGGCTTCAGCGAGACCTCGACGAACGTTGTCCTGGACGTCTTCTCCCTGTCCGGCAAGGGGGACGTGATTGGCGCGCAGTACAGGTTCCCGCTTCCCGACCTCTGCTCGTTCAGGCAGGAGCTGGCGGTGGGAGCGGAGTTCATGAAGATCGAGGACGTGGTGAGCTTCGGAGGAGCGCCGGCCGCCGAGAACGAGGTGCGGGCCCTTCCCCTGTACGTGCTCTGGAATGCCAGCAGGCGCCACGGCGACGGGGTGACGGGCCTCTCCGCTGGCGCCAGGTACCAGAAGGACGGGCTGATCTACAGCTTCGACGACGAGAACTACAGGCAGGCCAGGGCCGAGGCCAGCACCGACTTCCTGGTCCTGACGGTCGGCGCGCAGAGGGTTCAGCACATCGGCAAGGGCTGGACCTGCTCCCTGACCGGGGAGGCCCAGTTGAGCAATGACCGGCTTATCCCCAGCGAGCAGTACGGCCTGGGCGGCTACGATACGGTTCGCGGCTACCGCAGGCGCGTCATCATCGCAGATGAAGGGGTGACCGTCAGGGCCGAGTTACGGACGCCCGTCCTGCCCCGGTTGCTGCCGGAGGAGCTCAAGGAGCAGATCCAACTGCTCGCCTTCCTGGACTACGGATTGGCCAGCAACATGGACGTGCAGCCGGGCGAGTTCAATGAAGACGAACTCCTGGGGACGGGGCTCGGCATGAGGGCGGCGTTGCTTGACTCCACCGTCACCGCGCGGGTAGACGTCGGCTGGGGGCTGCGTGACCTCGACGCCACCAGCAAGAACGAAGAAGGGGAATGCGTCGGCCACGTCGGCGTCGAATGCCGCTTCTGAGCGCGCCCTGTGTCCAGGGCTTCCGTGTTACCGGACGTCCTCAGCGCCAGCGTAGAAACCCCACCATGTTGCGTGTATAATCTGGCCGCAATCGCTCGATCACTTCATGGGAGCGTTTCCATTGGCAACTACCCGTATTATCCCCCTGCCAGCGGACGGTCGAAGGCCGGTCCCCGCACTGGGCTGGCCGCTTGTGCTCGGGTTGCTATGCTTCTGCGTTGCAACGGCAGCGCCTGCACGCGCTTTGCCGGCCGGCGGCACAGTCACGTCGGGCAGCGCCATGCTGGCCCCAAGCTTGAACGGGCTGGACATCACGCAGATAACCGATAACGTCATCATCGAGTACTCGGACTTCTCCATCGGCTTGCCGGAGACGGTTCAGTTCTTCCAGCCCGGCCCTGACTCGGCCGCGCTCAACCGTGTGGACAGCGGCCCCATGTCGCAGATAGACGGCCAACTGCTTGCCAACGGCCGGATCTTCCTGATCAACCCGTCGGGCATCGTGTTCAGCGACACGGCGCAGGTGTCCACGCATGGGCTGGTCGCCTCGGCATTGGGCATCTCGGACATCGATTTCCTGGCCGGCAACTACACCTTTAGCGGGGGCGGGCCGAACGCTACTGTCCAGAACTTCGGCGACATCAGCACGGACGCCGGCGGCTACGTCCACCTGATTGGCTCCATTGTCGAGAACCACGGGACCATCAACTCGCCGCAGGGCAGCGTCGGGCTGGGCGGGGGTTCCAACGCCTACCTCTTCACAGATCCCGGCGGCACGGTCCTTCTCCAGGTCGTGACTCCGGACGGCGTGGCGGACAACTACGATACCCTCCAGAGCGAGGGTGGGCGCGTGCGAATGTGGGCCGGCGTCGTTAACCAGGAGGGCCTGGTCTCCGCCAAGAACATGGTTGCCCAGCCCGGGGGATCGGATCGCGTGGAGCTGATCGGGCAGGACGAAGTTGTCCTGTCCGCTACCAGCACTACGGAGGCCGGCGGAGCATCCGGTGCGGCCGACGGCGGCCTCGTCGTGCTGGAAAGCCCCGACGGCGACGTGGCCCTCGAAGCGGGTGGCCTCGTAGACGTGAGCGGCGGACCTTCAGGCGGCGATGCCGGGGGCGTGTACGCCTACGCCGACCTGGGAACCATCGACGTGGCCGGCACGATCGATGCCACGGCGCAGCCGGGCTCCCTGAACAGACC
>CAYUDW010000133.1:0-1770 GCA_964442595.1 uncultured candidatus Brocadiaceae bacterium
GCATTCGGCCGCGTGGGGTGGCGATCTGGCAGTGGTCAAGCTGCTCCTGGACGCGGGCTCGCAGCCGGGCGTGGCGGACGCTCATGGCTGGACGCCGCTCCTGGTCGCCGCCCAGCGGGGGCACGCGGACGTTGTGTCCCTCCTCTTGGCGGAAGGGGCAAGTCTGCAGCCCTCCGCGAATGGAGGCCGAACCCCGCTTGGAGTGGCAGCAGCAAACGGGCATGGACGAGTCGTGGAGCTGCTGCTGGCGGAGGGAGTCGACCTCGAGGCACGCGGCCGGGTGCAGCGAACGGCCCTTCACGATGCAGCCTGGGGCGGTGACGAGCAGATCGTGAAGCTGCTCATCGAGCGCGGGGCGGACGCTGACGCTGCAGATGAGAATGGCGCGCGGCCGTTGCACCATAGTGCCGCCGGAGGGCACCCGGCGGTAGCCCGGGTGCTGCTGGACATGGGAGCTGACGTGACTGCGGCGACGCACCGTGGCACGACGCCCCTTCACGGTGCGGCACTCCACGGCCATGCTGAAGTGGCAGAACTCCTGCTGGCCGCGGGCGCTGACCTCAGCGCGAGAACGGATAACGGCTGCACGCCCCTGTACAATGCGGCATGTGCTGGTAGTTCCGAGGCGGTACGGCTGTTCCTTGCCGCCGGGGCGGACGCGAACGCCCGGGCTGGAGGTGGCGCGACGCCCATGATGATTGGGGCAACCAGCGGGAGTGTGGACACGCTTGAGGTACTTCTGGCCGGCGGTGCTGACATGGCCCTGCGGGACGAAAGGGGTAGGGCTCCCTTGCACTACGCGGCCTGGCAGGGGCAGGCCGACGCCTTTCAGTTCTTCCTTGATCGCGGTGCGGATCTGCATGACAGGGACCTCCGTGAGGGGACCGTCCTCCATGCGGCTGCGGCTGGGGGGCAGACGGAGATGGTGGAAGACCTGCTACGCCGGGGTCTGGAAGCGAACGCGCGGCACGTGCACGGCCTGACGCCCCTGCACGCCGCAGCGTGCCACGGCCACCCGGCGACCATGGAGGTCCTGCTCGACGCCGGGACTGACGTGAACGTGGCCAGTCGCAGTGGCCGGACGCCCCTACACGATGCGGCTCTTGGGGGCAGAAGACAGGCGGTCATTCTGCTTCTGGCCAGCGGCGCCGACGTGACCGCCAGCGGTGAGCATGGCTGGACGGCCCTTCATTACTGTGGCGAGCGAGCCGATGCTGACTTCGTCAGGTTGCTGGTAAGGGCAGGGCTGCCAGTGGACGCCAGGGACGCCCGCGGGAATACGCCTCTCCATGGGGCAGCAGTGCTTGGCAACGCGGAAGCCGTGGAGGCGCTGATCGAGTGTGGGGCCGACTGCAACGCCGTCGGGCCACGCGGTTGGACGCCGCTGCACATGGCCGCGTCCGGAGGCAGTTCGGCTGTGGCGTCCATTCTGCTGAAGCGCGGTGCCGATCCGAACGCGAAGGCAGAGGACGGCTGGACGCCCTTGCACGTGGCCGCTGAGAAAGGCCACCTCATGGTTGCGGCGGCGCTGTTGGCCCATGGGGCGAATGTGAAGGCGCGGTGTCAGCGGCGGTGGAAGCCCGTCGACTACGCGGAACGCGAGGGGCAGGACGCCGTGGCGAAGCTGCTGCGCCAGCATGAGGATCTCAAGTAAGGAGGCGCAGCGCAGGGAAGCAGGGGTATGGCGCCGGTGACACTCCTCGGGCTTCAGAAGGTGGCAGGCCTCCTGCGCTGGCATGGCGGCACGGAGCCCGGCGCTCGGAGGCCGGG
>CAYUDW010000133.1:1870-9690 GCA_964442595.1 uncultured candidatus Brocadiaceae bacterium
TTTCGGCTGCTACTTCGCAGGCTCGGACGCCGAACGGGGATACGGCTTCGTGCAGCGTGCCGGTGCGCCGGGCATAATGGCGCTGGGTGCGGCTCTGTCGGCGATGACCGTCCATGCGTACTGGGGCGGCCGGCCGCTCAAGTTCCTGCTGGTGCTCCTGACGAAGGGCCGGGAACAGGCACAGGCTTCCGTGGAAGAGCGCTGGCGACGGCTGCAGGAACGCAGGGGCCGTCGCCTGGCGGCCACGGTGCTGCACGTTCTCCTGGTCATGGGCACATTCGCGTTCATCGCCTGGACGGACTACAGGGCCAAGTGCCTTACTCAGCGCACCACGGGCCAAGCGGTAGAGAAGGCCATGCGCAATGGCACCTGAGACGCCTATCAGGCGTCGAGGAGGCCGGAGGGGCAGGCTTGGGCGGACGTGACCTGGGAAGATGAGCACGGGAGAGGCGCGGAACCGGCCTGCCTTGCCGCCCCAATCCGGTGCGATGCGCTCAGGGGCGGAGCTATCCGGAGTGCGGCGCGCCGGCACGGTGGGCCCCGCCACAGTGGATCGTCTGTCAGGGACCAGGGAGCCCAATAGTGGGCGAGGGCCTTCTGGTCTGCACGTCTTTCCTGGTCAAGCCAGGTCTTGAAAAGGCCGCCGGTGCCCCTATAATGTCCGCCGTCAGGCAACCGGACCGCCTGCCTGCGGCTACAGGAGTTGGCTTGCTGCTTCGGCACGCCACTCAGACCTGCGTCTGAAATGACGGCACAGGCCCTGATCGGGTGCTTTGCCGGCCAGGCCGGGTACTGGGCTGCGACTCATCGCCGTTCCCTAGGAGAATGAAATGGCAACTGCGGAGGGGCCGTTGGGCGAGCTGCTTGTTGATGACAACGTCATCACTCGAAGCCAGCTGAACCACGCGCTTCAGATCCACAAGGAGCAGGAGCAGCGGCAGCGGCTCGGCGACATATTGGCGGACCTTGGCTACATCACTCGCCGACAGCTGCGGGACTCAATCAAACGACATGGGAAGAAGATGCGGATCGGCGACGTGTTGGTTGAGAATGGCACCATCACCCGAGAGCAGTTGCAGGACGTGCTGGGCCAACAGGCACTCACCGGGGACGCTCTGGGCAAGATCCTCCTCGATCAGGAGATCGTCGGCGAGGAGGAACTGGCTCGAGCCTTGAGCCGGCAGCTTGACATCCCCTACGTAGTTCCTCAGCCGAGCCTCGTCGACATCGCCGTATTCAGCCGGCTGCCTGAGCGGTTCCTGAAGCTCAACTCCGTCATCCCGATGCTCGAGACGGACGGGGCCGTGACTGTTGTCCTTGCCGATCCCACTGACCAGAACCTGGTTCTTCAGCTTGAGGACATGCTGGGGGCAGACGTGGAACTGGCCATGTGCAGTCGGACACGCATTGCCGATGCCATCGAGTCGCTGCTCCTGCAGAAGACCGTGGGAGGGCAGGGAAGGGCGGGCGAAATGGCTGGAGGGGCGGCTGACGTGCTGCCGGCACCGCTTGTCATTGAGAGCGGAGCCATCGCGGAGCAGCACGAAGTCAATCGCGCCGCGAGTGCCTTCGACTACATCGTCTACAGGGCCCTGCAAGAGCGTGCGAGCGATATTCACATCGAACCCGAACGCGACCGCGTTAGGATCCGCTTCCGGATAGACGGCGCGTTGACATTCGCTACAGATTTGCCGCTGCCACTCGCCCAACCGATGGCCGTAAGGGCGAAGGCGCTTGCGGGCCTGGACATCTCGAAGGTCCTGCAGCAACAGGAAGGGCGGATCCTGGCCGATGTGGACGGCGAGAAGGTCGACCTGCGTGTGGCAGTGTGCCGCGTGGTCTTCGGCGAGGCCGTGGCGATCCGGATCTTCCGCAAGGACGCCGGGCTGATGGACCTCGACGAGCTGGGCATGCTGCCGGCACAAATGGCGGCTTACACGGCGATGGCGGCCCAAAGCTCGGGGGCGGCCCTCTTCGCGGGACCGACGGGAGCAGGAAAGACGACGACGCTGTATGCCACGCTCAACCACCTGAACGACGGCGCCACCAAGATCGTGACGGTGGAAGCTCCGGTCGAGTACGCAATGGAGGGTGTTGTCCAGAACAACCTGGCCGGTCGCGAGGCGGTCGATCTGCCGCGCGCGCTGTTCGGCGTGTTGCACCACGACCCGGACGTGATTGCCTTGGGAGAGATCGACACCAGCGAGACGGTTGAGGCGCTGCTCGAGTGCGCGCTCATGGGCCACAAGGTGTTCGCGACCCTACATGCAGAGGAGACGGCGAGTGCCATCGTCCGGCTTGCCAATGTCTCGGGGGCAGCCACGTTCCTCGCGTCGGCCGACTTGCTCGTGCTGGCCCAGAGGCTCGTCCGGAAAGTCTGTCCGAACTGCTCTGAGGTATACGTCCCGCGCAGGGACATCGTTCAGCAGTTTCAGGTGAAAGGCTTCGATCCGGACACAGTTGACTTCCGACGCGGGACGGGCTGCCAGGAATGCCTGGGATCAGGATTCCGCGGCCGCACGGGCGTCTTTGAGCTCTTTGTCGTCGGTTCGGAGATGCGCGATGTCCTTCTGGGCAGACCTGCGGCACGTGAGTTGATTGAGCTCATACGCAAGGCCCCCGGCTTTCTGTCGCTCAAGCAGGCCGGCTTCGTCAAGGCAGTGCAGGGCATCACGACGCTGGAGGAGGTCCTGCGCGTTGCTCCCCCGATTGAGGCAGAGGTCGTGAGGGAGCAGCAGGATGTCTTTGAGGCGCTGATCCGTAAGGCCGGTCTCCGCCGCGGGCAGCGCACAGGGAGGAACGGGGCAGATGTGGCCGATAGGTAACCGAACAAAGAAGGCGCACAAGTTGCTATCGAAGGGCCGGGTCGGCGAGGCCATCGAGCTGTACCGACAAGAGGGTGCGTGGGACGCCCTGGCAGTCGCCTATGAGCGGCAGGGAGACTACGCCTCCG
The DNA here is from genome assembly GCA_964442595.1 of uncultured candidatus Brocadiaceae bacterium. GTDB lineage: Bacteria > Planctomycetota > Brocadiia > SM23-32 > SM23-32 > DAOVRD01. The sequence goes on from CAYUDW010000133.1 coordinate 4,824, forward strand.
CTGCCGACGCGGCAGGGCGGGCAGGCCTGGTCGAGCAGGCAGCCGAGTTGTCTGAGAGGGCGGGAGAGCACAAACGGGCCGCAGAGTTCTGGCTGCAGTGCTCGAAGAAGGACAGGGCGGCCGCAGCTCTTGAGCAAGCCAAGGACTTCGAATCGGCGGCGGGCCTCTACGCGGAACTCGGCATGCTCTCGCGAGCTGCGGACGCCCGGGCAGCGCTCGGCGAATACGACGAGGCGGCCGAGCTCTATGGGGAGGCCGGTCAGTTCGCCAAGGCCGTCAGCATGTACCGGCGGGCCGGTGACCTGGGCGGAGCCGCGCGGGTGCTCCGGGCCGCCGGCAATACCGTAGCAGCGGCGCAGCTCTACCAGGAGGCGGGCAGCACGGCGGAGGCCGCCGCGCTCTATGCCCAGGCGGGGATGGCCAGCGAGGGCGCCGAGTGCTACATAGGGCTGGGGGATTACGGACAGGCGGGAAAGCTCCTGGAGGAAGCCGGCCACCCGTTCGAGGCGGCGGAGGCCTACGAACGCGACGACCAACTGCTTCGGTCGTCCGCCAAGTTGTTCCGCAACGTGCTGCGTCCTGAACTGGCTTGGCTGAGCGAACTCGATGCCGCGCTTGTCTGTCTGAGCATGTCAGAGGATGGCAGCTACGTCGCAGTGGGATGCGCGAACAGGGAAGTCCAACTGCTGGACGATGACGGCCAGTTGCTGTGGCGCTACAAGCCCATGTGGGGCGGACTGCCCTCCTGCGTTGCCCTATCGCGCGACGGCCGGCTGGCTCTGGGCTGCGACGACAGGAACCTTTACTTCGTGGCCAGGGACAAGTCTCTGCTGTGGGATTTCGACCTGGCGGCAGAGCCGGTCAAGGTCAGCGTAACGCCGTCTGCGAGCAGGATCGCCTGCTGCACGAAGGACGGCCGGGTGGTGTGTCTTGACAGCGACGGCAGCGTTAGGTGGCAACGCAGCTTCGGGAAGACAGTGTGGGACGTGGCCCTGTCGGAAGAGGGCACTCTGTGTGGCGTCGCGAGGGCGGACGGCACGTGCGTGCTGCTGGGTGAAGATGGCAAGGAAATGCGCCATTGGTCCGGCCCTGACTGGGTGCACAGCGTCTCGCTGAGCGCTGACGGCGCCATGCTTGCGCTCGGCAGGGGCATGCGCAGAGTTGAGCTCGTGGACGTGAGGCGTCAAGAGCCCGTGTGGGCGGTGGACGAGCCGTCCTGGGTTCATAACGTCGTCCTGACGCCCCAGCACACCGTGTTGACCGTGGCAGACGATGCGGCTCGCCTTCGTAACAAGGAGGGGGCCGTGATCTGCCGGTATGCGCACGAGCACAGGCTCATGAGCGGCCAGGCGGACGCCACGGGGATGTCCGTCGTCCTGCGGTGTGTCAAGAACCAGCTGGTGTGGGTCGATTTCCACGACTGCGTGCGAAGGGCGGCTGCCAACTACGAGAAGTGCGGTGACCTGGCAAGTGCGGCGACCGCATATCAGGACATGGGGAGCAACGAGCGGGCGGCAGAGCTTTTCGAGAGGGCGGAGGACTACAGCAGCGCGGCACGGAGCAACGAGCTGCTCGCCCACTACCTCAAGGCGGCGGAGCTTTACGGGAAGGCCGGACAGCACGAGAAGGCGGGCGAAATATACGAAGCCAACGACAGGATACAGGAAGCTGCGATGTGCTTCCGCCAGGCGGGCCGCTCTGGCCGTGCCGCCGAGCTGTTCGAGGAGCTCGGCGACTTCGACCAGGCTGCCAAGCTGTTTCAGGCTGCGGAGCGCTACGACGAGGCCGCCCGGCTCTACAGCATCGCGGACGACAAGGCGGCGGCCATTGGGATGTTGGAGGAGCACCTTAGGTCGAACGCTCAGGACATGGCGGCGCGTCTCAGACTGGGTGTGCTGCTCAAGGAGAGCGGTCGGTACGACACCGCCCTCGAGCAGCTCCAGCGCGCGGCGGCTGATCAGGAGTATCGCAGACCCGCTTTGCTGCACTCGGCCGAATGCTTCATGAGGATGGAGCACTACGACGTTGCAGTGGACCGATTCGAGGCCGCTCTCGAGCAGGAGTCCATCTCAACCGACAACCTCGGGGTCTTCTACGGAATGGCAAAGGCCAGAGAGCTGGGGGGGCACTACGATCAGGCCTCGCAGATGTACGCCGACATACTGGGTGTCGATTACCGGTACAGGGATGTACAGGAGCGCCTGAGGAACGTGCAGGCGCTGAGCGGCGTGTTCGCCCGTCGAGGACCGGAACTCCACGCGGATCGCACGGTGATCGCAGATCAGGCCGGATTCGAACGTCTGTCGGCTGAAACAAAGGAGCGCTATTCTGTCAAGAAGGCACTGGGAGCCGGTGGCATGGGGGCAGTGTACCTCGCCGAGGACAAGCGCCTTAGGCGGACAGTCGCGCTGAAGGTTCTCTCGTCCCACCTGGCTGAGGACGACAAGCTAAGGCTGCGCCTGGTCCGTGAGGCCCAGGCCGTCGCCCAGCTCAGCCACCCCAACATCGTCGGTGTGTTCGATGTGGGGGAAGAAAAGGGACGCTCCTACATCAGCATGGAATACGTCGAGGGCCAAACCTTGCGCGGCATCCTCTCGGACAAAGGCACCCTCGAGCCCCGGGAATGTGTTGACCTTCTGCTCCAGGTCACTGACGCCCTGGGCTACGCCCACCAGAAGGGGATCGTGCACCGGGACGTCAAGCCCGAGAACATCATGGTGACTGAGGATGGCACTGCCAAGGTCATGGACTTCGGGCTGGCATTGGTGGAGGGTGCCACTCGCCTCACCAAGCCAGGCGCAGCTGCCGGAACCTTGCAGTACATGGCGCCGGAGCAGATCCGAGGGGAGCCCAGGCTGTCCCCGGCGGTCGACGTGTACGCCGTAGGACGTGTTGCTTACGAACTGCTTACCGGCAGCCTGGTATCCGAGGGCGCCGAGTTTGCGCTCCAGCACGCCCTTCAACGGCCTGAGCCCCTCGCCGAGGTCCGACCGGACGTGCCTCAGCCGCTGGCCGATCTCATCATGAAGTGCCTGTCGCGCGAGCCCGAGGACCGATACCCGGACGCAACGAGCCTCAATGCGGCGCTGCGTGAGGTGAGTGCCGATCTGTGAGGTGAGATATGGGGCACGAGCAGCAGCGCGGATCCGGAGCTGCGGGACGCTCAGGGCAAGAGGCCGATCGACAAGGCTCGGCTTTGTGGCGATCGGGCAATGGTGAGGTTGCTGCGCCGTTACGGCACCGGCGAATGACAGCCCCGCGGGTCCGTCATGTTGTTGCGCGCCGAAAGCTGCCGCGCGGGGGGTGGCGGTCGCTTCAGTGCAGCTCGCGCCAACCGGTCTCGCGCAGGCCGCCCGTGGCGAGCTGGCTGCTCATGGCCACGGCATCCGACCTGGAGAGGTCACCCAGCCAGCCGGACACGTCGATGCGGATGTAGCCCCCCTCGCCCAGGCTGGATTCGACCAGCGTGCCGACGATGAATCCGATGACGCGCAGCATCGTGTTGTGCCCCTGACCGGTCACCTGGTCGTAGACGGGCACGGCGATCTCCTGGCCCAGTATCTGATCCGCGGCGTGGTCAAGGCCCTTGCGCAGGCCCGTGCCGCCCTGGATCCAGACATAACCCGTGTCCGGATCGATGGCCACGCCCTCCTGGAAGCCCGAGAGAATCCACTCCTCCGCTTCCTTCGTCGGGAATGCCCCGCCGTCGAAGTTGACCAGGCCGAAGAAGCCCGCGCTGAACTGGCTTCCGGGATAGACGATCATCGACTCGCCCTCCGGGACGACATCGTCCTTGTGGACGGCGAAAGGGCGCACGTTGGCATAGACGGGGGTGATGTCCAGCGCGGGCGAGTCGATCTCCGCCGCCCGGGCGCTGACCGTCACGTCCCGCTGGCCCGCGCTCGTGCCCACCGGCAGCAGGGCGAAGGAGAGAAGCAGGTCTTCCCCGGGGTAGAGCGTGTACGTTCGATAGCCGGTGCCCGATAGGATGTCTGCGCTGATGTCCTGACCGTCCAGGGAGCAATGCACGATCTGCGCGTCGGCCGTGGACTGGTGCGCGCGCAGGTCGTAGGAGACGGAGGCGTTCTGGACGTTCTGCAGCCGGACGGTGAAGCTGGCCGGTTGGCCGGCCCGCAGCGTGCTGAGCGTGACCTGGTCATCGGCACTGCCGATCACGTCTTCGCCCGTCCACGTGGCCTGTCCGTCCGCCCGGACCGCCAGGTCCGCAGGAACGACCAGATTAGCCGCTGCCTGCGACACGTCGCCGCCCAAACCAAAGGCGAGGGCGCCCAGGAAGAAGGTGTGCGGAGCCCCCTGTTCCGTCACCGTCAGCGAGAGCGTATCGGACTCGCCCGCGTCCAGGGCCAGGTCGAACTCGTTGGACGACGGGCTGCCCGATCTCTCGTAGTCTACCTGCCAATCGGCGCTGCTGGCGGGTCCCTCGAAGTGGTAGACCTGCTGGGTGTCGGACGTGTTCTCCAGCAGGATCTGGAAGACGTTTCCGGCGGCACTGGACTCGACGGTGACCTCTTTAAGCCAGTCGGTGCCGGACACTTTGACCCAGATGTCAGGACCGCCCTGGCCGCCTGCCAGGACGCTGGCCGCCCAGGCGGCCGTCAGGACTGCCACTGCAGCGAAGTAGCTCAGAGCTCTCATGGTGCGGTCCTTATGCAGGTCGCAGGCGACCTGCCCCCCTTATCCGGGATGCTCCCGAATCTGTAACCGACATTGTAGCGGTTATTGCCTTTCCGCGCAATGCTTGGGGCGCAAGGGCCAGCTACCGTTGCAGCGAAGGCGCGGCGGTGGGCAGGCTGAAACGGACGAAGGGCAGGGGGCCGGGGCTGGGGCCGGCTAAGGCGCTGCTGCA
>CAYUDW010000134.1:0-2955 GCA_964442595.1 uncultured candidatus Brocadiaceae bacterium
CGGGCCTGTGGATGGATGCTCCGTCAGTATAGTGAGGTCCGGCGAGCGCTGCAATCGGCGCGCGCCCCTCGGCTTACCTTGCGCGGCCCGGCCGCTCGCCCCATAATGGTGGCGCCAACTCGCAATGAGGCTGCAGCGACCTCCTTGGCGCGAGCGCAATGACCGAACGCGAAGATGAAGCTCTGGCCGTGCTGGAACTCGCCACGTGCGAAGGCGTCAGCAGCAAGTCGATCTTCGCCCTGGTGGAGCACTTCGGCTCCGCCCGTGCGGCGCTGGAGGCCACTGCCGCAGAGCTGGCGAAGGTCGACGGCCTGATGCCGGACGCCGCCCGCGCCGTCCGGCGCGGCCCGGACGAAGGCAAGGTCGCCCGCGAGCTCGAGCTAATGGAGAGGTTCAGGACGCGGCTCGTGCCGTTCTCCGCCGAGGACTACCCGCCGCCGCTCAAGTACCTGGAAAGGGACGCGCCGGCTCTGCTTCGGATACGAGGCGAGTATCGGCGCGAGGATCAACTGGCGATCGCCATCGTGGGGTCTAGACGGTGCAGCACCTACGGCCGGCAGCAGGCCTCCCGCCTGGCGGCCGACCTGGGCAGCATGGGGTTCACCATAGTGAGCGGCATGGCCGACGGCATCGACTCCGCCGGCCACCGGGGCGCCCTGGCAGCCAAGGGGCGGACCCTCGCCGTGCTGGGATGCGGGCTTGCCCGCAACCTGAGCGGCCGGGAACCGGACCTCGCGCTGACGATCGCCGAGAGCGGCGCCCTCATCAGCGAGCTGCCCATGGAAACCCCGTCCAGGCCGGGCAATTTCCCCCCGCGCAATCGTCTCATCAGCGGCCTGTCCCTGGGCGTCGTCGTGGTGGAAGCAGCCCGGAGGAGCGGCAGCCTGATCACGGCGCGACTCGCGGGCGAGCAGGGCCGGGCCGTCTTCGCCGTGCCCGGCAGCGTCGACAGCCCGACCAGCCGGGGCTGCCACACGCTCATCCGCGACGGGGCCGTCCTGGTCGAGAATGCCCGCGACGTCGTCGAGGGGCTCGGCCCGCTCAGTGAGCCGATCGAACTGCCCCAACCCGATCAGGCCGGGGGCGAGGCCGCGCCGACTTCCGTCGGGGATCCGCGCGTTCTATCCCTGAATGCCCGAGAAAGGAACATCTATGATCTGCTCGGCGCCTCGCCACTGCACATCGACGAGGTCGTGGGGGAAACCGGGCTGGCGCCGTCCATCGTGTCGAGCACGCTGCTGACGCTCGAGATCCGCGGGCTGATCCAGCAGCTCGCCGGCCAGCGCTACGTGCGCAGGTAAGCGGCGCAGCGATGGAGCGCTTCCTTGACACCTCCGCGAACGAATTGCTCAAATAAGAGAGCCACAACCGAATAGCAGAGGCGGACCGGCAATGAACCAGCCACTCGATGCCAAATCCACGCTCGAGTCCCTATTGGGCGACCAGGTCGTCGTGGACGTCAAGGCGCCCTACGTCTACGTCGGCATTCTGCACGTGGTCGGAGCCGATGCCCTCGTGCTGGCCGACGCCGACGTGCATCCCTGCGAGGACTCACAGAGCACGCGCGAGTTCTACGTGCTGGAGACGAAGAAGAACGGCATCCGCGCCAACCGCCGCATGGTCCACGTGATGCGCAGCCAGATCGTCAGCATCTCGCGCCTGAACGACATCGTGGACTACTGAACCGCCCCGCCCAGAAGCTCCTCCGCACGCCTGGTCAGTCGGTAGACGCATTCCCGCGGCGGCGCCGTCTCTTTGTACTGCTGCACGAACTGCCGGGCGCTTACCGCGTCGCGCTGCGCCAGCAGTTCGACGCAGGCCAACGCAGCCGGCAGGTAACCGGGATCCATGCGGACCGCCTGCCGGAAGGACAGCGCGGCCTCCTCGGGCCGCCCCGCCGTGTGCTGGCGCCACAATCCCATCAGGAAATATCCCCTCGCCGAGCCCGGACTGCGCGCAAGAAACTCGCCGAACCGCTCCTCAACTCCATCGGGGTCGCGGCCGGCGATCGCTGCCAGCGCCCCCGCAAGCCCCGCCATCTCCGGAGGCAGCCCCGCCAGTGGAAGCCCCGCCGCCCCTGAGAGCGTCCTGCTCTCCTGCGCTTCCTGGACGACGTCGTAGAAGGCCGAAAGCACCTGGAAGGCGGGCGTGCCGGGCGCCGTGGCCAGCGCGCGCTCAATCGAGGACGCGGCTTCCTGCCACCTGCCGAGCCTCTCGACGCGGACCGCGTGGGCCGCCGCCGACCACGCGTCAAGGCTCCCCCCGGCCGTTTCGAGGGCGTCCTCTGGGAGGGGATCCCATGCCAGCCGCGCAGCGAAGGAGGCCAGCAAGTCCCCCAGGGCGTCGGCCAGCGGAGCGGCATCGCCTTCCCGATCCTGCGCCACGGCACACTCCGCGCGCACCGACCAGGGCTCCCCTCGATTGGTGGCGAAGACGAGGGTCCAGCGCCGCCGCTCGAGTCCCGGCGCATGCTCGGCCACCAGCAGGCAATTGGCGCCGACTTCATCGCGCACCTGCCGGGGGTCCCGTCCGGCCGCCTGCAACTCGGCTGTCCGGGCCGGATCGATAACCTGAAGCTCCGGGTAGAAGGCCAGACCGTAAGCAAGAAGCGCGACCAGTCCGTCAGCCGTTCCCCGGGGCAACGGGTCGGCCGCCGCCGAGTCGGCCTCCCGGATTAGCATGGCCACAGTGAGGGGCGCCATTTCCTGCGCCTCTCGCGCAAGCGCCTCCCTGACCCGGTTTTGCTTATAGAGCAGCCCCAGGGGAATGACGGCCAGGGCAAACAGGAAGAAGGCCGCGGCCCACCACAGGGCCGTCCACGTGCCGCCGCCCTCCGTGCGGCCCGAGGGGACCGCGGCGCGCACCGGGCCAATCTCATGCGCGCGGCTCATCTCAACGGCGCACTCCCGCAGCTCGTCCAGCGCCGCCTGCGACGTGGGGGGCCGGTCAGCCGGG
>CAYUDW010000134.1:3055-6190 GCA_964442595.1 uncultured candidatus Brocadiaceae bacterium
ACGGTCAGTCGGTTCAGCTCCTGCGGCCTGAGAGCCGTGCCCAGGTGGTCCAGCCTGGCTGCCCCGTCGTAGTCCAGCAAGACGCCCTCCGGCGTCACGTTGCCGTGGAAGGCGCCGACGCCCTCGACGGCGGCCAGCCCCTGCAGGACCTCTTCCATGAGCGCCAGCACGCGGTTCAGGTCGATCCGGCCTGCCTTCCGAAGCAGCGACCGCAGGCGGTCGGGGGGGCATTCGGTCAGGATGTAATAGCAGTCGGCAAGGCGCCCGAGGTCCAGCACGGTCACCACGTAACGGCTGTTTATTTCAGATGTTAGGGCAGCCTGCCGGAAGAGGTGCTGCACGTAGCCGAGGTTCTGGCTGGCGAACGGCTCCGGGAACACCTCTGCCCTGACGTGGCTCCGCAGCCCCCTGTGGTGAGCCCGGTAGACACGGCGCGTCGGATCGACGGAGAGCAGCCTGCTGAACCTGGCGCCGCCGACGGTGCGTCCTCTGAAAGGGTCCTTCTGGCCGCGGCCGCGAACGTCCGGGGCGCCAGGGCCGAGGGGGCCGCCGCAACCCGCGCAGAACAGCTCCATGCCCTCCCGGCCCGCTTCTGGAGCGTACGAACGGCCGCAGTGCTGGCAATGCAAACGGTCGCTGGCCATGCAGGCGAGTCTACCCCAAAGCCTGTAGACCGGCAACCAGGCGGAGTGCCAAACTGACAGGACGCCCGAGGCGGAGCAACGGGGGTCTTGTCAGATTGACAGCCGCCCCGCGCTCCTTGCGCCCCTCGGAAGGCCCGCATGCACTTTACCGGCGCGCGGAAAAGTGTAGAATAGAGGTCTTTCGGCAAAGCCGGACGGGCGGCCGGCGGGTAGGCATGGTGTTTGCAACTTGTGCGCCCGCCGGTGCGGTGAGGGCACCGTTTGTTTGCCGATTCCTACGGGAGCATTCTCAGCCCTGTCGAACGCGCGAGGGAGGTCCGGACCATGGCCAAGATCAAGCCCCTTGGGGACAAAGTTCTTGTCAAGAGGCTGGAGGCGGAGGAGAAGACGGCCGGCGGCATCGTTCTGCCCGACACGGCCAAGGAGAAGCCGAAGCAGGGCAAGGTCATCGCCCTGGGCGACGGCGTGCAGTTGGAGTCCGGCGAGAAAGCCGCCTTCCAGGTGAAGAAGGGGGACACGGTCCTGTTCGGCTCCTTCGCCGGCACCGAGGTCACGATTGACGGCGAAGAGTATATACTGATGTCCGAGGACGATATACTGGCGATCATCAGCTGACGGAGGGTGCACTCTCATGGCCAAGAAGAAGATACTGTTTGACGTCGAGGCCCGGCAGGCGATGCGCCGCGGCGTGAACAAGCTTGCGCAGGCGGTCAAGACTACGCTCGGGCCACGCGGACGGAACGTCGTCATCGAGAAGAGCTTCGGCGCTCCCACGGTGACCAAGGACGGCGTCGCCGTCGCCAAGGAGGTCGAGCTGCCCGACAACATCGAGAACATCGGCGCCGAACTGGTCAAGCAGGCGGCCTCCAAGACGAGCGAGGACGCCGGCGACGGAACCACGACCGCCACCGTGCTGGCCGAGGCGATCTTCGAGGAAGCGCTGAAGATCATCGCCGCCGGGACGGACGCCATGGCGCTTAAACGCGGCGTGGACAAGGCCGTCAGTGCAGTCACCGAGCAGCTCAAGAAGATGTCCCGGCCCATCAAGGGCAGGGAAGAGATCGCCTTCGTCGGCGCCATCGCGGCCAACAACGATCCCGACATCGGCAAACAGATAGCCGACGCTATGGAGAAGGTCGGCAAGGACGGCGTCATCACCGTCGAGGAAGGCCAGGGCCTCGAAACCACGGTGGACCTGGTCGAGGGCATGCAGTTCGACCGCGGCTACCTCAGCCCGCACTTCATCACCAACCGGGAGGACATGGAGTGCGTGCTGGAGGAGTGCCACGTCCTCATAAACCAGGAGAAGATCTCCTCGGTGCAGGATTTCGTGCCGCTGCTGGAGAAGATCGTCGGCTCCGGCCGGCCGCTGCTCATCATCGCCGAGGACATCGAGAGCGAAGCGCTGGCCACGCTGGTTGTCAACAGGTTGCGCGGCACGCTGCCGTGCTGCGCCGTCAAGGCGCCCGGCTTCGGCGACCGCCGCAAGGCCATGATGCAGGACATCTCCGTTCTGGTCGGCGGCCAGGTCATCAGCGAGGACCTGGGCCTGGAGCTGAAGTCCGTCGGCCTGGCTGATCTGGGTCGCGCCAAGAAGGTGGTCATCACGGCGGACACCACCACCATCATCCAGGGCGCGGGCGACAGCAAGGACATCCAGGGCCGGATCAACCAGATCCGCAAGGAACTCGAGACAACCACCAGCGACTACGACCGGGAGAAGCTGGAGGAGCGGCTGGCCAAGATGGCGGGGGGCGTCGCCCAGATTAACGTCGGAGCCGCCACCGAGGTCGAGATGAAGGAGAAGCAGCACCGCGTCGAGGACGCCGTGCACGCGACCCGCGCCGCCGTCGAAGAGGGCATCGTGCCGGGAGGCGGAGTCGCGCTTCTACGTGCGGCCGCCGCCCTGGACACCTTGAAGGCCGGGCCGGACGAGATCGTCGGCATTGACATCGTCCGCAAGGCGCTCAGGCAGCCCCTCTGCCAGATAGCCGAGAACGCGGGACTCGACGGCGCCATCGTGCTTCAGAAGGTCCTCGAGTCGAAAAAAGACTCCTGGGGCTACGACGCCGCCAAGGGCGACTACTGCGACCTGATCAAGCGCGGCGTCATCGACCCCACCAAGGTGGTGCGCACGGCGCTGCAGAACGGCGCGAGCGTCGCCGGCGTGCTGGTCAGCACGGACGCCATCGTGAGCGAGATCCCCGAGAAGAAGAAACCGACGCCGCCGATGCCGGAGTACTAAACCGGCGGCCGACAATGCGTTGACACCAGGCCCCACGTCCACCCCGGACGTGGGGCTTCTGTTTGGCAGGCGTGCAGGGCCTCGATCCCGTGTCCGGCGCGGCCTTCACACAGGCGCAGACATGAGGAGCACCTCGAACGGCAGATGGTCGAACCGCCGCCTCTCCCCGGCCCGGAATCCCAGTCCTTCGTACCACCGCCTCAGGCCCTCGTCCTGGGCGATGATGCCGATATCGACGCGCCGCAG
>CAYUDW010000134.1:6290-9657 GCA_964442595.1 uncultured candidatus Brocadiaceae bacterium
ACCATCAGCTTGGAGGCGCCGTTGATGACCTCCGGCTGGCGGTCGAACCGGGGGGCGCTGTTGACGAATCCCCGAAGCTGCACCACCTCCTGGACGCGGTCCAGCGATCCGATGACGCCCTTGATCGCCGCCAGGCAGTTCAGCGCGCTGATGCGGGCGCATTCGTAGGCCTCCTGGACGGTCAGGTCCGCGCCCACCTTGCCCACCCGCACGGGGCGGCCGCCCTTCATCGGTATCTGGCCCGAACAGAAGACCAGCTCGCCGACCAGCTTGGCCGGCACGTACTCGGCGAGCGGCTGCGGAACGGTCGGCAGCTCCAACCCCAACTGCTTCAGTTTACGCTCGATTGCGTCCATCTCAGTTCGCGCCCTTTCTCAATTGGCTGCATCAGTCCACGTAGAAAGCATACAGGTTCGATTCCGCGGCACCCCAGGTCTCCAGCAGCGTGAAGCGGACCCCTTGCAGCTCCCGCCCGACCGGAGTTCGCACGAGCCGCTGGCAGTTGCTCGACACCTCCGCCAGGGGCGCCCAACCCTTGCCCGTCATGCCCTCCAGACGGAATGCCCGCGGCACGACGTCGGGCGGCGCATTCAGGTGCTCTCCCGCATGAGTGTGGCTCATCTGGACGTCCCTGTCCAGAGCGCTGTCGAGGATCAGCGTGACCTCGCCGACTTCCCGAGGTCCATTGAACTCATAGGCCACGTGATCGCCGGGCCGGCAGGGCCAGCGGTGCAAGTCGTCCCCGACCGGCCGGTTGATGCCGTCGCGGAGCGGCTCCGGATTGCCGCCTGACGCACTGAGCGCGGCGTCCTCGGTCAGGGAGGAGAACTCCTGCCGGATGCGTGGTAGGTAGCAGTCCTCGCGCAGCAGCGCCTGCTGAAGCTCGGGCATGTGCGCCCCGATCTCGCGGGGCAGCACGCCGTGCCCCGTCGCCATTGCGGCGGCCGTGCCGACGGCCTGACCCATGCTGCACGCCGTGCCCATGACGCGCGTCGAGCTCATCGCCGCGTGGGTGCAGCTTGCGACCCGCCCCGCGAACATCAGGTTGGGCACGTTCGCCGAGTAGAGGCAGCGATAGGGGATGCCGTAGGGCGACTGAGCGGGGTGGAATATCGTGGCCGGCGCGCCGATGCGCACCGACCAGAACCCCGCCGGATGGTGGTCGTCCATGGCCCACCCGCCGTAGGCCGCCACGTCGTCGAACTCGCCGCCCGTCTCGAGGTCCGGTTGGGTCAGCACGTAATCACCGACGTAGCGGCGACTCTCGCGCTTGGACGGCAGGAACTGAACCCACTCCAGCGCCCAGTTGGCCGCCTCCTCGCGGTGCGCGCAGCGGTTCTTGATGTGGTCCCAGACGCCGAAGGTGATCCTGAGCAACTCGTCGCGCAGGCGCTCGCTATCGTGAATGCTGTCCTGCTCGCCGCCCAGCTCGATCCACCAGTAACCCATGCGCCACCAACGGTGGCCGTCCGCGCCGTAGGGAAGGTCGTCGCAGCTATCGAACCGGTGCGCCCAGGCGGGCGGGTCGAAGGGCTGGGGCCCATCGTGCTCCCGCGCCTGGAAGTAGCACGTCATGCCCATCGTGCGCCGGTCGGCCACTTCGGGCGCGATGGACTCACCGTGCTCGTCCCGCGCCTCGCGCCCGATGCGGAACTCGGCGCCCGTCAGCGGCGCCAGTATGCCGTCCCCAGAGCAATCGGCGAACAGCGGCGCGTTCACCGTGTGATAGGTCTGCGTGGTGAGTTGCCAGCCCGTGACCGAGGCGATGCGCTGGCCGTCCATCTCCCCGTCCACGCAGGAGCAATTGAGCAGGAGAGTCAGGTTGTCCTGGTAGCGCGCCTTCTCGTAGAGGATCGCGTCCCAGATGGAGTAGCTCCAGTTGGGGTTGCGGCGCAGGTTCTCCAGGCGCAGCTCCTCCAGGATGCCGGTCTCGCGCATGTTCTTGACGCTGTTGTGCCGGTCGGCGCCGCAGATGTGGACGCGCATCTCGCTGGAGGCGTTGCCGCCCAGGACGGGGCGGTCCTGCATCAGAAGGACCTTCGCCCCGTGGCGGGCCGCTGCAAGTGCGGCGCACAGGCCCGCCATGCCGCCGCCCACCACGCAGAAGTCCAGGTCGTGCTTCTCCTGGCGGAACGGCGTTCCCTCGCGCTTCATCGGGTCACCTCTTCATTCCAGCGTCGTAGCGGCCGGCGGCGGCTCTTCTGCCAGCAACCGGCGGAGCAGGTCGGCGGTCTCCTGATCGTCCCAGTCCTTTGCGCCGACGTGCCTCAACGCAATCTCGCCGTCCGGGCCGATGATGAACGTGGTCGGGATAGCGCGGGTGGCGAAGACGGACGGCGGCCGGGGGGCCGTGTAGAACGGCATGGTGTAGCCATTAGTGGCCACGAAGCCACGGACCGTCTCCGGACCCTCGTTGGACACGAGGGCAAAGACGACGCCCTCGTCCTTCATCTTCTCGTAGAGGCGCTGAATGCTGGGCATCTCCGCGCGGCAGGGCGGGCACCAGGTGGCCCAGACGTTGAGGAAGACCACCTGTCCCTTCAGGTCCGCCACGTCGAGTTCCGTGCCGTCCAGGCCGTGAAGCTTCCAGCCGGAAGCCGTTCCGCCTCCCGGTGCAACCGCTGGTCCCCAGAGGAGATACAGCACCACTCCCGCCGCAAGAGCCACCGCCACCACGATGCTGGCACAGCCCAGAAAAGACCGCATTTCCGTGCCTTCCATGAGGCCCTCCCGCGCTGGAGTTCTCTCCGTTGGTCCGCTGCCTGCCGCGCCCTGGGACCCGCGAACGTCAGGCGCCCGGCCGGAGGGACAACACGATCTCGACGATCCCCTTGCGCATCATCATAACCGCGATGGCGGCAAGAATCAGGCCGGACAGCTTCGAGACGATCTTGGCGCCAGTCCCGCCCAGAACGCGCATGATCACACCGGAAAGGGAGAACACCACGCCTGCCAGGGCGATGTTCACGTAAACCGCAAGGGCCGTCGGCACCGGGCCGTACTGGCCGAGCAGCAGCAACGTCGTCGTCAGCACGGCCGGGCCGGCAATCAACGGCACACCCAGCGGCACCGCCCCCAGGCTCTCGGGATCGAGCTTGTGCTCGGACTTCTCCACGCCGATGACGTTCATGACGGACATGATGAACAGCAGCGCGCCGCCGGCCATCATGAAGTCCGCGACCGTTATGCCCAGGTACTGAAGCACCAACCTGCCCCCCACAAGGAACAGCAGCGCCACGACCATGGCCACGAACACCGATTGCACGATCGCGCGCTTGACCTGGGCCTGCGACAGATCCTCTGTCATCCCGATCAGCAGCGGCAGCGTCCCGACCGCGTCGGTGGCGACACAAAGCGGCACGAAGCA
>CAYUDW010000135.1:0-3809 GCA_964442595.1 uncultured candidatus Brocadiaceae bacterium
TGCCGCAGGCACCACGCCAGGGCCCATTGCGCCATGTCGACGCCTTCGGGCACCTCATCCTTGACGCGCAGGGCCTCCCGGATCAGCCGCTCGATATACGCGCGATCACGGCGCGAACGGATGTCGTTGTCCGGGAACTGCGCGTCCAGCGTGTACTTGCCGCTCAGGAAGCCGCTGGCCAGCGGCACGCGCGCCAGCACGCCGAGGTCCTGCTCCTGGCACGATGGGAACACGCGCGCCTCCGGTGCGGGGTCCAGCCGGTTATAGACCACCTGGATTACCGATATCCCGAGCTCCGTCGATTTGGCGGCCTGGTACAGGTTATCGTTGCTGCCGATCGAGTTGCCCAGGAACCGAATCTTGCCCGCCTCGACCTGCTCGTTCAGCATCTCCCAGAGGCCCGGCGTGTCGAAGTCCTCGTCCGGGCCGGAATGGAACTGGTAGATGTCGACGTAGTCGGTGCCCAGCGTGCGGAGCGACTCCTCGAGCGTCTGCCGGACGCCGTCGGGCGTCCACCCGTGTATGTGGCCGAACTTGGTGGCGACGATCCAATCCTCGCGCCTGTCCCCTGCCAGGAACCCGCCGATCAGCGATTCGGAGAGGCGGTTCGGCCCGTAGCACGCGGACGTGTCGATCAAGTTGATGCCGAGCTCTTTGGCCCGGCCGAGCATGGCGTTGACATCGTCCTGGGAGATATCCTTGCCCCAGTCGCCGCCGAACTGCCACGTCCCGACGCCCACCGCCGAGACGTCCAGCTCCGTCCTGCCCAGCCTCCGGTACTCCATGGCTCCCCTCCCTGACGTATGTCGCTGCGCGGGCCCGCCACGCGAGCATTCTACGGCCTCGGCGGGGACGGTGTCGAATGGCCGCAGCCTCCGGTTGGGCCCGCACGTTGCCGCCGCATTGACTGGCGCCGCCGGCAGGCGTAGGATGGACGCATGGCCGGGAGAATCGCGATTGCGCTCGTTCCTCTCTGTGCGTTCGTCCACTGCTGGGGATGCATGATGGCAGAGCCCACCCATTCGCTTGCCGACCGCATCCCGCGCGAGGTCGTTGGCCTGCGCGCAGAGAAAGACTCTGTCTACGACCGGTCCACCCTTTTCGACTACATTGACGGCGGGGCGGAGCCGTACCTGCATTACGGATTCCAACGGGCACTGGTCCGGCGCTTCGTGCGCCTCGGCCAGCCAGCCGTCACGGCGGACGTCTTCGACATGGGCGAGGCGCGGAACGCGTACGGGATCTTCACGTTCGAGAGGGAAGGCGACGAGGCGGGGATCGGCCAGGACTCCGAGTTCGAGGGCGGGTTCCTGCGCTTTTGGAAAGGCCCGTTCTTCGTGTCCGTCCTTGCGGAACGCGATGCGCCGGAGACCAGGTCGGCCGTCCTCGAGATCGGCAGGGCCGTGGCCGGCGCCATCACGGAAACGGGCCCGCGGCCCGAAGTCGTGGACCGGCTGCCGAAGCCGGGCCTGCTCCCCAACCGGGTGCGCTACTTCCGGGACCACCTCCTGCTAACCTACCACTACTACATCGCGGACGCTAACATCCTTCATATCGGACAGCAGACAGAGGTGGCGCTCGCGACGTACTGGACCGAAAAGGGCAATCTTCGGCTGCTGCTCGTGCGCTACCCGACGCCGCAGGAGGCGGGCGCGGCGCTAGCCGAGTTTCTGAAGGCGTACGCGCCAGAAGCCACCGCTGGAGAGGGCGTGCAGACCGAGGACGGTGGGTGGGTGATGGCGGAACGCAATGAGGAGCTCCTCGCCATCGTCTTCGACGCCCCCTCGCCCGAGCAGGCGCGATCGCTAATCCAGTCGACCTGGGCGACAGGAGGGGAAGGAAGGCCATGAAAAGCAAAGTGCGGACGATAACGCGGCGGGACTTCCTCCGCGCCGGAGCCGGTGCCGCAGCGGCCGCCGCCGTGTCGGGACTGGCCCGGCCGGCAGGGGCCCAGGAGACTGGCGAAGCATTGCCAAGGGCCAAGGTGGTCCTGGTGCGCGACCGGGAAGCCGTCCGCAGCGACGGCGCCCTGAACGCCGAAGCGATCCAGCGTATGGCGGACCAGGGGGTGGCCGCACTGCTCGACGAGGCCGACGCGGCCACAGCCTGGCGCCGACTGGTCAGGCCGGACGACCTGGTCGGTATCAAGAACAACGCCTGGGCGAACCTGCCCACGCCGGAGCCGCTGGTGGCCGGTTTGAGGCAGCGGATCACCCAGGCAGGCGTGCCGGCCGAGGCCGTCCGCGTGGACGATCGCGGCGCCCGGCAAACGCTCGCCCACTGCACGGCGCTGATCAACTCGCGCCCCCTGCGCACCCATCACTGGGCCGCCATCGGGGGCTGCCTGAAGAACTACGTCCCCTTCACCCCCAGGCCCAGCGACTACCATCCCGACATCTGCGCCGACCTCGGCAGCATCTGGAACCTGCCCATCGTCAAGGGCAAGACCAGGCTGAACATCCTGGTCGTGCTGACGCCGCTTTTCCACGGGCGGGGGCCGCACCACTTCGACCGCCGCTACGTCTGGCCTTACGGCGGCCTGCTGATCTCGCAGGATCCGGTTGCCGCCGACGCCGTGGGCGTCAAGCTTCTGGAAGCGAAGCGCCGCCTGCACTTCGGCGAGGAGCGCCCGCTGGCGCCCCTGGCCAAACACGTCCGCTATGCCGAGACCAGGCACCACGTCGGCGTCAGCGACCCGGAGCGGATCGAGCTGGTCAAGATCGGCTGGCAGGAGGGCATCCTGATCTAGGAAAGCGGGGGAGCGTGCCCGTTTTCCATCACGCCAACGGCGGCAGCGAGTCGAAGTCCGGCACGGGCGCCTGGTAGACGTTCCCGTACCCGGTAACGTCGCTGGTGTAGACGACGTAGCCGCCGTCCGGGCTGAAGCGCGGGTGCACGTGCACCACCTGCACGTGGAAGCTGCTGCGGTGCTCGCACAGCGCGCGGGGGCCGTCGAACGCCTCTCCGTTCCACTTCCAGATCCGCACGGCGCGGCTGCCCGCGTAGCCGTCGCCCACGATGAGCGAGAAGTCGTTCGAATGGATGTGCCCCGTCTCGTGCGGGAAGTCCACCTCGAGCCGGTCCGTGTTGTCGTAACGGATCCGGCCAAAGAAACGGCCCGAGTGTCCCGAGGGCCGTCCTGAGCCCGTCGAAGGACCGCCGTCCGGCCAGGCGCCGTGGTAGCCGACGTATTCGCCGTCAGCGTGCCAGTATTCATGCCCCACGGATTCGCCTCCCTCGCGGGGGCGTATCTGCCACGCCTCACCCGTGCTCAGGTCGAAGCCCCAGATGCGGTTGTCCACCTTGTCCCAGGGCCCCTCGTGGCAGAACGTCAGAAGGTTCGGCCGGGTCGGCGACGTGTTCACGTGTCCGATCCAGGTCCGCTCCTCCCAGACCGCCTCGCCCCCGCTGCCGTCGGTGTTGACCCGGACGATGCGGCTGAGGGGATGCGCCTCCCAGGTCTCGCCGAAGCCGGCGTAGGCGTAGCGCAGGGGGATGCGGATGCGGTCGGACAGGTCTTCCACGATGCCGGCGCAGACGTATCGGCCGTCCGCCGTGCAGTTGAGCATCGAGGAGCGGAACCCGTCCGGCATGGTCCACAGGGAACGCAGATCCAGGGACCGCAGGTCGATGGCGACGACGGCGCCCTCGTACCAGAAATATGCCTCGTCCCGCGTGGGGTTGACGCACGCGCACAGGAAGCCGGTGTCGCGATCCAGGTCAGTGAGCTGCGTGATCTCGCCGGTCTCCAGATCGACGCTGAACAGGTTGCTGCGGTTCTCGCGATCCGAGCCGAACAGGAGCCTGCG
>CAYUDW010000135.1:3909-6660 GCA_964442595.1 uncultured candidatus Brocadiaceae bacterium
ATAATGCCTTGCTACGGCGACAGGTCGCGGAGCCATTGCGACAGGGCGGATCGCATGGAGTACGTCTCCACACGCGGAGGGGTCGAGCCCATCGGGTTCCAGGACGCCGTCCTGATGGGGCTGGCGGACGACGGCGGCCTGCTGATCCCCGAGACGATCCCGGACGTGAGCGGCCGCCTGGATGCCTGGTCCGGGCTGCCCTACGCGGACCTCGCGTTCGAGGTGATGAGGCAGTTCGCGACCGATCTGCCGGACGATGACCTGCGCGACGTGGTGAGCCGGACGTACGGAGAGGCGTACGGCGGGCCCGTCGCGCCGACGGTCCAGGTCGGGCCGGTGCACTTCCTGGAGCTCTGGCACGGGCCGACGCTCGCCTTCAAGGACGTGGCGCTCCAGTTCCTGGGCAACCTGTTCGAGTACATCCTGGCGAGCCGGGGCGGGGAGCTGAACGTCCTGGGCGCGACCAGCGGCGACACGGGCAGCGCCGCCATCCACGGCTGCCGCGGCCGCAACAGCATCCGCGTCTTCATCCTGCATCCGCACGGGCGCGTCTCGCCTATCCAGGAGCGCCAGATGACGACGGTGCTCGACGACAACGTCCACAACGTCGCCATCGAGGGCAGCTTCGACGACTGCCAGCGCATCGTCAAGGCCCTGGCTTCCGACCTGGACTTCAAGTCCGCCTACTCGCTCGGCGCCGTCAACTCGATCAACTGGGCGCGCGTGATGGCGCAGATCGTCTACTACTTCAAGGCGTTCTTCGACGTGCGCCGCGCGACCGGCGCCGAGACTGTGCGCGTCTGCGTGCCGACCGGCAACTTCGGCGACATCCTGGCCGCCTGGTACGCCATGAATATGGGCGTGCCGATCTCGCGCCTCATCCTGGCGACGAACGAGAACGACATCCTCGCCCGGTTCTTCCAGACCGGACGGTACGCGCGCGGGGAGCTTCGGCAGACGCTCGCGCCGGCCATGGACATCCAGGTCTCCAGCAACTTCGAGCGCTACCTCTTCTACCGGATCGGGGGCGATGCGACGCGGCTGAAGGGGCTCATGGACGACTTCGGCGAGACGGGCGCGCTGGAGATCGAGCCGGCCGAGGACGGCGTCGTAGACCCCGACTTCCAGGACGGCGTGGGGACGATGGACGACTGCCTCGCCGTCATCCGGAAGTATCACGAGGAGCACGGCTACCTGCTCGATCCGCACACCGCCGTTGGCGTGGCGGTTGCGGAGCGATGCGAGTTGGGCGGTGAGCCGATGGTCTGCGTGGCGACTGCCCATCCGGGCAAGTTCCCGGACGCCATCCGCCAAGCGACCGGGGAGGACCTGGCGCACCATCCCCCCATCGACGCGCTGATGGACCTGCCGACGCGCTGCGAGGTCCTGCCCAACGACCAGGAAGCCGTCCGCCGGTTCATCATCGACACCGTCGGCTGAACCTGGGGGCACGCCGATTCTTCCCGGCGCCAGCTCGGAACTTACGCCCGCGAGCCGCGTCTAATATGCCGGAAGCCGGCAGGACCTTCAATAGAGCACAATCTACAGGAATGATACGGGAGGGCGGAAGATGCGGAGCAGAAAGGCTTTCTGGCTGATGGCACTCGCGGCACTGGCGGCGACGGCCCTGTGCCGGCCCGCGCGCGCGACCGGCCTCATGGTCCCCGAGGACCGGGTCCTGCCGCCCCTGGGCATCAAGAGCCACCGCGTCAACGTGCGCATCGAAGGCAACGTCGCCACCACGCACCTGAGCCAGGTCTTCCTGAACAGCACGGACCGGCGGCTCGAAGCCACGTACATCTTCCCGCTGCCGCAGGAGGCCGCCCTGACCGACTTCGCCATGTTCATCAACGGCAAGCGCCAGAGCGGCGAGGTCGTCGAGGCCGACCGCGCGCGCCAGATATACCAGGACATCGTCCGGCGGCTGCGCGACCCCGGCCTGCTCGAGTACATCGACTCCGGCCTGCTGCGCATGAGGGTCTTCCCCATCGAGCCCCGCAGCGAGACGAAGGTGGAGGTCACCTACTCGCACCCCCTCCCGTTCGAGAGCGGCGTCTACGAGTACACGTTCCCGCTGAAGACGGGCCACCGCGCCTCGCAGGTGCTGGAGGACTTCACCGTCGGCGTCGAGATCTCGGGCAAGCAGCCGATCAAGAACGTCTACTCGCCGACCCACAACGTCGGCGTCACGCGCAAGGACGACTACCACGCGCTGGCCGGGTTCGAGCAGAGCGGCGCGCGGCTGGACACGGACTTCACGCTCTTCTACGCCCTGAGCCGCGAGGACTTCGGGATGAACCTGCTCACGCATCGGCGCACGGGCGAGGACGGCTACTTCGCGCTGATGATCTCGCCGAGCGTCGACGTGGGACAGGAGAAGGTGATGCCGAAGGACGTCTGCTTCGTGATCGACACCAGCGGCAGCATGCAGGAGGAGAACCGCATCGCCAGCGCGCGTGACGCCGTGCGGTTCTGCCTCAAGTCGCTGAACCCGGGCGACCGGTTCGCGCTCGTCACGTTCAGCACGGGCGTGGAGGTCTTCGGGGACGGCCTGACCGAGGCCACGCCGGAGGCGGTGGCCGCCGCCGTGGCTCACGTCGAGAAGCTGGAGGCGCGCGGCGGGACGGACCTGTGCGGCGCGGTGACCGGCGCCCTGGACATGGTGCCCGACTCCGACCGGCCCTACCTGGTCGTCCTTGCGACGGACGGCAAGCCGACCGTGGGTGTCACAAACGCGGACGAGATCATCTC
>CAYUDW010000135.1:6760-9600 GCA_964442595.1 uncultured candidatus Brocadiaceae bacterium
TCCTTCCCGAAGGAGAACGGCGCGAACGCCTTCCTGACGCAGCTCTGGGCCCGGCGCAAGATCGGCTACCTGCTGGACCAGATCCGCCTGCACGGCGAGTCGAAGGAGCTGACGGACGAAGTCGTGCGGCTGAGCAAGGAACACGGCATCGCGACGCCCTACACGTCCTACCTGGTGCTGGAGGATGACGAGGCCTACCGCCGGCACGGCATCATGCGCGGCCAGGGGCTGGCCAAGCTTCGCGCGGCGGGCGTGGTGCAGGAGCGCGCGCGTGCCGGAGAGCAGGAGGAGCTCAGTGAGTTCGCCGCAGGGGCGATGATGGCGGCGCCGGCCGCGGCCCCCGCCGATGGGATGCAGGCCGTGGAGTTGAGCACGCAGCTCCGCGCCTGGAAGGAGGCGGACGCTGTGGCCGGGCGCGAGGAGATCGGCGCCACGCGAGTGCAGCGCGTCGGCGAGAAGACGTTCCTCCACATCGGCGGCGCCTACGTGGACACCGATTTCACCGAGGAGATGGACGCCCTGAAGATCAAGTGGGGCAGCGACGCTTACTTCGCCGTGCTGGACGCGCTGCCCAATGCGAAGGACTACCTGGCACTCGGCGAGTCCGTCGTGGTCGTCATCGAAGGCAAGGCCCTGATCGTGGCCGACGAGGGCAAGGAAGAGATGACGGCCGACCAGATCAAGGCGTTCTTCGGAAAGTGAGGAGGCCCGGGAGATGCAACGCACGCTGCTCGTGATCGCGCTCGCGCTGGGCTGTGCGGTCGCCGCTCCGGCCGGGCTGGCCGCCTACCTGGAGGGGGAGGAGCCCGGGCCGGACGTGCCGCGGCAGTTCATCAGGCCCGTGCCCGTCGTCCCTCGGCCGGTCCCCGTGCCGGACAATCCCCTGACGCAGGCCGTGCACCGAATCTCCGTCCTGCGCGGGCACACCTACAAGGGGCTCACGGTCTTCCCGCTGGAGATGTCGCGCGTGACGGACCGGACCGAATACCTGTCGGTCGAGGAGTCGCTCCGGGAGGGCCTGCTCGTCATAACCGAGAAGGGCGGCGGCAGCGTTCCTTCCCTGCTTGCCGAGAACAAGGCGGACCGTCCCATCCTGATGCTGGCCGGCGAGATCATGTCCGGCGGCAAGCAGAACCGAATCCTGAAGGAGGACGTCCTGCTTCCCGCGCGGAGCGGATGGGTGGAGCTGCCCGTCTACTGCGTCGAGCACGGGCGCTGGTCCGGCCGGGGCATGTCCTTCGGGAAGAGCTCGGCCGTGGCCGCACTCAACGTGCGAGCGATCGCCCAGGCCGGTGCACCCCAGCAACAGGTCTGGAACAACGTGAGCTACTACCAGGTCAACCTTCACGTGGATTCGGGCACGGGGGACCTGCAGACCGTGCAGGGCTCGGGCGAAGTGCGCGAGGCCGTGGACGAGTACAAAGACGCGTTCCGCGAGCGCTGGCCGCGCCGGGCCATCGGGATGGTGGTGGCCCGACACGGCCGCATCGTGGGCGCCGAGATCTTCTGCAACCCGGCTGTGTTCCGAAAGCACCGCGACAGGCTGCTCGAATCCTACGCGGTCGACTGCTACACCGCGCGCCGGATGGAGGATCGGGAACGCAGGCGCCACGCGAGCGCCGACACGGACGATGCCGAACGTTTCCTGCGCCACGCCTTCAGGGCCGAATACGAATGGCGCGGAACGCCGGGGCTGGGGCGCCTGCTGTCCGCACGCGGCGCCGGCTTCGACGGACTGTCGCTGGTCCACCGGAAGGCGCTGGTGCACGCCGCCCTCTTCGCGCACGAGGGCATCGTGGTCCATCCCGTCCCCATCGCGCCGCCCGGCATCCGACGGCGTGCGCAGTCCGAGTGAGGGCGCTCCGGCCGTTGGCTGGACATCCGCGCCGCGA
Source organism: uncultured candidatus Brocadiaceae bacterium (assembly GCA_964442595.1). GTDB lineage: Bacteria > Planctomycetota > Brocadiia > SM23-32 > SM23-32 > DAOVRD01. The sequence goes on from CAYUDW010000135.1 coordinate 8,653, forward strand.
TTCCGCATAATGCCCGGCGATCAACTTAGTGCCAGGCAAGGAGCGCGGCAGAGATGATGACGCCGACGTTATTCTCCGTCAGTTACGCGGGCCTGTGGGGGCAGCACCGCCTCGACCTGAAGTCCTTCATCGGCAAAGCAGGGGAGCTCGGCTACTCCGCGGTCGAGCTGATGGGCAAGCGGCCGCACCTGTCCGCCCTCGACGTGGATGAGGCCGAACTGGAGGCGATCCGCCGGACGGCCGAGGAATGCGGCGTCGAGATCGCCACCATCGCGGGGTACACGAACTTCACCGCCGGCAAGGCTTCCAGGGAGGTACCCCTCATCGAGATGCAGGTCGCCTACGTGAGGGAGCTGGCGCGCATGGGCCAGGCGCTCGGCGCAAAGATCGTGCGCGTCTTCACCGGGTACTCCACTGCCCCCGAGGCCTACCACGAGGACTGGGAGAAGTGCGTGGGCGCGGTGCGCGAGTGCGCGGAGGCCGCCTCGCAGTACGGCATCACCCTCGGCGTGCAGAACCATCACGACGTGGGCGTGGGCTGGCGCAGCTACGTCGAGTTCCTGAACGACGTGGGCCATCCCAACTGCCGGGCGATGTTTGACCCCTGGTCCCCCGCCCTGCACGGGAGCGACCTGAGGGAGTGCGCCCGGGCCCTCGCCCCGCGGATGGTGCAGACGACCCTGGCCGACTACGCCCGATTCGCGCGGTTCCGCTACCTGCCGGGGCTGGTGAACTACGAGCCCGTGACCCCGATGGTGCGGGCCGTCCCGCTCGGCGAGGGCTTCCTGGACCTGGAGGAGTTCTTCGCAGGACTCAAGGAAGGCGGCTTCTCCGGCTACGTGGCCTACGAGATGTGCTCGCCGCTGCGGGGCGGAGGCAGTGAAGGTAACCTGGACGCCACCGCGCGCAAGAGCCTGGCCAGGATCCAGGAACTCATCGCTGGATAGC
>CAYUDW010000136.1:0-1349 GCA_964442595.1 uncultured candidatus Brocadiaceae bacterium
TCCGTGACAGACATGCTGGGCGAGCTTCAGGACCGGCTCGGATACCGTTTCCGCGATTCATCCCTGCTGCAGCGGGCGATGACCCATTCGTCCGCGCGCGGGGACGATCAGCCTGCCAATGAAAGGCTTGAATTCCTGGGCGACGCACTGGTGGGCCTGGTGATCTCGGAACACCTGTTCCGTTCGTTTCCCGCATTGCCGGAAGGCCGGATGACCCGCATCAAGTCCTCGGTGGTCTCGCGTCGGACGCTGGCCAGGGTCGGGCGCTCGCTGCGTCTGCCGGAATGGCTGCGCGTGGACGCCGGGCTGGAGCAGCGGGAGAGCTATCCCACCTCCATGGTGGCCGGTGTGTATGAAGCTGTGGTCGGCGCCATCTTCCTGGACGGCGGGATGGAGGCGACACGGGACTTCATTCTGCGCACGCTCGCCGCTGAGGTCGAGCGAGTGCTGCTCGGCCGCCACCACGAGGATTACAAGTCGCTCCTGCAGCGTAGGACCTTGGCCGAAGCTAAAGGGATCCCCGATTACAGAGTGGTCCGGCAGGAGGGCCCCGATCATCACCGCCAGTTTCTCACGGTGGTCTACATCGACGGAGAGCGATGCGGAAGCGGATGGGGCGCGACTAAGAAGTCGGCCGAACAGAACGCTGCGGCCCAGGCGCTCCGCGAGCGCTACCCGGAGTCTAACCACGCCCCAGGCGAAGGCTCCGGGCGAGAAGGCAGTTCCTGATCGGCCTTCCGGCGGGGGCCGGCGTCCGCCCGGGGCGGCTCAACGTCGCCCCAATCGCAGGCCTTGCAGGTCCTGCTCGAATTGCTCCAGAGCTTCCCGAAGTGCCGCGCTCCACGCTTCGACGAGGGCCGCCGGCGATTCCTCAGCCAGCGGCCTTGCATCCCGGAAGTCCCTCTTGACAAGCACTTCGGGAGGGCGCTGTGTGGGGTCGACCAGGAAGAGCTGCAGTTCCAGGACTGCCTTGGGCGCCTCCTTGTCGCGGTAGTCGCCATACAGGGCCACGAGGTTCGGCTCGACAAAGTAGTCCGATTCGAGCTGGCTGCGAGGCGTCACGACGTTCGCGAAGACCTGTGACTCCTCGAGCCATTCCCGCACCTCCTGGGTGATGACGTAGGCCGGCATGAGGAAGAACTGGTTGTGGAAGTCCGACGCGTAGGCCGCGTCGCTCAGCCGGTAGACCAGTTCCTTGCCCTCGAAGGCGGGGGAGACGCTGCACTTATGCACCGCCACGTTGCGCTCGAAGTGGACCGGCGCGGGCGGCCCCTCGCGGTCGGCGTGCAGAAGGTAGTAGCGCCTCTCGGGATAGCTCTTCGACAGGTCCACGCTCACGCAGCCCGCCG
>CAYUDW010000136.1:1449-9588 GCA_964442595.1 uncultured candidatus Brocadiaceae bacterium
TGTTGAACTCGTCGAGTGTTCTGGGCAAGTCCTCCGAGGCGGTGTTCAGCTTCTGCGAGGTCTCCCGCAGCTCGGACGTGATCTGGTCTATGTCCGCTTCCGAGTTCAGCACGATGCGCTTGAGTCCGCGCGCTGCCTCTGAGGCGTCCGCCAGAACCGTGTCCAGTTCGGGCTTCTCCAGAAAGTCTCGCACGAGGCGGTTGCTCTCGCGCACCTCCTCCAGCAGAAGCGTAACCGCCTCGCGCACCTCGCGGTTGGTCTGGCCGACGTCTTTGATGAACCCGTCGGCGTCGGACAGAAACTGATCGGCGCGTTCCCGCAGCGCGACCACCTTCGCCTCGTCGACGGACTCTGTCGCGGCGGTCAGCAGGTCTTCAAGCCTGCCGGCGAGTTGGCAGATGTCGGCCTTCTCGATCTCCTTCAGGGTCCGGGTGATCGACTCGATGGACTCCTCCAGCCTGACGCCGATGCTGAGGGCAGACGGGATGTAGGGCAGGTCCGGCTGCCAGTCGACCTGGACTTCCGGGTAAAGCGCCGGGTCGCTAACGTAGTCCAGCTCGACGTAGGCGATCCCGGTCAGGGCCTTGGAAGTCAGCCGGACGCGCAGGCCCTGCTTAGTCAGGTTCGCCAGCCGCTGTCCGAGTGTCTCCGGGTCAAGACCCTCGAACGCGTCCGCGAAGATGGTCATCTCGACCAGCACGTACTGCTTCCGGCGCTCGAACGGCTTGCCCACCCTCTGCTCGTACTTTGCGCTGGTGAGGGAGATGTGCTCCACCTTGCCTATCTCGACGCCCCGGTACTTGACCGGTGAGCCGACGACGAGGCCCTCGACTGACTCGTCAAAGTAGGTCTCGATCCTCACCTTCCTGCGCAACAGAGAGCCTGCTCCCAGCACGACTATGGCGCCGGCGAGCATAGCAATCGCAACGATGATGAAGGCGCCGACCTTGAAGTAGTTGGCTCGGGTGGCCATCGTTTCCAATCCAGCCTTCTGAAGGACTTGCGGGTTGCCGGTCAGAATGCTATGCCGCTGCGTCCGGCTTGGAGCGTGGGTTGAAGAACCGCTGCACCCGGGCGTCCGCCGAACTCTCCTTCAACTGGCGGGGGTCCCCAACCGCAACGAAGTTCTTCAGCTCCGCGTCCAACAGGCCGACTCGGTCCGCGACAGTCAAGATGCTGCTCAGTTCGTGACTGACGATCACAAAGGTGATCTCCAGGTTGCGTGCAAGGCGCACGATGAGGTCCTCCAGGCCGGCCGTGGTGATCGGGTCCAGCCCGCGCCACGGCTCGTCGAGGAAGAGGGCCTGCGGGTCGAGCGCCATCGCCCGGGCGATGGCGGCCCGCTTCCGCATCCCGCCGCTCAGCTCGGAAGGCATCATGTTCGCTGCTGCCTCCAGGCCGACCAGTTGGAGCTTCATCAGTGCGATCAGTTCCATGGCCTCGATCGGCAGGTCGGTGAGCTCCTGCAGGGCCAGACGCACGTTCTCCAGCAGGCTCATCGAGCCGAATAGCGCATCCATCTGGTACGTGACGCCTATCTGACTGAGGATGCGCAGGCGATCCTCGCCCTCGGCGGCCACCATGTCCTCGCCGCCTATGAAGACCTTGCCCGAGAGGGGGCGATGCAACCCGATCATGTGCTTCAGCAGCGTGCTCTTGCCGACGCCGGAGCTGCCCGCGATGACGAACACCTCGCCGCGTGCCACCTCGAACGACACGTCCTCGATGATCACTTCGTCACCGTATCCGGCCGTCAGGTTCTCCACCCGGATCATCGCTTGTGACTGATCGGCCATCCGCTTCTCAGATCCCGAGCGAGTAGTAAACGATCGCGAACGCGGCGTCTGCCACGGCGATCAGCACAATGCCGCTGACGACCGCGCCGGTAGTGGAATCGCCGACGGCGGTCGGACCGGTCGTCGTCTGCAGACCCCGCAGACAGCCCACGGCGGCGACCAGGATGCCCAGCACGAAAGCTTTGAACAACCCACCCAGAAGGTCCGTGGCATCCACAGCCGATATGACCTGGTTCACGTAGGTGACCGGGGGCACATTCAGCCATGCCATCACCAGGCCACCGCCCAGCAGGCCGAAGAAGTCAAAGAAGATCGTCAAGAACGGCATCATGACGACGGCGGCGACCACGCGCGGCACCACCAGGAAGCGCATGGGTTCCAGGCCCATTGTGGTCAGTGCGTCTATCTCCTCCGTTACCGTCATCGTGCCCAGTTCGGCGGCGAAGGCGGAACCGGAGCGGCCAGTCAGTATGATGGCCGTAATCAGCGGGCCGAGTTCTCTGAACAGGGAAACCGCGATCAGGTTCGCCACGAACACCTCGGCCCCGAAGTCGCGCAGCGTCATCGCCGACTGGAATCCCAGGATCAGCCCCATCAGGGCGCCGATCAGGATGATTATCGGCAGGGCGTTGACGCCGACCTTCTCGGCCATGATGAAAGTGTCCTTCCAGCGGACCTGGCGCGGGTGCAGGGCCGCTCGGACAAGGGCGAGGGTCATCTCACCCACGAAGGCTACGAGGCGGTAGAGGTCTGCCCAGAGCTTCGTGCCCCCGAAACCGACCTCGTCCACCAGGCCCATGCGCGCTCGTTTCCTGGGTAGCGGCGCGGCGAGCCGCCCGGCGTCGAACTGCTCCAGCAGGGCCTGGAACTCGGACGCAAGGCCGCGGATCTCGAACTGCGCACCCCGACTCCGTTGGCGCCGTTGGAGCTCCAGCAGCAGGCCCACCCCGGCCCCATCGCAGTAGTCGACGCCCGATGCGTCCACGACGACCTTCTCGGGCCTCGTCCGGTCCAGGGCCAGCGTGGCGCTTCGCCACAGGCGACCGATCGTGTGGGCGTCCAGACGGCCGCTCAACGAGAGCGTCAGAACACCGTCCTCGCTCACGGCCGTCGAGACGTCGGCTTGCTGTTCTGCGGACGTTGCCATCGGCCTGGCGGAGCCAGAGTAGCGCCTGCCGCCGGCGCGGCAGGACGGCTTCTGCGAACAGGCTGCGGACAGCGCATGGCCTCCCGCGCCAGAATTATCCCCCTGACGGCCAGTCACGGTCAAGCGAGTCTGCCGCCCCGCAACGCGAACCGGCCGAACCAAGTCGCTTCCGCGCACGCTTAGCGGCCGTAGCCGTCGCAATACTCGCTAACCCACCTGACGCGCTCGATGCCCGATTCATCGACCCCCTCCGGCAGCTCGTCCGAGATGCCGAGCACCAGCCGCGGGTGGAACAGCTCGACGATCCTCTCAACGCACTCGATCAGTTCGTCCCACTCGTAGTAGGGCAGGAACAGCACTGCCGGTATCCCGTCCAGCAGCACCTTGTCCCCGATGTGTTCCTTCGTTTCGTCGAGGCTGACGTCGCCCTGGGGCAGGGGCGTCAGGGCTTCGATGCCGTCGAACGGCAGCCCGCTCAGGTACGGCAGCAGCGACTTGTAGTAGCCGTCCATGTGTACGTGGGTGAAGATGCCGTTCTCGCGGAACTGGCCCGCACGCTTACCGTACCACGGGATCAGGTATCTCTCGAAGTACGCCGGGGAGAGCAGTTGATCGTGGATGTTCTCGCCGAAGTTGACGATCCTGACGTCCCCGTAGGCGACTATCTGCTCGTAGAGCGTGTCGTACGAATCATCGATGGCGCGCATGACCTCGACGACTTCGTCCGGCGCATCCGCCAGGGCGTAGATGAAGTCGTCCAGCTTCATCCACTGCTGGCAGAGGGCCTGGTAAGGGCTCTTCGGCACCCAGAACTGCGGCTCCCCCCGGTCTGCGACGAAACGGCTGCCTTGCTCGAAGTTGTCCGGGCTGAACGTGTACACCGTACGCTCGAAGAGCCACTTGAGGCACTTGAGATCCGCTCTGGTCTTGACGGGGAAGTCCACGGTCCGCCAGGTCTTGTCCACCGTTTCGTGCGACCTCTGCACCAGATCCCCGTGCGGAGTCTCCCGGATGGTCAGCAGGTCGCCGTCCGGCAGCCGCTCCGTGCGCACGCCCACTTCCTCGGTGTAGGATTGCTCCACGGGGTCGGGCATGCCCGTGTAGTAGTGCACGTAGCGCATGGACAGGTCCAGGTCGTCGTAGACCTCCAGCAGGCTCATGCCCTGGAACGCCTCGGGCAGGCCGCCGAGCTCTTCGTGCCAGGCAAACCAGGGCTCCATGCGAGGCTGCCAGAGAATGCGTGGCACCTCCGCGCCCTGGAATACCCGCACGTTGAGCTCCCTCTTGGTCAGGGGCGGCGATTCGGGTTCCACGCGTCCCGCCTCTCCACTCGTTCTTGCAGAATGTGTACCCGCAGCCTGGGCTGGAACAGAGGCGTCCACAATAACGGCGGCCCCCGGGAAAAGCAACATGCCGGCGGTTGGAGGAGCCGCTCTTGACTACCGGCACGGTTCCGACGGGCCGCCTCCGGGCCCGGTTTGATTGCCTCCGGGCCGGCTGCTATAATCCGCGCCTGCCCGGCGGCCAGGGCCTCAGGGCGGCCGTTGCCGGTTCAACGGAGCCGGGATACGTTTACGCGCGAATGCTTTACGATCATCAGGCCGATCCCTACGAGAACGTCAACGTCGCCGAACTACCCGCGAACGCCGAGCTGGTTCGGCGGTTGAGCGGGATGTTGGCGGCGGGGTGGCGCCAGGCGCTGCCCGGGGCGTGAGGTCGGACCAGGGTACTTTCCGGGGCGGATCGCCCGGGTGGAGAGCCGCTATGTTGAGCCATGTGAAGAGCGCACTGCCGTTGAAGGTTGGCTACCTGCCCACGCACCGTCGGGGCGTGTTCAAGATCGAGGTAGCCAGGAGCGAGAAGGAGAAGATCGAACGGAAGCTCCAGGCGCTCGGCGTCGACTACGTCGGCCTGGACTGGCTGAACGAGCACGGGCTCCTCTACGACCCGGCCGATGCGGAGGCCGTGGTGCAGCGTTTCTCGCAGGAGGGCGTTGCAGCCGTATTCGCCGCGCATTGTGACTTCGGCATGGAGGTGCCCGTCGGCCGCGTCTGCAAGGCGCTCGGCAAGCCCGTGCTCCTGTGGGGACCCCGCGACGAGAGGCCGGAGCCGGACAGGGTCCGGGAGCGGGACACCCAATGCGGCCTGTTCGCCACCAGCAAGCTGCTCAGGCGGCTTGGGCTGCCGTTCACCTACATCGTGAACTGCCGTTTGGAGGACGAGGTCTTCGCGCGCGGAGTGGACAACTTCCTTCGGGCCGTCAACGTGGCCCGGTGCGTGCGCGGCGCAAGGATCGGCCAGATCGACACACGGCCCGCCCCGTTCACCAGCACCATGTGCAACGAGAGCGAGTTGCTCGAACGCTTCGACATTGAAGTCGTCCCGACGGCGTTGAGCGGCATCACGAGCGGGGTGCTCGAACGTGAGGACTCCGCCGAAGTCACGGGCGAGGTCGAGGCCATCCGCACAAAGGTGGACACCGGCGACGTGCAGGAGAAAGGCCTGCGCCGGGTGGCTTCGATGAAGCTGGTGATGCAAGAGTGGATCGTGGCGAACAGGCTGGACGGAGTGGCCATCCAGTGCTGGCCCGCTCTGCAGGGCCTGCTCGGGATATGCTGCTGCTTTGTGGACGGGGAGTTAACCGACCTGGGCGTTCCCGTTGCCTGTGAGACGGACGTGAACGGGGCCGTGACGGCGGTCGCTCTCCAGGCCGCCGCACGCGGGGACAGCGCCGTCTTCTTCGCGGACCTGACGGTCCGCCATCCCGACGATGACAACGCCGAGCTTCTGTGGCATTGCGGCCCCTTCCCGCTCTCCCTGGCGGACCCCGAATGCTCGCCCCGCATCAGCGGCCATTACATGCAGCCCAAGCGCTTGCCGGCCGTGGGCATGTGGCGGCTTAAGGAGGGAGCCGTGACCATCGGCCGGTTCGACGGCGATCACGGCCGGTACACGTTCCTCTTGGGCCATGCGCAGACGTGCAGCGGGCCCGAAACGCCCGGGAACTACGTCTGGGTCAGGGTGGGTAACTGGCCGCTCTGGGAGGAGCGTCTGATCTACGGGCCCTACATCCACCACGTGGCCGGTGCCTACGGGAAGCTGGCGCCGGCCGTCTACGAGGGCCTGAAGTACCTCGGCGTCGAGCCGGATCTGGTCGAGCCGGACGAGGAGCAGGTTCGCGCCTATCTGCGCGGCCAGTGCGACCTGTAGAGGGCGCTGGACGCCGCGCCCAGGCGACGTTAGAATCGAGCCGTGCCCGCCTGTCGTGCGCGACCTTTCTGGGGGGCCACTGCCGATGTCCGTCCGGCGCGAACTCGTTGCAGCGGAATGCCGGCCGTTCGCATACCTGGCGGCCGTCGCGGGAGAGCCGTACCCGGTGCTCCTGGAGAGTTCGCTGCATTCCACCTCCCTGGGCAGGTACTCTATCCTGTGCTGGCGGCCCTTCAAGAAAGTGACCTGCCAGGGGGAGCGCGTGGAGGTCCTGGACCTGCGGGACGGGAGCCTGAGCGTCTTCAAGGGGGACCCCTTCCTCGCGCTCTCGGAGCAGTTCGACCCATACCGTCTGGCCGGCTCTGCGGACCTGGACCTGCCCTTCGCCGGAGGCGCGGTGGGGTACTTCTCTTACGACCTGAGGCACCGCATCGAGAGGCTGCCCCACTGGTGCGATTGCGACGTGCCGGTGCCGGACTTCACGCTCTGCTTCTACGACCAGGCCCTTGTCTTCGATCACCGGCGCGAGGCCACCGAGTGGGTGGGGCTCGACGGGGCCGTGCGGGAAGTCCCCGCCCCCCTCGAGGGGGCCGCCATGATGGACGTTGAGCCGGTCGACCTGAAGCCCAACTTCACGCGCGCGGAGTACCTGGAAGCCGTGCGTCGCGCGAAGGAGTACATCGCGGCGGGCGACATCTTCCAGGTCAACCTTTCCCAACGCTTCTCGGGACGTTGCCCGTCGGACGGCCTGGCCGTCTACTCGCGTCTGCGGCGCGTGAACCCCGCTCCCTTCTCGGCCTACCTGAGGTACCCCGACCTGGAGATCATCTCCTCGTCGCCCGAGCGTTTCCTGCTGATGGAGGGCAGCCGGGTGACGACGCGCCCTATCAAGGGAACGCGGCCCAGAAGGGAAGGGGACGAGGTCTTCAACCGCAATATGCTCCGGGAACTGCGCCGCTCCGCCAAGGATCACGCTGAGCTGACCATGATCGTGGATCTGGAGCGCAACGACCTGGGGCGCGTCTGCGACTATGGCTCCGTCCGGGTGGCGGAGCACGCCGTCATTGAGGCATACCCCACGGTCTTCCACCTGGTTTCCACGGTCACGGGCGAGCTCTATCGCGGCGAGCACAACGAGTTCTCCCTCCTCAAGGCGACCTTTCCGGGCGGCTCCATCACCGGCGCGCCGAAGATACGGGCCATGGAGATCATCGAAGAACTGGAGCCCCACGCGCGCGGGGTCTACACGGGCGCCATCGGTTACGTTTCCTTCCACGGCAGAATGGATCTCAACATCGTGATACGCACGATGGTGAGGAAGGACGGGCGGATCCACTTCCACGTCGGAGGAGGCATCGTGGCCGATTCGGACCCGGTCCTCGAGTACGAAGAGACCCTGCACAAGGGCAAGGCGCTTTTCGAAGTCCTGGGGGCGCCCATCTACGACGAGATGATGCGCGAGCAGGCACATGAGCGACAGTGATGAAGGCGGCGGTTCCCAGTGGATCTACCTTAACGGCCGCATGGTCGAGAGGGACGAGGCCCGCGTCTCGCCTTTCGACAGAGGGCTCCTCTATGGCGACGGTTTCTTCGAGACGACGCGGGTGTTCGCCGGCAAGCCGGTGCTGCTCGAGCGCCATCTGGACCGGCTCGCCTCATCCTGTCGCGAGACCGGCTTCGGGGACGCCTTCGGGACGGATGAACTCGGGGCCGGCATCCTGTGGCTGATCGAGGCGAACCGCGTCGAGGACGGCTATCTGCGCATGACGGTCAGCCGCGGGCTCCATGGCGGCAAGCTGGACGAACTGAGAACAGATGCGCCGACGGTGTTCGCGGAGGCGCGTCCCATGCACCTGCCGCCGCCCGGCGGGCCGCCGCCGTTCGTATTGGCCAGGTCGCCTTACCGGCGGAACGAGCATTCGGCGGTGGTCCGGCACAAGAGCCTAAGCTACCAGGGCAACGTCCTGGCCCTGGCGGAGGGCCGGC
>CAYUDW010000137.1:0-9561 GCA_964442595.1 uncultured candidatus Brocadiaceae bacterium
CGTCTCGCGGGCCCGCGCGGACGGGCGCTACTGGTCCCCCTTGACGCGGAACTTCCTGGTCTCCGGATCGAAGACCAGGTTGTCCCTATTGCCCTCGAACCAGCTCTTGAGCCCCTCAGCGGAACGCGGCGCATCGCTATGCCGTAACACGGCCGTCCACAGTCCCCACATATCGTACAGGGCGTGGTCCGGCCGAGGCGTACCGGTCAGGGCGGATACAGCGTACGCCAGCGCGTCCAGGTGGCCCCACTCGATGGCGATGGGCGCAATACGGGCCGCCTCCCATCTGCTCGGACGGGACCGGCGCCACGCCTGGGCTACCGCGTCCGAGAGCTCGATGCCCGGCAGGTGCTTGATAGCCCCGTACGTATCGCGCCGGTTCGCGCCATGAACGAAGTAGTACTTCAGTCCTGCATAGGTGTCGGGATCCTTGAAGGAGGCGACGGCCTGCACCCATTCCGTGGGCAGGCACTCGCGGTATCTCAGTCCCTCCACGAGCGTGCCCTTTGCGTCTTCCAGCCAACCCCGGGCGAGCACTACCTGCACGAGTTCGGGCAAACGAGGCAGCGCGTCCAGAACCAAGGCCTTGTGCTCTGGTCGGGCCAATCGGTCGATCGCCCACACGACGTAGACGTCAGCCATTGGACTGTACTCGGCTGCCTGCACAAGCACGTCGATGTGCCCGGCTCCGACGCGGGCCAGCATGTGAACCTGAGGGTCGATTGACGAGAAGGTCCTCTGGGCACGCGACGCGGCCAGAATGCGGGCAACGTACTCTCTGACCTGTTCCTTGCTAGGGTTGTCCGGAAGCTTGATCTGACCCAGGGTGTTTCGGTCGACACCGGAGTCCTCCGCATCCAGCCCCCGCAGGGAGTCTGCCCACGGAAGCTCGGTCGGTTCGGCCCCCTCGTCCAGCCGCGCCTGGAGAGCTTCGACGGTCCGCCTCAGCTCGGCGACCTCCTGGCGGAGTTGGCGCAGCTCCTGGAGGATCTGCTCTTGGGAGACCGGCTCGGTCTGCTCGGCCGATGCCGCGATGCCGCAGACGAGAACTGACATCATCACAAACGAGATGAAGGTGCGCATGACCACCCCTTTCTACCTCGATTCCCATAGCTGCCCCGAAAACACCGTCAACATCATATCGGCCTGTGGAGCGCCCCGCAAGCCGGGCGGCGCGAAGCAACTGGTGGACCCGAAGACAGGAGCCGCTTCAGTGGACCGGGCGACCCGTGTGGATGGACCTACGGAAGGTGGCGGTCGGCGATGGCAGCGCCCCCTTGCACGCTCTCCAGCCGGCTGATGCGCTGCTCCAGCGCCCCCACCTTCTTGCCCAGGCGGGCGATCATGATGCCGCCGACCAGAACGACCACGATCAGGGCAATGCCGATCAGGAATCCGGCGGACACCTCCCTGTCGGGCCGCCGGCCCGTAATGCTGGCCACCTCCTGTTTCTCCGCTTCCTCATCCGGCGGGGCGGGCCGGTGGGTGGCGTAGGGAGATCGGGCATCCTCCCTGATCCGGCGCGGGAACATGATCTTCTTGGGCAGCTTCTCGGGTTGGGGGGCTTCGTCCTGGTGCGGCTGGCCGAACAGCGTGCCGCCCCGCGTCGGCGGCCTGACCTTCTCATGCTCCGTGCGGCTGCCGACTGGCTTGGCCTTCAGACGAGGCATCTCCTCGATGTCGTCCTCGGGACGGTGCAGCGGAGCGTCCTCGCCCGCTTGCGTGGGCTTCGCTTCGTCCTGTTCTTGCTTCATTGTCGAATTCGGAATTGGGGTGTTGGACAACCGGCCCGGCGCAAATGCCTCAGCCGGCCCTGGTCTGCGGCAAGACGGCTGGCCGTTCTCTCACCAGCGGCTCGGCGGATGCCCGCTCCATCGCGAGCACCTCGCCCGCCAGCGCGCGGTAGTCGTCGGCGCCGTGGCACTGGGGATCGTAGCGCGTTATCGGCACTCCGAACCCGGGCGCCTCAGCCAGCCGGATGTTCTTCCTGATCACGGTACGGAAAACGCGCGGCCCGAAGTGGCTCCGAATGTCGTCCAGGATCTCCTGCGCCAGGCAGGTGCGCGAGTCGAACATGCAGGCGATCACACCGGTTATGTAGAGCTCCCGGTTCACGTGGTTGCGGACCAGGGCGACGGTGTGCAGCAGCTTGCTGACGCCCTGAAGGGCAAAGAACTCGGTCTGGAGCGGGATGAAGACCTCCCGCGCGGCGCTCATGGCGTTTACGGTCAGAAGGCCCAGCGACGGCGGGGAGTCCATCAGCACGTAATCGAGCCCGTCCGGCAGACGCGCGAGCGCTTCCCTGAGCACCATGAGCCTGTCCGGCCGTTCCGAAAGCTCGACCGAGAGCCCGGCCAGGTCTATGCTGGCGGGGACCAGGCTGAGCCCCTCGACCGGAGTATCCCGGATGACCTCGGGCGCTTCGTGGTCGCCCCGGATGAACGAGTAGAGGGACGGCTCGCCGCGCTGAAGCTCCACGCCATAGTGGATGGACAGGTTGGCCTGGGGGTCCACGTCCACCATGAGGACGCGCTTGCCGAGCTCGGCCAGGCAGGCGCCCAGGTTGGCGACGGTGGTGGTCTTGCCCACACCGCCCTTCTGGTTCAGCACGATGATTCTTCTCATCTTCGGGCGCCACCGGCGCTTGAGATCCGCAAGGCTTCCCGCCACGGAGCAGGCAGACGTACATGAAAGAAGACGCGCTGCGGGCGATTCAAGGTAGCTCGATTGAAATGGTCCCGGCCTTTGCGTTATCCTGTCGGACGTGCAACGGGCGCCACGTAAGGGAACGGGCGACAAGGGACCGGCCGACGATCCGTATGTGATTGCCTGACATGATTTTATACCGAGGCCTGACGGGCCGGCGAGTGGCGGTTCACGGCAGAGGCGCAGGTCCGGCGCACAGAGCGCGAGCAAGCGGAGATGGCAAAAAAGAGAGTCGAAAAAGGACGCGCCAAACTGACCGCTGCAGACATGGCCCTTCAGCAGCGCGAGATCAGCATCAGCGAGTTCTTCACCAAGAACCGCCACCTGCTGGGCTTCGACAATCCACGCCGTGCACTGCTGACAACCGTCAAGGAAGCGGTGGACAATTCGCTGGATGCCTGTGAAGAGGCGGGCATCCTGCCCGAGATCACGGTCAACATCCAGCAGACGAACGGTGACGACCGGTTCCGGGTCGAGGTGACTGACAACGGGCCGGGCATCGTCAAGTCCCAGATACCGCGCATATTCGGCAAGCTGCTCTACGGCAGCAAGTTCCACCGGCTGAAGATGAGCCGCGGCCAGCAGGGAATCGGCATCAGCGCCGCCGGCATGTACGGTCATCTGACCACGGGGCAGCCCGTCGCCATTACCTCCAGGACCGAGCCTAAGAAGGACGCCCACTATTACCAGATTGTCGTCAACACCAAGACGAACGAGCCCCGGATACTAAAGGAAGAAGTCGTCGATTGGGACGCCGCGCAGGGCACAAAGGTCGAGATCGAGCTGGAAGGGACCTTCCAGCGGGGCAACTGGAGCGTCGACGAGTACCTGGAGGAGACGGCGACGGCGAATCCCCACGTCGCCATAAGCTACGTGGCGCCGGACGGCAAGAAGCAGGTCTTCGAACGCGCCACAGAAGTGCTGCCCGAGGAGCCCAAGGAGATCAAGCCCCATCCCTACGGGATCGAGCTGGGCACGTTGATCAAGATGCTGCACGAGACCAGGTGCCACAAGCTCCAGACGTTCCTGGCCACGGACTTCTGCCGGGTCAGCAAGCGCGCGGCCCTGGAGATCTGCGAGAAAGCCGGCATCTACGAGAACGCCCGCCCCAAACGCATCGCCCAGAAAGAGGCGGACAGCCTGCTGAAGGCCATACACAAGACCAAGCTGCGCAATCCCCCGATGGACTGCATCAGCCCCATCGGACAGGAGCTCATCGAGAAGGGCATGCGCAAGGAGTTCGAGGCGGACCTCTACACTTCGGTCACGCGATCGCCGACGGTCTACCGCGGCATCCCCTTCATGATCGAGGCCGGACTGGCCTACGGCGGCGGGATGAAGGAAGGCACGTCGGCCAAGTTGATGCGCTTCGCCAACCGCGTGCCGCTGCTATATAACACCGGCGCATGCGCCACCACCCAGGCCATCGCCAGCGTCAACTGGCGGCAGTACGGCATCGACCAGTCCAACGGCAGCCTGCCGACGGGGGCCCTCCTCGTCCTGGTTCACATGGCCAGCCCCTGGGTGCCCTTCACCAGCGAGAGCAAGGAGGCCATCGCCCCCTACCCCGAGATCGTGAAGGAGATCATGCTGGCCGTCCAGGAGTGCGCCCGGGACTTGAGGAGGTTCCTCAGGCGTCGCAAACGCCGCGCCGAGGAAGCGCGCAAACGCGATTACATCGAGAAGTACATCCCGCACATCACCCAGGCACTCCAGGAGATCCTCCAGTTCCCCGACCGCGAGCGCAAGAAGCTCGACACTGACCTGACGACCGTCCTGGAGAAGAGCCGCGTCAAGAAGTGAGCCGGCTCCCTCGCCGCCGAACCGTCCCCCCTTCCCAGCCCTGCCAGATGGCGAAGTGCTTCACCCTCGGCGTCCCGCTCGACGCCGAAGCGCCACTACGCCCGCGTGAGCCGCAGGTAGGCACGGGACAGCAACGCGGGAAGCTGCTCAACGTCGCGCAACACAATATACCGCCCCCGAGGGAACATCACGTCCAGCGCGTCCGCGTCGTCAGGCTCCAGGGCAACGCAGAAGGGATGGATGCCCAGTCTGCGGTTCTCCTCGCAGGCCTTGCGCACGTCGTGGTGGGCGTAGCGGGTGTTGGGATCGTAGTCGGAGTCCATGGGCTTGCCGTCCGTGATCAGCACGACGAGCCTGGTCTTGGCCGACAGAACGGACAGCTTGGCCCCCACGTGACGCAGGGCGACGCCCATGCGCGTTGAGGAGCCCGGCCGGGCGGACATGAGGCGCCCGACGGCTTGCGCGCCCCAGTCCTCTTCGAATGACTTGAAGACCGAGAACTGGCAGTTCTCGCGGCCGTTTCCCGTGAAGCCGAACACTCCGAAACGGTCGCCCAGCTCGTGCAGTCCAGCCGCAAGCACGGCAGCCGCCTGTTTCTCCATCGTGATGACGTCCTTGCGCCCCGCTCGTTCACCCGTCGAGCCGCTGACGTCCAGCAGCAATGCGACGGCGATGTCCCGCCGGCTCAGACGCGGCTTCACCCAGAAGTGATCCCGCGGCGAGGCGTTCGCCTTCCTCATGGTCACGAAGCGCACGAGCCCGTCGATATCGATGTAATCCCCGCTCCGCAGGTACTTCTCCTTCGTGACCAACTCCGGCTTGAGGCGCTGGAAGAGCTTCTTGACGTGATCGACCATGCGGCGGAACTCGTCGCTCTCGATGCTCGCGTGGCCGCGGGGATCGGGACGCACTTCGCGTAGACGGCACCAGTCGCGGTAGTACTCGCCGGCCAGGCCGTTCCATTCGTCATACAGAAAGACCTGCGGGACGGCGCCATAGGCAGGCACCGGCTCTTCGTGATCTCCGGAGCCGGCCCCCTGCCGCCCACCCCCGTCCTCAGTCGTCGGCGCAGCCTCCGGCGGCCGGGCCTCCGCAAGGGCCGAGGGTCTGGCCGTCGCCCTGCCGCCCGGCCGTTCCTCGGCCCGCACCACCAGCGAACCGGGCGGCGCGGGCGTCAACTCGAGCGGGAAATCGTGGTCCGGCATGAACCCCAGCGGAGGCACCGGCAGGCCCCCGCCTGCGGCACACATGTCCGAGGCGAGGGATTCCCAATTCCTGCACAGCCCGTCCAGCACGCACTCGTAGTCTTCGCACCGGCCAGCCAGTCGGGCCACGGACTGGAAGAACCGACGCGCTTCGGGACGGGCGGACTCCGTCGCCAGCGCACCGACGGCCAACACGAGCAACTCGTCCCCTGTGCTTTCCTGCCCGCGGGCCTCGGCTTCCTGGCGCCCCACGAGGCACATTAGCTTCTCAGTGCCCGGCCAACGGCTCCATAGGGCCCGACGCAGGCGGTAGGTCTCCACAACCTGAAACAGAAAGCCGCCGACCGCCGGCGACCCGACGCGCCTTCGGCCGAGAACGTCCGAGATCCGCCGCGCCCCCTTCCGGCCGTGCACCCCGCAGAAGCCAGCGAACCGATGACAGGCCGCCGCCAACAGCGTCGCCGTCAGGTAGTAGGCGCGGTTCACGGCGGGCACGCGCGACATGCTCATGCGCTCGGGCAGGAACAGACTGCCGCCCCCGCAGACGACGCCGCACCGGCGATCCAGCAGATCATCCGAGTCCAGCCGGCTCAAGGAGTCGACCCGTACGCCCCGTCCGGCCACCGCCCGGAAGAGGCGCTCCAGCCTGCCCCGCATATCTTCGAGTCGACACGTGCGGCTCAGACGCTGGGCAAAGGCCTCGGCCGACCGCAGCTTCATCCCGAAGTAGGCGTGGCCCGTCTGCCGGTTCCGGCGGTAGACCTCCCGCCCGTTTTCGATGAACTCCGCCAACTGGCCGAGCGCCACGTGGCGCCGGATGTCCGGATACCCGAGAAGGAAGCTGAGAGCCAGCTCCGCGTCAGTCTGCGCCAGCTCGCCCACCCAGCGCAGAATACGGGCAACTTCAACCGGGGATTCGGGCAGACGGCCTTCCGCCCAGAGCTGAAAGTAGCGCCGGCCCAGGTAGGTCTTCCCAGCAGCGAACAGGACGCCCAGCCGTCGCCACTCCCGAAGCAGTTCGGGAGAGCGCACGAGCCAGCCGGCCTTGCCGTCCAGAGCCGCCAGAAACTCCCTGAGAATGTACTCCGAACCGACGGGCATATCCGGCCGGAGCAGGGGCTTGAAGAGGGCCGCGCACTGCTCGGGGTCGTCCGTGAGGATCCCCTTGCGGTGCAGGCTGTCCAGGATCGCACGGAACTGCTCGCGATAGCCCCACGGCACCCGTCCCAGGGGAAAGCCCCGATGCGTGCACGCGCCCGCCATGCCGGCGTTCCTCCCTGCGGAGCTATCCGCCCCCGTCCCCTTCGGCGGCCAGCACGTCCCCGAAGTGCGCGTTCACGACGTCATTGACCGAGCGCACCATGTCGGGCTCGTCAGTGATGACGGTGCTTATCGTGGTCCGGCAGGCAGTCAGGGGATCGACGCCGGCCCTGATCAGCCGGCCCGCGTAGACAAGCAAACGGGAGCTGGCCCCCTCCTCCAGCCCGAATCCCTTCAGGTTGCGAATCTCCTGCGCCATCTGCGCCAGGCGTGAGGCCACCTCGGCCTCCACACCGGTTTCGGTAATGATGATCTGCGTCTCGACTGGCACGTCCGGATAGCCGAAGCACAGGGACGCGAAGCGCTGCTTGGTGCTTTGCTTGAGGTCTTTGACGACGTTCTGGTAGCCCGGGTTATACGAGAGCACCATCATGAACTTCGGATGGGCGCGCAGGACCTCGCCGGTCTGGTCGAGGTAAAGCATGCGGCGGTCGTCCGTGAGCGAGTGGATGATGACGGTGGTGTCCTTGCGGGCCTCGACGATCTCATCCAGGTAACAGACGGCGCCGTAGCGCACGGCCAGGGTCAGCGGGCCGTCCTGCCAGATCGTCTCGTTGCTTTTGAAAAGGAACCGGCCTACCAGGTCGGCGGCCGTCAGGTCTTCATGGCAGGAAACGGTGACGAGGGGCACGCCAAGGCGGTTAGCCATGAACTCGACAAACCGCGTCTTCCCGCAGCCCGTCGGGCCCTTGAGGATCAAGGGGATGTGTTGCTCGAAGGCGTGCTCGAATAGACCGACCTCGTCGTTCTGCTCGATGTAGTTGGGCGTTTCGACCACGCGGAAACCGTCCATCATCTGCTGAGGATCCATGGTCCAGCACCTCCAAGCAGACGGCCGCGCGTCCGGCCAGGCGAGCAGCAGTTCGAGCAACCGCGTCCAGCAAGGGAACCAAAGCCACACATTATACCAGAGCGGACGCACCAAAGGCGGGGAACGCAGCATGTGCAGGGGCAGAACGCAGGAACGACCCGGGGCCGAATGGAGACCGGCCGGGGCTCAGAACTCCTTCCAGGAGTCGTCCAGCCACATCATGCCCGCCAGGTCGGCGTCAACGTCCCGCTTCTGGCCGACCCAGTCATCGGAGAACACGTTCGTGTCCGTGATGACTGTGAGCTTCTCCGCACCCGGCAGCCGCTCCTGCAGATGCACGAGGGGATTGGGGACATAGGGCATTGACTTCCCCTTCTGCCACGGCTGGCCCGTCCACTGCACCCTGAGCCGATCCACGTGCAGGTCGACGAAGAGGAAGTTGCCGACCCCCGGATGGTTGTCGGTGCCGATCCACCAGCCGTTGCCCTCTTCGTCGCCCCAGTAGCCGTGCACGCACTCGTCGCCGTAGACGACGCGCATTGAGGACGAGGTGCGAGGGATGGCCGACCGCCCCGGGCCGCTGGCATCGTAGAAGAAACTGGGAGGCATCGGGACGCCCCTGCGGATGTCTTCCACCACGCTGTGCGAGCCCTCCGGGGAAACGTCGAAGTTGCCGCAGTTCCGGAAGTCGGACCCGTCCGGCTCGAACGCGACCCGGTCCGTCGTGGCAGGACACTCGAAAAGGTACGCTTTCGGCGCATATATCGGATACAGCGAGGCCAGAGACGCCGTCGCGTCGGGCCAACTCGGATCGTCGGGACAGGGGCTCTGCCGGGCCGACGGCCAGCGGCCGCGGTGATCGCTTTGGTACATCGAGCACGCCATGCCTATCTGGCGCACTCGGGACAAGCACTTGACACGGGTCGCCTGCGCGCGCCCTGTCTCCAGAGCAGGCACGAGCATGATGGCCAGGATGGCAATGATACACAGCACGACCGCAAGCTCAATCGCCGTGAACCCCTCTCTCATGCGCATAGCGCTCATCTCCTCGCGATGCGGCCGGCCCCGCTTTGTTCCGTTCCGCCGTCCCCATGGTACTGCCCGGCCAGTGCATGTCAAGACGAAAAGGCGGCGAGCGATTCACGCGCCCCCGCACCAGGCCTACCTGCTGCTTGCCGTCCCCTGGTCTGCCGCCGCTCCCGCGAGGCCGAACAGGACCCCATGGTTGAGCGGCCCGCTGCCTTGCCCCAGCGGCAATGCTTGCCTGAGCGCCGCCTGCACGGCATCCCGTGCCCACTCGACGGCCTCTGGCACCGCTTTGTCCAGCGCCAGCCCCGTGGCAATGGCCGCCGCGTAAGTGCAGCCGGTGCCGTGCGAGTTCGCGGTCCGCACCCGTGGCCGAACCACCCGATAGAACGACTTGCCGTCGAACAGCACGTCGACCGGCTCGCCCGCCAGGTGCCCGCCCTTCACGAGCACCCATTCCGCGCCCAGGTCGTGCAGACGCCGCGCGGCCTCCTCCATGCCGGCCAGATCCGCCACCTCCACGCCGACCAGCTCGGCCGCCTCCGCCAGGTTGGGCGTCACGACGGTCGCCAGCGGCAGCATCAGGTCCCGCATCACGGAACGCGCGTCCAGCTCCAGCAACGGGTCCCCGCTCTTGGCCACCATGACGGGGTCGACAACCAAAGGGCTGATCCCGTGGTACCCGACGCG
>CAYUDW010000138.1:0-9550 GCA_964442595.1 uncultured candidatus Brocadiaceae bacterium
GGCGCAACACGGATAGAGCCGGGCAACGCCGCACGGGACGGCGGGGGACAGGGATACACACGGACAGGACACGCCGAGCAAGGGGCAAGGAACGGCCGCCCCAGGCAGCTCCTACCTGCTACGATGACTGGAAGTGTAGTTCCCGCAGGGACTGTCCCTGCGCCCTTTCCTTAACGTTCAAGAGCTCGATACCCACCACGCGCCCCTGCGCGTCATAGTCGAGGATCACTCCCGGGGCCACCTCTTCGGACTCGACGATGGCGGACTCGTTGAGCCGGAAGTACAGCGCGTCGTTCTGTTCGTCCACCACGAGCTTCACGGCTGGCATTCCCTCCGCGCCGCACGCCGGCGCCATAGGCGGTTAGCCGAGCGACGCGGTCAGCGGGGAGCTGTCAGTCCGCAGTGCCGTTCGACCCACCGGACTCGGAGCCGCCCGAGTCCGATCCGCCGGACTCCGATCCGCCCGAACCTTCCCCGCCATCACCTGTTCCGCCGGGGGCTTGATCGCTCGGCCCTGGCTGTGCGTCCGCTGGAGACTGTATAGGCTTCACATCGTACGGAACCGTGAACGCACCCTTGCCCTTAACGTCTTTCCCCTCAGTTGTTTGGGGCTGCTCAGCGTTGCGGCCATCCCCATCTTCGGTACCCATCTCGTTTGACCTCCTCCTCATAGATTAAGGAGCGCAAACGCCACCACAAATGACAACCCAGCAACAAAGCACGCCAACCCGACAACGCTCGGCACCACAGCCCATACATGCTGGCGCAGAAGGACACATAATGCGGCATGCCGACATGGGGCGCTGACAAAATCGCCAAAGTCGTCGTAGTCCCCCCGGCCGTGGGCCCAACGGGCGAGCGACCAGGCATCAGCCACATGGTGCAACAGGCCGACCACCCATGCACCCAAGGTGCATGCCATGGTCACCAACAATAGGATGCAACCCACGAAAAGGAAGCGTCTCCGGACAAAGTGGCGGTCCCCAGCAGCGATGAGAAGGCTAGACAGAATGCCAAGCGTGCCTGCGGACACGCCGAAAACGGCTGTATCCAGCCGGCCCCATACCGCCGACATGCTGTCACGGACGTGCTGCAGCGCGGCCTGGTACGCGGCGTAGGCCCGATCGTCCATCTGAGATCCCTGCGGCCCTGATTCTCCCATTGCGCCCATCTTCTCCCCCCTCATCGTCGCACTGTAGGCGCGTGAACTTCGGATGCCATGTTTCAGACTCCACAAATCAGTCTTGGACTGTCCGTTCTTCGACGATGGCGATCTCCTCGTCGCTCAGTTCGTAGAGCTCGTAGACGAGCCGGTCGATCTGGCGGTCCGTGGACTCGATCTCCCGCTCAATCACCTTCTTCTCATTCGGGGCATTGGCCTCAGGCAAGCGCTTCTGAAGCGCCGGCATCGCCTCCTCGTAGCCAGCCCGTCAGGAACGACATAGCGGTCCGCACTCCGTGGTGACCGCACTTGTTCAGCCTGGGCTCGTCGAACCACGGCAAATGAACATTGAGCCTCAGAAAGGTCTTTACCGGCTCCGGGACATCGATCTCGTCGACAAGCACTCGCAGAAGCCCCGTTACATCCTGAGCGAACCCCCAAGAGAACAGCGCCACGGCGTTGGCCTGCCCGTCAATGCCGTAGCTCGACAGGGTGTCCCGGTTGATTAGTGCCTCGATTACAGCTGGATCTTCACCGAAAGACTGGTACATTCCGTCGTGACGCAGCTGCGGGATCATCCTGAGAAACTCGTCAAGGTTGTCCCGTAGGGTCGGCCGGATGGCCTCTTGGCCTATCCTGCCATCGAGGTATGCCTCGAGTTGCTCCGATCTCGACACGCCCTCCTCCCAATTCCGCCTGCCGCGAAACAAGAAACGAAACAGATCCTGGAAGTAGTCGGGGGGAGCCGCGTCACGACCTGCCCAGAGCTGTTTCAGCTCGAGCCAGCGCCATGCGTGTGCCTTGGTTCTGCGCTCGAACACCCATGTGTTGGCCTTGGTGAGCTTCGCCATGACCGGTTCGGGAGGACGAGGCTGTCCCATCGGCCTTGGGGTGTCAGTAAGCCAGATCGGCCAGCATAGTATGGCTCTACCATCGAGGGCTAGAAAGGCGTGAAGAATATGGAACGAGGCACAGTAGAAACACATGGTTGAGGGCGCATAGAGCTCCTCGCGGAGTAGACGATCCCCGGCGAGAAGATGATTCAGACTCAAAAAGCAGCCCCGGAGGGCGACTCGCAGTAAGTAGAAACCAAAGTAGTCGGCCTGCGGAGACCGGAGTCCTTCGTCGGTTCTATGGATAAGAGGACCGGGCGTGAGATACCACATCATCCGAGCGGTAATCGGATCCGGGAGGTGATGCTTGACGAGCGCCTCACCCTCAGCGTCAAAGGGCGGTTTGCCTGAACTCAGCCAAGAGAAAGACCTAGTCAGATTGGCCCGCAGCAACTCATGCATTTCCCTGGACACCAGGTGCTGTTGTCAAGCCTACCGTCCCGCTCCGGGGACACACGAGAGGTACCGTTCTGCTCCAGCGCCTCGAACAGGGGCTCGATGAACTGCGTGCGGGCGTCGCGCTCCAGGTAGTCGCGTGAGCGATAGGTGCTGCGGTTCCGGTCGAACAGATCGACCAGGCGAAGCACGCTCTGCGGGCATTCGGCGGCTGGCATCTGGTCCCCCCTGCTGCCTGCGTCTCCCCTCATGGCGGGTTTATGGTACGTAGCGGAGCGAGGCGCGTCAAGGCGAACGGCACGGCAGAAACAGGGATGTACAGGATTTACAGGATACGAGACGGCGGACGATACGGGGGACGGCACGGCGAGGGGACACGGATCACCAAGGATACGGCCGGATAAGGCCAAACGACATGGTAGGAACAGGGATGTACAGGATTTGCAGGATACGAGAGGACTGGCAAACAGCACACAACGGCGCGGCCCCGGGGAGACGGAGGACAAGGGGAACGGCAAGGCGGGGAACAGGGATGTACAGGCTTGCCCCGAGCGAAGTCGAGCGGATGCACAGGATAAGACACGACCCCAAGTACCAACGGCACGGAACGCCAGAGAAGTGGCCGCCTGGAAGGCGGCGCTACAGGGCTGGTAACGGTCGCCGGCTCGGCTTCTTGCCGCCGCCGCGCCACTCAGCACTCGTCATTCTTCACTCGCCGGCAGGGCGCCCTTCCTCCTCGTGTTTCCCGGGCACGGCACGCCGTGCCCCTACGGACTGGCCGTACGTGTGCGTGCCATTCAGCACTCATCACTTGTCATTCTTCACTCACCCGCAGGGCGCCCCTCCTGCTCGTGTTTCCCGGGCACGGCACGCCGTGCCCCTACGGATTGGCCGTGCGTCGGCGTGACATTCGCCACTTGTCATTTGTCATTCTTCACTCGTCCGGTATTGCTCCGCCTGGTGGCGGACGATCTCGCCCCGGACCATGTAGATGACGTCTTCGGCGATGTTGGTGGCGTGGTCGGCGATGCGCTCCAGGTGGCGCGAGACGGAGAGCAGGTGGGTGAGGCTTTCGACCTGGTCGGGGTGCTCGCGGATGCCCTCCCCCACCTGCAGGTACATCTGGCGGTTCATGGCGTCCACCGCGTCGTCGGCGGCGCAGACGGCCAGAGCGGCCCCGGCATCCAGGTTCACCAGGGCGTCCAGGCTCTGCTTGACCATGGCCTGCGCCTTCTCCGCCATGCCGGCGAAGTCGAACGGGATGTCCACTTTCTCGTGGGTGGCCAGGAATTGGGCGCGTTCCGCGATGTTGACAGCAAGGTCGCCTATTCGTTCCAGATCGTTGTTGATCTTCAGAACGGCGACGATGAACCGCAGGTCAATGGCCACGGGCTGATGGAGGGCGAGGATCTTGAGGCCCTCTTCCTCCACGTCGACCTCCGCGTGGTCGATTTCGAGGTCTGCGTCGATGACCTTCTGGGCCAGGCGCGAGTCCCTTGTATCCAGGGCGCGCACGGCATCCCGGACGCTTTCCTCGACCATTCCGCTGAGCGAGAAGATGCTCCGCTTCAGCTTGTCCAGGGCGTGTTGCAGGTGCTTGGGCACGGCGCTTCCCCTTATCCGAATCTGCCGGTGATGTAGTCCTCGGTCTCTTTCTCGCGCGGCTTGGTGAAGACCTGGTCGGTGAGTCCGAACTCGACCAGTCGGCCCTCGTAGAGGAACGCGGTCATGTCCGAGACGCGGGCCGCCTGCTGCATGTTGTGCGTCACGATAACGATGGTGTAATCGCCGCGCAACTCGCCGATCAGGTCCTCGATGCGGGCGGTCGAGCGCGGGTCGAGGGCGCTGCAGGGCTCGTCCATCAACAGCACCCGGGGCTGGACCGCCAGAGCGCGGGCGATGCACAGCCGCTGCTGCTGGCCGCCGGACAGGCCCAGGGCGTTGTCCTGCAGCCGATCCTTCACCTCCTCCCAGAGCGCGGCGCTGACCAGGCTGTCCTCCACGACCTCGGCCAGCCGCCCCCTGCCCCCGACGCCGTGGAGGCGGGGGCCGTACGCCACGTTGTCGAAGACGGACTTGGGGAATGGGTTCGGCTTCTGAAACACCATTCCCACCGCCTTGCGGAGCGCCACGACGTCCACGCCGGGGGCGTTGACATCCTGGCCGGCCAGCGCCAGCACGCCGCTGGTGCGACAGCCGGGGATCAGGTCGTTCATGCGGTTGATGGCGCGCAGGAACGTGCTCTTGCCGCAGCCGCTGGGACCGATGATGGCCGTGACCTGCCGCGCGGCGATGTCCAGCGCCACTTCCCTGACCGCCTGGTTGTCGCCGTAGAAGACGCTGAACTCCTCGGCCGTCAGGATAGGCTTCCCGACGTCGATCTCACGGGCGCCCGGCCTGCGCTCCTGAGCGGGCCGGTCCGCCAGGACCCCGGTCATGTTCACAGATCGATCATTCATGCTAGCCTCTGAGTTTCTTGCTGATCCGCGCGCGCAACACGATCGCCGTGATGTTCAACAGGAGGACCAGGACGATCAGCGTCAGAACCATGCCATACTGCACGTGGCGTATCTCGTCGACGGCCGCGTGCTCGGTGCACAGGTTGTAGATGTTCCACGGCAGCGCGGGGGTGGGCTGCGAGAGCGTCTCCCACAGCTTGAGCGGTTTGCCCAGGCTGACGGCCGCGGTGAACATGATGGGCGCCGTCTCGCCCGCGGCGCGTCCCATGCTGATGATGATGCTGGTCAGCACGCCGGGGATGGCGGCAGGTAGGATGACGGAGATAGCCGTGTGCCACCTGCCGGCGCCGAGGCTCAGTGCCGCCTCCTTGTAGGTCTGCGGGACGGCGCGAATGGCCTCTTCGGAGGCACGGATCACGGTGGGCAGCACCAGGACGGCCAGCGTTAGAGAGCCGGCCAGCACGCTCTTCGAGCCCGAGACGTGAAGCGAGTTGACGAAGAACGCCAGCCCGAAGAGCCCGAACACGATGCTCGGCACGCCCGCCAGCGTGCTGATGCACGTACGCAGCACGCTGATGAGCCGGCCCTCTCCCGCGTATTCGGCCAGGTATATGGCGGCGACGATGCCCAGCGGGGCGGCGATAAGCATAGCGCCCAGCGTGAGATACAGCGTTCCGAGCACAGCGGGCCAGATGCCTCCGAAGAAGTGGGCGTCATACGATTCGTCGAAGAGGAACCGCCAGTAAACCGTCAGGCGCGGGCGCAGCATCTGCTCCAGGTTCTGCTCGATGTATCCGAACAGCGGTTCCAGGGACGTTCCCTTGAAGTCGTTGGCGCGGGGGACGTCGAGCGGGACACCCATGCGCGTTTGATCCGAGTAGTCGTACTCGACGCGATAGAGCACGTTGTGCAGCTTCGCCCTGGCGCGGTCCCATCGCGTCTGGCCGTACTGATCGCGCAGGAGCGCAGGTCGGGGATCGTCCGGGAACGGCCCCAGAAGCGCCCGCACGGCTTCCTTCAGCTCGCGCAGGGCCGATCGGTACTCGCGTCGCCGGGACCGGTCCGCCTCGAACTCGGCGATCGCGTCATAGACGTTCTGCCGGGCTGCCGTCGCGGCGGCCACTTCCTGTGCGATGGCCGCCCGGTCGCCCCGGCCGAACTTGTCGCGCATGACGCGCCTGTACTCGACCGTGCCGCGGAAGACAAAGGCCCTGGAGCCGCGCACGAAGATCGGGCCGAGCAGGATGATCAGGGCGGCCGCCATCAGCAGGATGGAGAAGACGCCCAGGCCCGAGAACGAGCGATCCAGCAGTTTGCGCGTCGGAAGCCGCATCAGTCATCCGCTCCTTGCCCTGGACCGACGGGACGCCCACTCGCTGACCACGTTGCAGAGGAAGGAGAACGTCAGCAGGCAGAGGGCCAGGGCGAATAGCACGTGGTAGCGGGCCGAGCCCGTGACGTGATCCGCCTCCCCCATGTCGCCGGCTATGGTGGCGGTCACGGTCCGGACGGGCTCGAGGATGTTGTACCACGGCTTGGGGATCTGCGCCGCGTTGCCGGAGGCCATCCACACGACCATGGTCTCGCCGATAGCGCGCATGACGCCCAGCAGCACGGCCGCCAGGATGCCGCTGCGGGCGGCCGGGATCACGACCTTCAGCATCGTCTCGGCGCGAGTGGCGCCCAGGGCGTAGCTGCCCTCGCGCAGCTCGCGCCCGACGGCGTAGAGCGCGTCCTCCGAGACGCTCACCACGGTCGGCAACGCCATGATGCCCAGAATGATGGAGACGTTCAGTGCGTTCCTGCCGCTGTAGATCGTGACGTCGGCCAGCGCCCCGGTCAGCCGCAGCATCCCGAGCACCGCGAGGCCGCCGAGCAGGACGATGAAGCAGGCCCTCCCCGCCCATCGGGCCCTGTCCGGCAATCTGTCCGCCAGCAGGTCGCTCAACACCACTATGGCCAGGAACCCCAAAGGCGCACCGATCAGCCACGCCCCCAGCGCCAGCAGCGCGCCGCCGTGCTCCTGAAGCATCGGCGCGAACACGACCAGCGCGAAGAAACCGTACGCCACCGACGGGATGGCCGCCAGCACCTCGACGACGGGCTTGACAATCTGGCGGACTCCGAAGGGCAGTATGTCGCTCATGCAGACGGCCGCTGCCACGCCCAGCGGCACGGCAACGAAGACGGCTCCGGCTGTCACCAGTCCACTGCCGAAGAACAGGGCCAGGGCGCCGAACGCGGCAGGGGTCCCGGACGGATACCACTCCGTGCTGGTGAAGAACTCACGGAGACCCTCCAGGCGGAAGAAGGGAAGCGCGTCCCGGATGATGAAGAAGAAGATGAACAGGACCGCCAGCGCGGAGATCGACGTCACAAGCAGCAGGAAGCCGTGGCCGGCGAGGGCTCCGGCCGTCTTCATCAGGCCGGCCCCCTGGCCGAGCAGCAACTCCTCGCCCAGTGCCTCATCTCGCGCTTGAGGGGATTCTGTCGCCATGGCTGGCAGCAACCGTCCTCCGACGAGCCAGTGCGGAGCGCCTGGCCTCTCAGTAGTTGGTCACGGGGACGAAGCCGATGTCCTCGATGATGTCCTGGCCCTGTTCCGTCAGGTAGAGCGTGACGAAGGCATGCAGGTGAGTGCCCAGCCCGGGATAGCCATTGGTGAACATGAACAGGGGCCTGGCGATCGGATAACGGCCGGACGAGACCGTGGCCCGGTCCGGGTAGATTCCGTCGATCTCCAGCGCCTTGACCGTCGAGCCCACAAAGCCGAGGCCGGCATAGCCGATGGCGGTCGGCGTGCTCTGCACGCTCTGACGGACGGCGCCGTTGCTGCCCACGTATTCCGCGTCGGCGGCGATCCTCTGCTTCTGCATCACGATGGTTTCGAACGTCTCGTACGTCCCGCTGTTGGTGTCGCGGCTGATCTTGACGATCCTGGCGTCCGGCCCGCCGACCTCGCGCCAGTTCGTGATCCTGCCGGCGTAGATGTTTCGGACCTGCTGGACCGTCAGTCGCTTGACGGGATTGCTGGGGTGGACGATCACGGGCAGGCCGTCGATCGCCACCACGTGTGCAACGGGCATGATGCCGTTGTCAACAGCCGCCTTGAACTCGCTTTGCTTCATGAAGCGAGACATGTCGGCCACGTCACAGACGCCGTTGACGAGGCTCTTGGCACCGTTGCCGCTTCCCGATTCACTGACGGTGATGTTCACCTCGGGATGCTTCGACATGTAGTACTCGGCAAAGGCCTTCGCGATCGGCCCGACCGTGGTCGAACCGTCTATCACGATCCTCGACTGCTCGCCCTGTGCGTAGACGCTGGGAGTGCCCGCGGTCAAGACCAGCGCCACCCCCAGCAAGGACGCCAGCACGGCCCTGAGCATCTTGTGCTTCATCTTGCTCACTCTCCTTTTCGGCAGCGACGAGCCCATTCCAGGCCTGGACGACCAGAGGTAGATGGGACCGTTTCCGTCTGCCGCTCTCGGCCTTGTCCTCCCCCCCTCGGGCCGCTCCCCTTCTTGCGGCTTGCGGTGCTTGTTCTCGTCCTGGGCCGGCCTGGTCGCCTCCACGCTACTCCGCGTCTGTTAAGGTCAGGTTAAGGGATGACGGGCGGGGCGCAGCCAGAACTCGGCCCCGACGCGGCCCCCTGCATTGAGCCTGAGGTGAGGATTCCACGAGTCGAAGCGGAGCCCCTCCTTCAGGTAGACATGCCGCTGCAACGATTCCATCTCAGGATCTGCGCCCCACGCGGCATTGCCCACGGGCACGACAGGCAGATAGCCTCAACCGCAACGAGCCTCGACGGTCTCAGCATCTAGTCCTCCCTCCCTGTGGCTTCAGCCGCGGCATCTACGGCCTTCGGGACGGCTCTGGTTGGCGCACGTTGGAACTTCCCCCGCCAGACAGGGCGGGCTTCAGGATACAGGAGCATTGTTAAGGCAGCACTGCGGCGAGGCGGGAACCGCAGCAAGCGCGAGGGTCTGGCACGCGCGCCCTGCCACCCGTTGCGACCGGCTCATTCACGCGAGGGAAGAGGGACGCGCGATCCTCCAGTGCGGCCCTGGAAGTCTAGCCGGCGGCGGGAAGGTGGATGGTGAAGATGCTGCCTTCACCGAGTGTGCTCTGGACCGTGATCTTCCCGCCGTGGACCTGCGCGATGTGCTTGACGATGGCCAGCCCGAGCCCCGTGCCCCCGAGCTTGCGGCTGCGCGCCTTGTCCACGCAATAGAACCGCTCGAAGATGCGGGCAAGGTGCTCGGCCGCAATGCCGCAGCCCCGGTCGGTGACATGCACCAGGACTTCGCCGTCCGCGCGTTCGGCCTGGAGGTCTACGTGGGTGCCCGGATCGCCGTACCGGATGGCGTTGTCCAGGAGATTCAGGATGGCCTGCTCGAGCAGATGGGGATTGGCCTGGACTTGCAGGTCTTCCGGGCAGTCGATCCGGACGGCCACCTCCCTGTCGCGGGTGCTGGCCTCGCAGTCGGCGGCTGCCGCATGGAGGACGTCGTGCAGCCTGGTTTCGACCAGATCGATGCTGCCCGTGCCAAGCGCGCGCTCGATGCGAGACAGGGCGAGCAGGTCCTCCACGATCCGCTCCAGCCGGGCAGCGTGCTTGCCGGCGATGTCCAGGAACC
>CAYUDW010000139.1:0-9409 GCA_964442595.1 uncultured candidatus Brocadiaceae bacterium
GTGCCCAACGATTTCCATGGATATCAGAGATTACAGCAAGCTTTGACCTCAAAATATTTATCTCCAATAAAAAAAAAATTCATATTTCCTTGTCTACACTAAATTTCTCATTTGTTATTCTAGACAACTTTATTTTGGATTTTTTCATGAAATTTTTAACATCACTACTTGGCAAATTAATTGAATCTCATAATTTTTCTCTTAGTTTTAAGAATGTCGAAACATAATAAAATTACTGAAAACTATACATAAAATCGACCCGCCTTATAAGGTCGAACGCTTTTTTGTAATAAAAAATAACATAATTCGCATTAATAAGGTTCTGCGGTATAAGCGGTTCCACGAACAAGGGGATCATGAGGTGGATTACAATTCTTAAAGCGAAAAGGAATCGTTTGACAATCCCGATATGGACAATCTTCAGTTACATCAAAATGAAGATGTGGATTTATAGTCCCTGAACATCCGCTTAGCGCAATGCTATCACCTTCCGATACTTCTTGGTCTACTTCAACCAAAGCCCCATTTTGTTTTATATGAGCATATCTACTATACGTACTATCATCATGAATGATAACGACTACATTGTCCGTCTCTGATCCAGTATATCGATCTTCAAATTGTTCTTCAACAAAAACAACTCGCCCCCTACGGGCAACAGTTATTATAGTACCTATAGGCATAGCAAAGTCAACTGCATATTTAAAGACACCATAATGAGAAATATGCCCATCAAAACTTTGGGTACAAGTATAAGTAACACCAACAGGAAAGGGTAGCACGTATAGTGCTGTCTCATTTCGTGGCTCTTGAATGTTCTTATCTTTGTCACAACTCATGCAAAGCATATGCAGAAAAAACATCATAGAAAATATCAAGCTAAGGTTAAATTTTGCAGTAATCATCGTTTACCTCCATATTAATATTAATCATATTGACTCAATTTATTGATTATTCTTTATGATTGTAAACTTATGTGCTTCCTCATACTTTCTGCCCATCACAACCGTAACTTCCATTGTTTTTGCATCATAAACTGCAAACCATCTGGTGCCTGGTAATGAAACCTGATGTAACAGATTCATTGCAGTATTTTGAGAGAGTTCTCCATTAGTATCTTTGAGTGTTTGATAAGCTGTATTATATCTCCAGCAGGATACATTCTCCGGCGCATTAGAGTTAGAAATAATAAAGTTGGTGGTAACCTGCCAGGATTCTATATTGCGCATAACAATCATATTGCCATCAACGAATTCGATAATAGTGGAATGCCCTGATGAATCTGCAATGAGGTAGTGGATTGGCGGATCCTCTATCCGAACATTATATTTCTGAATCAGAGAGATGGCTTCTTCAGTATTACTTGCATAATCCAGTACCAAACGGAGGACCTTTAGTTCTCCAATCGTCACTTTTGCAGGATCGTAAGGTGATTGCGCGTTGGGAATTGCATTCATGCCAATAGCCACACCACATTCGTTCATGCCATCAAAAGGGAAAAACGGTGTTATGAGTAAGGGTGTACGGTTATTAGGAGAATTGGGCTAGGCATTATCATCGTATCCCAAAAAGCCCAGATCTACCATTGAGATGGACGCAAATCCATCCGGTGGATCAGTAAATAGAAGCAAGTAAGTTGCATGGTTCGGTTGCCAATCAAAATTTCGGCCGAATATGAGGCTTCCTTCCTTGCCCATAGCTGCAAAACAGGTACATGCAAAACGTTCTTCGCATTGGAGAACATCCGAACTGAAGAATGGTAAATTGCCTGTGAGAAGGTATTCTTTAAAGCCATAATCGCCATAGTAGGTCATTGTATAGAGTGGATAGTCATCTACTTTTTGGATGCTGGCAAGTGTATCTTGTTCTGTAATTTCCGGGGCTACAGACTTTTTTGTACAGCCAAGGAAAATGAGAGAGAATGTTACTGTTAGGAACCATATTTTTAATCTTCGACTTGGCATTTTTTTATCCTCCATATTCGTTGTTATAATAAGAACGTTAAAAATTAGTAAAAAAGTTTGCAAAATCGACCTGCCCCATAAGGTCAAACGTTTTGTTCATTAAAAATCAGGCAATAATAGGAATACGAAATGGACTGATTTTAAAGAGATGAGACGAATTCAGGAATTCTTCAATTTCCTGAACTGGGTAGGCGTCATGCCAGTATGTTTTTTAAATGCAGTGTTAAACACGGATTTTGAGTTAAAACCGGTTTGGTAAAGAATTTCTAAAATCGTTTTTTTATCAGGGACCTGCTCTGACAGAAGCCTCCTACTCTCTTTGACACGATAGGAATTGATAAAATCGTAAAAGTTTTGGTTTAAACTGGCATTCAGGACTTGAGATATGTGATGAGGAGCGATTGCTACTTTTTCGGCAAGATCATTGAGACACAATGATGGTTCTAAATATGGTTTTTGCGTTTCCATGTATAGAAGCAATTTATTTTTATAATCCTCTTTAACCGCATCAGCTAAGGGGGTTTTTTCATATTTTCCTCTGGATTCATTCCCATCGTATCCTGAAAAGATTGCTGGTTGTCTAAGGCCTTTAAAAAACATTAAACTTACAAAAATAAGAAAAACGACCTCAGCCATAATGTATAAAAAAATCGCAATATAGCTGGCATTATTTCCGAATGTAAGCCATAAAACTAAATCCAGGAACCTAAGTGACGTCCATCCGATAAATCCAAAAATCACTAAATTCAACCAGACTAAATTGATGTGTTCAATAGTCGAATAGACGTTTTTGATCTCCGTACGGTATTTCTTTAAAACAATCAATGAGGCAATAGCGTAAATAAAAAATTGAGTATTCTCTAAAAAGTCAAAACCCAGCCGTTCAAAAAAAGTTAACAGGGAACCAGTTCTTAGAATTTCTCTTAATGTATCGGCACTGTTGATATGGAATCTGAGTATGAACAGAACACTGAAAAGTAGGAATGGGGTAAAATGAAATAAATAAACTTTTTTAAAATGAAAGTCTCTCTTGGTTATGGACAGTACATATAAAAACAACACCGGCACATATACGTAATGAAAAGGAAAGCCAATATAAAAAATGTGTGGGGCGTAAGAATAGAAAAACCCTCTTAACTCTTCAAAATGAGCAAGAACTCCGCCAATTTCTGTAATGGCTTTAGATAGCAAAAATGCAACCAGAATAATATTACTCAGCCGTCTCTCATTTTTTTGGGATAGTAAATGAAAAGAAAAGAATAAACACTGAAATATAATGATTAAATGGAAATGGGTTTTAATATCATGCAGCATGATTTTTTATCTCTTATCCTCTCGGCAAGATCTTGAATGGTGAGCGAAGGTTCCAGATACGGTTTTTCCGGCTCCACATGATGTAGTAATTTATTTAAATACTTCTCCATTTTCGATTGAGGCAAAGCCGTCTTAGCATACTTTTCCAATCGTGACGAAATGCAACCATGATAGTTGTATTCGCTCAATCGACCACACTATCCATAGATTCAGCGTCATGAAGTTACGCCTTTGCTCTTTTTGAAATAGAATACCGTGTGAACTAAAATTTTGATAGCAAGTAAAATTCGTGACCTTTTCACTTTTAGGGTTTATTCATAGCAAGGTACGTTTTGACTAACAAGAGATTTTCAATACCAGGTACAGACCACCTGTCACCAATATCAGCCCGACGATTGATTTCTCTCATCTCCCGTTCTACAGGTGCTGTCAATAAATTAGATTTGTTCTGGTCATTTTCATTTTATTAATATTTTTTTGCTCTATAATATACTCCGCTCTTGAGCGGGTAATGATCAGGCGAACAGTTTTTAAATTTAAATGGAATCGTTTGACAATTGGTCTGGGGGCAATCTTTTGTAACATCAAAATGTAAATGATAATGACCGGGTGAACCCGAACTACCGCTGAATCCAAGGGTATCTCCCGTTTCAACCTCATGTCCAACCTCAACTAAAGCGCCATTATGTGTTAGATGGGCATATCTAGCATATGTGCTGTCTTCATGTTGGATTATAACTACATTTGCTTTTTCTGTTCCTAGATCTTGATCATAGAAATTTTCTTGAAAAAAAATAACTCTTCCCTTTCGAGCAGCAGTAATAATTGATCCTTTGGGCATATCAAAATCAACTGAATAGTAAAAAACACCTTGATGTGAGATATTTCCTCCAAAACTCTGGGAGCATAGATATTTCTTTCCTATGGGATAAGGAAGAACATATTTGGCGTCAGATACTTTTGGATTGCTAGTGTTGATACCTTTTTTACAACTAAATATAACTATAAAAATAATCAATAATAAAATCAATACTTTTAATAGTTTAAAAATATTAGACTTACTTGTTAATAAGAAAATCATAGCTTTTCTCCTAAATATTTATTAAATATACAGCTAATTTTAACTTACTTCAATTATATTAGTTTGGTATCCAATGGTTTTCTATTTTCCCTGATATCAGGTGATAAATTTTTTTTTACACTTTGATTAAAATTTTTCAGGCTTATTTGTATAAATCCTACCAGCTAACTTTTAAAATCACTGGTGAAAACAACCGATAATCAAACGGGGCAACGGATGACAATTAACCTTACAGAAAGAACTAAACCCAATTGTAGTGAGTAACCACAACGCACGCAACATGCGTTGTCCGAAAGGAAATGTAAAAATTGAAAGTAGTATTTTCATCCGGTACATTTTTGGGTTATACAGAATTGTGTATTTATAATATGAACACCTACACCCAATTAACCAAAACTAATGTTATTAAAAAATATAAGTATTTTTGAATTAACTCACCGTTATTCTAAACTTGCACCGCTTCCCGCCATAGAGTACAGAATCGACCAGTTGAACGTCTACTGGTTTTCCGAAAGTCTGCTCGAACATTTCTTTCACGTAGCCGACCGAACATAGGCAATAGGTTTTAGATAATCCAGCAGGTTTAGATTCCACCATTGGGCACAGACAAACGTTTTCTGGCGCCTCCTGTCCTGTTTCAGCGCTGCCCATGTACTGAAAATAAATGACGTTTCCATCGATTTGAAAGGAACCATCCTTTACATTTTCTCTAACCCGGGCTACCCATTTTTCATACAGAACAACTTCAGTTTGTTGACCCTTTGATTTTATCCATTCTTGATAGCAGATTTTGCCATTGGTCATCATCACTTTTTTTCTGGTCTCCTCATCCAGTGTATTATCCAACACATTAATAAATCGCTTCACCCAGAGATCGGCAAATTCCATTCGCTTGATGGCTCTTTTTTCCAACGGATCACTTGGTTTGGATGATTTTGATTCCTGCCCAGAAGCATTATTTATTCCGATCATTAAGACACTAACACATGAACAAGCCCCTAAGGTGCAGACTGATTTTATAAATTCTTTCCGATCCATTGAAGAATTCATATCTACCTCCATGATTTAAGTTCTTCTCTCGCTTTTCCTAACCTATGAATAACGCCAGCATAACCTGCGCAGGGATTAGAACGCACCGAACTTCAGGGTTTAATCCTAACTTTCAGGAATGTTCTGAATATTTAATTTGTGCCAGAGCCCCTGCGTCAGGTTGATGCATAGTTAGGTGCGAATTTTAGTAGTGCTTATATTAAAACCTTTCGTATAATTACGATGTTTTGAGAATGCAATATTTTTCGCTCATTTTAGAATTCTTTCAAATTCATTATTTGATATCTTAATACGGTAGCCATAGCCCACCCCTTCAATCTTAAGAAATAAGTTGTGTCCACAGTGAAATGAAACCTATCTTATAGGCTACTGACTCCAAATATTGTTGTCCAGGTTTATCTGCGGAACTCGGCAGCCCGGATCTATTTGGATGAACACAGGTTCTTTTTTGCTTTGGAAGCGTATTTTATGTACTCCTTTTTTCATCGTATGTAAATCTATCATTTCCATTTCACCTTCCGGCGATGTTTTGTACCCGATAGCTGTTAACAGTTCATAATCCCGGTTAGAATCAACTAAGATCTCAACGTAAGTACTATAAAAATCATCCTTCTGCTGAATACTTACATTGCTTATCGAGAGATCGATTATAGCGTTGTGTTTTATCCATTGATTTAAGTACTCTTCGATATTAACACTCGTTTTAGCCTGCAGACATTGGAGGAAGTCCTTATAAGTTACAGTTTCAAATCTGTATTTCTTGAAAAAATCACCCAATCCGGCAAATAAGCTCTCATCTCCAATCTTCTGTCGTAATTGTTCCCATACAAGTGCACCGTAATAATATATCAGCATTAACTCCGGATCTTCCGAGTTTTCCTTGGACACGGAGGCAAGTGTTCCATTGGCATTATAACCGGGAGTTCCCTGATCACCAGCATACGCACTTGTAAAATGTATTCGCCCTGAAATACCAAAATCTTCACTTATTACTTTTTCACTTGCCCAGGAAGCAATGAAGTTGGCTCCACCTTCTTCAAACCAATCGGTGAGTTGACCAACCCAATTAATAGCGAAAATATTCCAATTATGAAATAACTCATGAGCAATTAAGCCATTGAACATATCCTTAACGCCATCGTCCATCGAATAATATCGGGTTAACAGGTCTGCAAGATAGATGGCATTACCCTTATTCTCCAGACTCAGTAATCTCGAATCTGGTGCTCCGATATTACCAAATCGATAGGTATCTGTTCCGATATCTCCGAAGGATGAAGTATAGAGCTGAACAAATTGGGCTGGCATAGTAGCCATTTGCTCAACAAAGGATTGCCCCGGATAAAGGTAGTACTCAAAAGTTATGTCTCCAATTTTTCTTACTGTCTTTTCATAAATTGCACAGGAAAATGTTGGAATGTTAGGGATCTTACTATGGTAGGTTTCGATAATACGATCTTCTACTTTTGCTGACGATAGCAGAGTACCCGGCACACAGCATAGATTCCCATCGGGATATTTAATCCTTATCTGAAAGGGAGCAATGATGTTTCTATTGAAAATTGCATTATGGCCAGTTTTAGGTCCTATTGCATAGCTCACCTTCGGAGAAATCACAAGTTCAAGAGTATTATCTGGAATTTGCGAACTATTTTCGAAGGATTCGGATAGCATGTGATATTCTAAGTGAAACTTACATTGCTGTCCGGGGGCTATTGTTTTTTGAGTTTGAACCTCGACGATTTGAAGCTCATTTTTAAAAACCTTTGTAACCCCAACCGTTTTCCAGCTCTTTATCGACAGATTCTTACCTTGGAGATTCTCTACGGCAATATCATCTATAAATAGCTCTGGATGTAAAAGAAAATTCATTCGATCAAGAGCATCGGTAGATGCATTTTTAATAAAAATATCTTGTACTGACTTAAAGATTCTTTTTTCAGCATCAATCTCGTAGAAAATATCATAAGAAGAGACATCAAAGTTGTAACTGATAGTCTGCCCAAATCCGGTATTCGTCAGAAATAAAAGAAAAGAAAAGGTTATAAAAATCCTTTTGTTTGTAAGCATTTCGATCTCTCCTTTTTATTGTAATGTCTCGGTCACCATTTCACCTAACGGTAATCATAACCCGCCAAGGGGCTAACACGCACCGAACATCAAAATTTAATTTAAATTTAACAAAAGCACTGAATGTAAATAAATTGAAACACCGCCCCTTGGTCGGCGTTAATGCTTTTGTTAGGCGCAGTTAAAAGTATATAATTACAATCATAAATGAATCATCAGACCGAAAACTACATAATTTATTAATGAAAATGTGTACACCTCATCATTGTCAGCCCCACCTTCAAGTATCCGATACCCCAATTTTATTCTAAATTTATCTGATTTTCCATATGTAATTGCGGCTAATATATCTTCAGCTCTCCCTTGAGGCGCTGCCAACGCATCGCCAGACAATAAAAAACCCAATTGATCTGTTGCTTTGAAAAAACATCTAAAATTGATTAATGGGACAAATCCTAAGTTATCTTTTGTCGATTCCAGGTTGTCACTTTTTAGTCCTATTTCTGCATCTCTGATTTTCCCAGTTAAGCCCAAACCAAATTCAAATGAATCTCCCTGATACAACTCATAGCGATAAGTCAGTCGATATGAATTGAATTTGTATGTAGCTTCAATATCTGTATTTGTTGGAAAGGTTAAATTTTCGAATTGAATATCCTCTAAAAATTTTCCTGAGGAATTAATCGTTAATGGAGCATAAAGAATGGATATAGTGTGTTTTTTGCCTAACGAATAATTCAAACTGATTCGATAAAAAACAGCATCATCAGCTTCTAAATCTTCAGAAAGGGAGAATAATGTGCCTGTATCACCAGGAATTCTTACATCATTATAGCCGCTCCTTATTAAACCGGTCTCCAGGTCGACACCTATTTGAGAATACAAAAGATTGGGGACTAAGAAACCCATTGCTAACATCAGCGTTATAGAAAAAAATACATTCTTCATGATTTGTTCTCCTTTTTATAGTGATTCTATATTCATATTTGAAATTTATATGCCTAACGGGCAAGGCTGAGATACGAGGTGTTCAAAAGCGATGCTCATTCAACTTTCAAATTCCTCTTGATAATCAGAAAATCTAAAACTCATCGAACAGCTCACCTCGTTATCTCCAGCCAATGGTTAGATGTTATCATTAAATACTTAGAAATAAAATCAAATATCTTACACCCGAATACAAACAATTATTTTTTATTTATTATCGGTGCAGTTAAGGTTCTTATAGTCAATTAAATTGATATAATTTTTAATCTCAGATGTATCGACAAAATATCGGCGGAAACGGTCATTATGTTTATGAATAGCTTTGATTATTTTATAAATTTCACTAACGATCTCTTCATTTGATAAGTCATATGTTTCAATTCTATAACTTGGGAACTTATCTGATATTAAAAACATTTTTTTATTCATTAAAGGAGCAAATCTTTTAGCTTTAGGCAAGAAAACAAACGCATAAATAAAATTTTTCTTTTTTCTAAACTCTATATATCCAATGATCTCAGTATAATACCATACGTGAAAGTAGTTTTGGTTAAAATAAACTTCTAATCTTATTCTTTCATTGGAATCTACTGTTGCACCAATTTGATGAAATGAAGATTCTTGTTGTTTTAAAAACTGATTCTGCTTTTCATCAAAGTATTTTTTATGCTCTTCTCTTGATCTAAAATAAATAGGAATCGAAAAAATAAGTGAACTATCAATGTAATCTAGAAAATCCATTTAAATATCCTTTTTATTCCTAAAACACATAGTATATATATTTTCAATACATCTAACAACGTTTATCCGACTCACGTAACTGACTATATCTGACAATCGTATCGGATAAAATTCCAGCGACTCGAATTGTAAGTTTTTTAATTATAGTTAAATACATTGTTTTTTCATATCATCTCTGGCAGTTTATTCAAGTCGCATAAAA